>JBLMWS010000087.1:0-6566 GCA_050257355.1 Gemmatimonas sp.
CGTTCGGCTCGCGAGGTTTGATCATGGAACGCTCCTCCGTTGCTGATCCAGCCTGTCGCAACCCTAATGCAGCATCCAGAGCCGCGTTCCAGGCCAAGGTCGCTCGATGTGGCAGAGAGAAGATGTGGCAGAGAGAAATCGCAAGGTCCCGGGAACGGGACTGGCGGCCACCTGTTGGTCGCCAAAGCGAAGCGGAGGATGCCATGAAAATCTCTGATTTCATGACCCCGGACGTTCAGCTGTGCACGCCTGAAGACACGGTGAGGGATGCGGCCGAAGCCATGGCCAACTAGACAGGCCGGCTGAATTGAAAAATGCGCAGAGCTAAAAGTGGCGGTCCCGAAGCGGACCGCCACTCGTGTTTGCTGTCCAGCCGGTCTTGCCCAGCTGTTCCGTGCGTCAGATATTATCGGCCGTCTGCGACTTACTGGCAGAGGTGCCGCATACCATCAGTACCGATGAAGACCGTTCCAGGCTGACAGACGAACCCGTGATAGGACCCATAGCCATTATAGGCGTAAGCGTCATAGCGAAACGGCGCGGTTGCAATCGCGCCGGCGGTTCCGATGGCACCGCCGATGACACCTGCGGCGACATCGCCGGGCCAGAAGCCGCGGTCGCCATAGTAATCGTGATAATAGCCGCCGTAATAGGCGCGCTCTTGCTGGAGTCGATTTTGGGCCGGCACGGCCCGCGCGATCGGCTCGGCCAGGGTCGGCGAGGCAATCGCCGCCGCCAGAGCAGCGGTTGCAGTCAGGAGCTTGAAGTTCATCAGCTGTCTCCGTCCTGTTGAAGGAAGCCAACGCCCGCCGGTGGCAAGCGTTTCCGGAGATCGCCCGATTTTCACCCCGACGTCATTTGAAAAGCCAGCTGGAACTCGCGGCGGTAGCAGCGCCCGGCCAGTCGATGGGCTTGAAGGGGAGTTGCCTGCGGCTCATCTCGTGTTGCAGCTGATCGGCATATTCTCTCACGCTTGCGCCGATCAGCCGGTAACGTCCCCCCAGTCGGTTGTCGGCGACAACCTGCCGCCGGACGCTCTCGTAGTAGGCCAGCAAACTTTCATCGGTCGAATCGACAAATTTCATAGAACGCGCCCCGCAACTGATGCTCGAACGCCAAAAATGTTTCACAGGAACTTCGGTTGGACAGTTTCATAAGTTAAATTTCCCGGAGCGCTCGTAGTGGTTGCCGGCCGAAACCGAACAACTGTGGCCAAAACTCCACAAGTTCCCGGCTGCCGGCCGTGACCGGTCCGACACGGCTGTTACCGGAAATCGGGCCGCCCGGCGAAGTTCGCAAGATCATCGCCGAAGGCTATTGTTGGCTGGCCAGGGTCAAGCGGGTGCGGGGCGCCCTCGTCGAGCCGCGCCTCGTCAGCGGCACGGTCGCGTTGCCACTCGCCAGCTGCAGGGCAAAATAGGCAACCGTGGCTTCGATCCCCTTCCTGAGTGGCACACGGGGCCGCCAACCGAGCACTTGCTCGGCCGCATCGATGACCGGCTTGCGCCGTCTGGGATCGTCCTGCGGCAACGGCTTGAACTGTAGCGGCGAATTCGAGTTGGTGCAGGCAAGCACCTCGCGGGCGACCTCCTCGATCGTCATTTCCTGAGGATTTCCAAGATTGAACGGTCCGGTCACGGAAGCCGGGCTTTCCATCAGCACGTCAAGCCCCCGGACGAGGTCGTCGATGAAGCAGAAGCTCCTCGTTTGATTGCCGTTGCCATACACTGTGATCGGCTCGCCATGCAGCGCCTGCACGATGAAATTGGAGACCACGCGGCCGTCATTCTCGAGCATGCGCGGACCGTAGGTATTGAAAATGCGGGCGACCTTGACCTCCATGCCGTGCACGCGGTGATAATCGAACATCAATGTTTCCGCGGCGCGTTTGCCCTCGTCGTAACACGCGCGCGGCCCGGTCGGATTGACGTGTCCCTGGTAAGTTTCCGGCTGCGGGTGGATTTCGGGATCGCCGTAGACTTCGCTGGTCGAAGCCTGGAGAACACGAGCAGATTTCTGCCGCGCGAGTTCAAGCACGTTGATGATGCCGATCACGCAGGTCTTCATCGTTCCGATCGGATCCTTCTGATAATGCCTCGGCGAAGCCGGGCAGGCGAGATTGAAGATGCGATCGAGATCGCCCTCCACGCGAAGCGGATTGCGCACGTCATGTTCGATGAATTGGAAATTCGGATGATTGAGCAGCGGCCTGATATTGCGAGTCGAGCCGGTAAAGAAATTGTCGACGCACAGCACCGTGTCGCCGCGTTGCAGCAGCGAGTCGCATAAATGCGATCCGATGAACCCGGCGCCTCCGGTGACGAGCGTGCGGCGCGGACCGCGGTCGTAGGTCTGTCTCGCAATGGGTGTATGTATCGTCATCATCCGCTCAAGTGATATCTGTTCAGGTTACATTTCGGCGACATGCATGGTTCGTCCGGCGGCATTGCGGTCCGGCACCTTCAGGCGCCTGCCGGCCGCTTCGAGGTAGTAGTTCTCCAGTTGTCGCGCCCGGTGGTCGGGGCTGTGCTCGCGCTGGATGTGCTGACGCGCACGTTCCGCAATCGATAGCCTTCTCTCGTCGGAGATTTCATTGATGATCTGGATGACTTCGCGCGGACTGGAGGCGAGCAGGATTTCCGAACCGGGAGTGAAGATCGTCTCGAGCCCGGGCCAGCGGTCCGAGATGATCGGTGTGCCGCAGGCCGCCGCCTCGAACAGGCGCACGCTCGGCGAGAAGCCGAGCGAGCGCATGTCGGCGCGGGTCACGTTCAGCGTGAAGCGCTGCTGCGCGTAGAAGGCCGGATGTTCGTGTGGAGCAAGGTGCTCGATGCGGCCGACATTCGCCGGCCAGGCCAGACGTTCCGGATATTTGGATCCCGCCACGACGAACTGTGCATCGGAAAGCTCGCGCGCCGGCGCCAGCAGCAGGTTTTCGAGCTGTGGCTGGCGGTCGTCGCTGTAAGTGCCGAGATAGCCCAGCGACCATTTCGGAGCCGCCTTGCACGGCCGATAGAGTTCGAGATCGGCGCTGCAATACAAGGTGCGCGCCATCGGGCTGCCATAGATGTCTTCGATCATGCCGGGTACGGGCCCGCCCGAGAACGACAGGTAAAGATCGAAGCGCGGGATCATGGCCGCCGAGATATAGCCGAGTCCTTCGTCGAGCCCGGCCAGCGTCACCGGCGTGTCGATGTCGTAGAATGCCGTGAGGCCCTGCGTGTGCGCCGTGACCCATTCGGCGATCGCTATGCCGTCCGGGACGTAAGAGCCGATGATGACGAGGTTGGCGTCGCGGATCAGCGAGCCGAACAACCGTGGCACGTCCTGCAGGTGCTGATAAAGCCGGACGTTCCAGCTGGACGGCTTGGTGAAGTCGCGGTTGTTGCGATACCAGGGCACGTCGCGCTCCAGGAACGTTACCCGGTGGCCGCGCCGTGCCAGCGCTTCTAGCAGAGCGCGATAGGTGGTCGCGTGACCGTTGCCCCAAGACGAGGTGACCGAAAGTCCGATGACGACGATTTTGAGGTTCATTCCGCGGCCTCTGTCCTGGTGTTCATGCGTTCGAGCAGGTTGTGAAATTGTCGGGCGCGATGGCGATAGGTGTGGTGCGCCAGGATGCGTTTTCGCGCGCGTTGCGCGATCGCTTCGGCGCGTACGGGATCGAGCGCGTCGAGATGTGCGGCCACGTCGTCGCCGCTCGCCGCGACCAGTACTTCCACAGCGGGTTCGAGGAAATGATCGATGCCTTCCCAGGCATCGGTGATCAGGCAGGCGCCGGCGCCGGCCGCCTCGAAGACGCGGGTCGGCGGCGAGAAGCCGTATCTGGCCATGCTGTCCCGGTTGACGTTGAGAGTGGCGAGCGCGGATGCAAAGAAGGCGTTGTGCCGGCCGGTGCCGACGTGGCCCGACTTGCGGATGTTTTGCGGCATCGGCCTTGAATCCCAGCCGGCGCCTCCCAATACGAATCTCCGTCCAGGCAATCGCTCGGCCACCTCGATGAAGAACTGCTCGACGCGCCGTTCGCGGTCCGGCAGGCGGTTGGCGAGCAGGCCGAGATCGCCGGCAAATTCCGGCCTCGGCGGCGCCGGATGATGCGTCGATGGGTCGAGGGCGTTGTAGATCGGCACGCAATCGCGGGCGCCGGCCGCACGATAGGCACGCGCGACAGGGTCGCCACCGCCATAGGTGAGGACCAGATCGTAACGCGGTATGGCGTTCCGCAGGTGATGGCGCGGATCGGCGGCAATCGCTTCGAGCGTCGCCGGAGCGTCGACGTCCCAATAGATGCGCACGGCCTTCGAGGCAATCTCGGCGACGGCGTTTTCCAGCTCGACGTCGAACACGCCGACACCACTCGCCTTGATCAGGAGGTCAGCCGAGCGGGCCGCGGAGGCGAGCGAGCGCTGCCATCCCTCTGCTGTCGCCGGATAGACCACCACCTTGGCCCAGGATGGATCGTCGATATCGCGGTGCGCCTGGCGTTCGAATGCGTCCGGTTCGAAGAAGGTGATGTCATGCCCGAGCGCTGCAATCTCCTTCAGGAGGCCGCGATAGTAGGTCGCCGCGCCATTCCAATAGGACGAGACCAGGCTTGAGCCGAAGAAGCAAATCTTCATGCGATCGCTCCCTCGATTTGCGTTCGCGCCGCGGGACTACGCGGCCCGCGAATGTGCTCCACGATGTCGAGCAATTGCAGCGCACGGTGGCGGCAGGTGTGACGTTCCATCACAAGCCGGAAACCGGCGTCGGCAATTGCCGCAGCGAACCCGGTATCGTGCAGAAGCGTAGAGAGGGCGGCCTGCATCTGCGCGCCGTTCCCGACCCGCAGATAGGACTCCGGCGTGAAAAGACCTTCCGAATCCTCCCATGGCGCCGAGATGATGGGGATACCACAGGCCATGGCCTCGAACATGCGGATCGTCGGAATGCCGGGCAGCGCACGGACGTAGGGCCCGCGCGGCACATGGACGGTGACCCGCGCCTGCGCGAAGGCGCGGGGCGCCCGGTGCGCCGGAAGCCAGCCGCCGAATGTGATACCGGCCGCGGCGATTTCGTCGAGCGCGGTTTGCGGATAGCGGACGCCGTGGATGGCGGCGCGCAACTTCAGTCTTGCCACCGGCTCGATCACATATTCACGCAGTTCGGCGCTGCGCTCATCGTCGCCCCAGTTGCCGATCCAGACCAGGTCCTGCGTCTTCTCCTCCCGCAGGGGACGGTAAAGCTCGATGTCGGCGCCCTCGTGCCAGGTGAAGGCGTTGTCTGCCCAGCCGAGGCCGAGATAGATCTGGCGCAGGACTTCGCCGAACGCGAGAACGCCATCGAAACCGTCAAGATCGCACCGCGCAAGTTCCTCCGGGGCAGTGACGGCGCGATGGTGCGTATCATGGAATAACAGCGTGAACGGGGCGCCTTGCGCGCGGCGACGGCCGATGCGCTCGATCAGCTCGGGCGAATTCCACTCGTGCACCACGACGAGGTCGGCCGCATCGAGCGCCTCGTCGAGGTCGAGAGACCGATCATAGGATCGAACGGCAATACCGGGGAAAAGCTGCGGCACCTCGCGGAGGATATGTTCGCCGCCGTCGCGGATTGCATTCACGCGGCTCCAGCCATCCGCAGGTTCGTAGACCGCGACGTCATGACCGAGCCTGTGCAGCTCGCGCGCGATGCCGCGCAGGAAATGCGCATTGCCGTTGTTCCAGCACGACGAAAATGCGTGATAGAAGAGAACGCATTTCATAGGGACACCTCGAGCGCTGGAGTCAGGATCGCGTTCGGCGCGGGCCCGAGGAGGCCTTGATAGAGAGCGACATAATGATCGACCATTCTCCTCACAGCGTAGGTCCGGGAGCGCGCCAGGGCTGCCTGCTGCAACGCCGCGCGTTTTGAGGGATCGGTGCTTAGCCCGTACAGCGAACGTCGAAGGGCTTCGGCATCGGTCGGGTCGACAAAAAGCGCCGCCTCGTCCCAGAGCTCGCGAAAGCTCGCAATGTCCGACAGAACCAGGGCGCATCCCGCCGCTGCGGCTTCCAGGACGGAGAGGCCAAAAGGCTCGTAAAGCGCGGGGCTGACGAAGATCGCGGCCCGCCGCATCATTCGATGTAGTTCGGCATGACGGACTTGCCCCAGCAACTGAATGGCCGGGTCACAATCCTGCGTATCCCCAGCCGGTCCTGCGACGAGGATCGGCCAGTCGAGCCCGTTCGCCGCGAGCTTCAACTGCGACAGGTTTTTGGCGGCGTCCCACATCCGGCCCGCGGCCAGTATGAAATCATCCTTTGCCGGCGCCGGCTTATTGGCCGGCGCCGTGCCGTTCCAGATCACGTATCCGTCGGAACGCGGCCGGTACAGATCGACCATCGTGTCGTGGAGAGCGCGGCTCGGGCAAACCCAGGCCTGCGCGCAATTGAGCCCGGTCGCGACCCGCCTGCTATAGCTTTGCCAACGCGGCTCCGACAGCCAGGCCGTATCCTTGCAGGCGACGGCCCAGGAATTGACACAGGAGTGCGCGCCGACCACGACTGGACAATTCCAATCGAACGCCGCTTCGCGGAAGCTGTTGA
>JBLMWS010000088.1:0-14897 GCA_050257355.1 Gemmatimonas sp.
CCCTCCGGCGGATGGCCGGTGCCAGGCGAGCAGGTCTCGGTCATGCCCCAGCCGCTCTTGAGCTTCATGCCGACCTTGCGCTCGAAAATCCGGGCCACCTCGACCGGCAGCGGCGCACCGCCGGAGCCGGCGCTGGCGAGCGAGGAAAAATCGCGTTTGTCGAGATCGGGGAGTGCGGCGATTGCGATCCACATCGTGGGCACGCCCGGGAAGTAGGTGGCGCGCTTGACCTCGATGTCGCGCATCACGGCCTCGGCATCGAAACGCTGATGCAGCGAGATCAGATTGCCGCGCCGGATCGAGGAGAGCAGCACGACGGTGAGCGCATAAATGTGAAACAGCGGCAGCACGCAGATGACGCGATCGATCGTTTCGCCGCGCTTGGCGCGCCCCGGTCTGCCCCAGACGTCGTAGATCGAGACCGCGGACGTCAGATTGCCGTGCGTCAGCATCGCGCCTTTCGGCAGGCCGGTGGTGCCGCCGGTATACTGCAGCAGAGCGACGTCGTCGGGCGCAACGGCGGGCCACGCTCGCGGCGGGGTGGCGCCGTCGACGAATCGGCGGAAGGTGATCACCGCGGGATCGTCAGGCAGCGGCAGCTGCTTGGTGCCGACCGCACCCCAATGGTCGTCCTCGCAGACGATCAGCCGATCGACCAGCCCTTGTTCGAGGAACTTGAGCGCGGTCGGCAGCAGGGCCGCCAGATTGCTCGTCACCAGCACGCGGCTGCCGGAGTCCTTCAGCTTGTGCGCCAGCGCGATCTCGCCGTCGAGCGGCGAGAGATGGGCGATGCGCGCGCCGGCTTTCAGCGCGCCGAAGAAATTGACCGGATGGTCCGGCGTGTTGCCGAGAAACAGCGCGATCGACGAACCCTTGCCGCAGCCGGCGCGCAAGTAAGCCGACGCCGTGATTTCGACCAGCGCCTCCAGCTCGGCGTAGGCGATTGCGCGATCGCGAAATTCGATCACGGTACGCGCGCCATAGTCGCGCGCGGCTTGCGACAACAGATCGGGCAGCGTGCCTTGCGCGATCGGATCGTCCCAATGCACGCCCTCGGGATAAAATTGTTCGCCGGGATGGGTCATGTTGGCTTCAGAAACCGTCTTTCCGGGGCGGTGCGACAGCACCGAACTCAGATGTGCCGTCGCACAGCTGGGAATCTCGACATTCCGGGTTCGCGCTTCGCGCGTCCCGGAATGACGATAACAGAGACCAGGGGCCCATCACGCCGCCTTCGAGCTCGACCCGGCGAGCGAGGCAAAGCCCTTGCCTTCGGCAACGAGGCGTTTCAGGAGCGGCGCCGGCTCCAGCGACGGATCGTTGGTCTCCTTGGCGTAGAAGGCCAGGCGATCGGCGATGTGCTTCAGCCCGACCTGGTCGGCCCAATACATCGGGCCGCCGCGATAGATCGGCCAGCCATAGCCATAGAGCCAGACCACATCGATGTCGGAGGGGCGCGCGGCAATACCCTCTTCGAGGATCTTCGCGCCCTCGTTGATCATCGGATACATCATGCGCTCGAGGATTTCCTCGTCGCTGACCGCGCGGCGCTTGCGGCCGAGCCGCATCAGCGTCTCGTCGATCAACTTCTCGACGTCGGGATCCAGCAGCGGCGCCCGCGAACCGCCCTCGTACTTGTAATAGCCCTTGCCGGTCTTCTGGCCGAAGCGACCGGCCTCGCACAGCGCATCCGCGATTTCGCTCTTGATGCCGCGGTCCTTGCGCGAGCGCCAGCCGATGTCGAGGCCGGCGAGATCGCCCATCGCGAACGGGCCCATCGGCATGCCGAACTTGGTCACCACGGCGTCGACCTGCTGCGGCAGCGCACCTTCGAACAACAGCTTCTCTGCCTGCTTGCCGCGCTGCGCCAGCATGCGGTTGCCGACGAAGCCGTCGCAGACCCCGACCACCGCCGGCACCTTGGCGATCTTGCGCGCGATCGAGACGGCGGTCACCAGCGCGTCCGGCGCGGTCTTGGCGGCGCGCACGATCTCGCAGAGCTTCATCACGTTCGCCGGCGAGAAGAAGTGCATGCCGAGCACGTCCTGCGGACGCTTGGTTTGCTTGGCGATCTCGTCGATGTTCAGATACGAGGTGTTCGAAGCCAATACGGCGCCCGGCTTGGCATATTTGTCGAGCTGCCCGAACACCTCCTTCTTCACCGCCATCGTCTCGAACACCGCCTCGATCACGAGGTCGGCATCCCTGACGTTCTCGAGACCGACGACACCGTTGATCAGCGCCATGCGCTTGGCGGGCGCATCGGCCGGGATGCCGCCGCGCGCGGCGGTCGCCTCCCAGTTCTTCTGCATCACGCCCATGCCGCGCTTGAGCTGCTCTTCGCCGGTTTCGATCAGGGTGACGGGCACGCCGGCATTGGCGAACGACATCGCGATGCCGCCGCCCATGGTGCCGGCGCCGATGATGGCGACGCGCTCGACCTTGCGCGACTTGGTGCCCTCAGGCACGCCGGCAATCTTCGCCGCTTCGCGCTCGGCGAAGAAGGCGTAGCGCTGCGCCTTGGACTGGTCGCTCGCGACCAGCTTCAGGAACCCCTCGCGCTCCTTCTTCAGACCTTCGTCGAAAGGCAGATCGATCGCATAGCCCACCGCGTCGGCCGCAGCGAAAGGTGCTTCCAGCCCGCGCGCCCGCTTGGTCATCGCGGCAACCGCATTGGTGAAAATGGAGCGGTCGGCCCTGGCCGCGGCAAGCTTGGAATCGTCGTCGCGCAGCTTGCGCAGCGGCCGCTTCTCGGCGAGCACCTTGCGCGCAAAGGCTTCGCCGCCGGCCGCCGGCCCCTCGACGATCTCCTCGATCAGACCGTTCTTCAAGGCTTCCGCCGCGCCGATCGGATCGCCGCCAACGATCATCTTGACCGCGAGTTCGGGCCCCACCGCGCGCGGCAGGCGCTGAGTGCCGCCGGCGCCGGGCAGCAGACCCAGCTTCACTTCGGGCAGGCCAAGCTTGGCGTCTTTGGTCGCGACGCGGAAATGGCAGGCGAGCGCCACCTCCAATCCGCCGCCGAGCGCGGTGCCGTGAATGGCCGCGACGATCGGCTTCGGCGAGTTTTCCATCACCGCCAGCACCTCGTTCAGGCCGGGCGGTTTCGGCGGCTTGCCAAACTCGGTGATATCGGCGCCCGCGATGAAGGTGCGTCCGGCGCAGGTCAAGACGATCGCCTTCACGTCCGGATCGGCGATTGCGGCATTCACGCACTCCAGGATGCCGCCGCGCACCGCGGCGCTCAGCGCGTTCACAGGAGGACTGTTAACCGTGACGACGGCGATGACGTCTTGACGTTCGAGCTTGACCACTTCGCTCACGCTACGCTCCTTGGCTTATTGTTGCTGGCTTCTTGTTCGTCTGCGGACTATTGTTCCAGTCAATTTCGCACTGCGGAATTTAATTCCACATCTTGACAGGGAGGGTTATTTTGAAGCACGTCCGTTGTCAACGACTCCGCGCAAGTAGAAGCCGTCAATGAAACGTACAGGGAAGAAATCAGCGACCGATCGCAATTTCGTCGTCGCGCTTTCCCGTGGGCTCGAAGTCTTGCGCGCATTCCAACCTCACGACGGGCTTCTGGGCAATCAGGAGATCGCGGCGCGCACCAAGCTGCCCAAGCCGACCGTCTCCCGACTGACCTACACCCTGACGAAGCTCGGCTATCTTACGCCGGTTCCGCGCTTTGAGAAGTATCAGCTCGCGCCCGCCGTGATGGCGCTCGGCTATGCGGCGCTGGCAAATCTCGGACTGGGCCGTCTCTCCGAACCCTATCGCGAGGAGTTGATGCGGGAAACCGGCGGCGCGGTCGCGGTCGGCGGACGCGACCGTCACAGCATGATCTATTTCGGCCAATGCCGGAACGGCTTGACCCTCGGAGTTCAACTGGACGTCGGTTCGCGCATCCCGATTGCAACCACGGCGATGGGGCGCGCCTACATCTGGGCGTTGGGCGACGAGGAGCGTGCGACATTATTTCGCGAGTTGCGCGAGCACTACGGCAGCCTCTGGCCGAAACTGCGCGAAGGCATCGAACGCGCGGGCGAAACGGTTGCCAAATACGGTTTTGCGATGTCGGCCGGCGAATGGCAGGACGACGTGCACGCGGTCGGCGTTGCGCTAAAGTTGAATGACGGAACGGGCCCTTATGCGTTTAACTGTGGGGCGCCGGCATTCCGCTTCACGGAAGAACGGTTGCGCAGTGACATTGGACCACGCCTTGTGGCGATGGTAAGGAACATCGAAGCGGCTCTCGGTGGCGTGGCACCGCAGCCGGCACAATCAAAAAAACAACAAGCTAAGAACGGGAAACCAGGAGGGAGAGTTGCACGTGTGGCCGAGGGGATCAGGTAGGCTTTACCGTCAGCGCAGATACTGTTGCCCGCGCGCTTGTCTCACCCTTGTGAACCACACGGGCGGGGCGACATGACGCAGGTTCAATTGGCGCAGGGACAGGATCCCCTGCTCGCCGTTCGCGACGTCAGCGTCGTGTTCGGCGGCATCGTCGCGTTGAACGGCGTCTCTTTCAACATGCACAAGGGCCAGATCCTCGGCCTGATCGGCCCCAACGGCGCCGGCAAGACCACGCTGTTCAACTGCCTGTCCCGCCTCTACCAACCCTCTTCCGGCGACATCCTGATGGAAGGGGTGAGCATCCTGAAGCGGCCGGCGCACAAGATCGCCGAGATCGGCATCGGCCGCACCTTCCAGAACGTCGCATTGTTCGCCAACCTCTCGGTGCTCGACAATGTGCGCGTCGGCACCCATGCCCGCACGTCCAGCGACATCATCAGCGACTCGCTCAAGCTCGCCTGGGTTCGCCGCAACGAGGCCACGGTGAACAAGAAGGTGCAGGAGATCCTCGCTTATCTCGAGCTCGATGACGTCGCCCACACGACCGTCGCCGGCCTGCCGTTCGGCACGCAGAAGCGCGTCGAGCTGGCGCGCGCGCTCGCGGCCGATCCGAAAATCCTCTTGCTCGACGAACCCGCCGGCGGCCTCAACCACGAAGAGGTTCACGTGCTGGGCGACCTGATCCGCCGCATCCGCGACGAGCGCCACATGACCGTACTGCTGGTCGAGCATCACATGGGGCTCGTGATGTCGATCGCCGACCATGTGGTGGCGCTGAATTTCGGCCGCAAACTCGCCGAAGGCACGCCCGCACAGGTGCAAGCCGATCCCGACGTGATCAAGGCCTATCTCGGGAGCAAGGATCAATGACGGCGCTGCTCAATATCAAGGACCTGCGCGCCTATTACGGCCAGGTCCAGGCGTTGCACGGGCTCACCTTCTCGCTCAATGAAGGCAGCCTCACCACGCTGCTCGGGGCCAACGGCGCCGGCAAGACCACCACGCTGCGTGCGATCTGCAACATGGTCCGCTCGACCGGCGCCATCGAGTTCGACGGCCGGCCGCTCGGCAGCCGCTCGACCGAAAACATCGTGCGGCTCGGGATCGCCCATGTCCCGCAGGGACGCGGCACGTTCACCGCCATGACCGTCGAGGAAAACCTGCAACTCGGGGCCATCACGCGCACCGACAAGGCCGGCATCGTCGCCGACATCGAGCGGATGTATACATATTTCCCGGTGCTCAAGCAGCGCTACAGCCAGCAGGCCGGCACGCTGTCGGGCGGCGAGCAGCAGATGCTCGCGGTGGCACGCGCGCTGATGCTGCGGCCGCGGCTGATGCTCCTGGACGAGCCGTCCTTCGGGCTTGCGCCGCTGGTGGTGCGCGACCTCTTCGGCATTCTCGGCAGGATCAACCGAGAGGCGAAAGTCTCGATCCTGGTGGTCGAGCAGAATGCCCAGCTCGCACTCGAGCTCGCTGACCAGGCCTATGTGATCGAGACCGGCCGCATCGTGATGTCGGGGGCCGCGAAGGACATCGCCAACAACGAGGACGTCCGCAAGTCCTATCTGGGTTACTGAGGGAGCCGACCTTGATGGAATCGATCTCGACGCGCGTTCCGTACACCTCTCCCCAGCGGGGAGAGAGGTGGACCTCCCGTATCGTTGCACCTCACCCTGAACTCGTCATCCCTTAGGAGCTCGGGCCAATGGACCTTTTCTTCAACCAAATCCTGGCCGGCATCTCGACCGGCGCGATCTACGCCTGTATGGCCCTCGCGGTGGTCATGATCTACCAGGCCATCGACCATCTCAATTTCGCTCAGGGCGAAATGGCGATGTTCTCGACCTTCATCTCCTGGCAGCTGATGCAGTGGGGCGTGCCTTATTGGGCCGCGTTCGTTCTTACCATCGCGCTGTCGTTTGTCGGCGGCATTGCGATCGAGCGCATCCTGTTCAAGCCGCTCGCCAAGGCGCCGATCCTCACCAATGTTGCTGGCTTCATCGCCCTGTTCTCGATCATCAACTCCTCCGCCGGACTGATCTGGGACTTCACCATCAAGCAATTCCCGACACCGTTCGGATCGGAGCCGTTCCTCGGCAGCCAGCTGATTTCGACCCACCAGGCCGGCATGATCGGGGTGACCATCCTGCTCCTGATCGGGCTTTACTTCTTCTTCCAATACACGCGGGTCGGGCTCGCGATGCGCGCGGCAGCGTCCCTGCCTGAATCGGCCCGTCTGGTCGGCATCAACACCTCCTGGATGATCGCGTTGGGCTGGGGCATGGCGGCCTCGATCGGCGCGGTCGCCGGCATGCTGATCGCACCGGTGGTTTTCCTGGAGCCGAACATGATGGGTGGCGTCCTCGTGTATGGCTTCGCCGCGGCCGTGCTCGGTGGCCTCACCAGCCCGTTCGGCGCGGTGATCGGCGGTTTTCTCGTCGGGATCATGGAAAATCTCGCGGGCACCTACATTCCCGGCGTCGGCAATGAACTGAAACTGCCGATCGCGCTCGCCGTGATCGTTTCCGTCCTCGTCGTCAAACCCGCCGGATTGTTCGGCCGGCCCATCGTGAAGCGAGTCTGACCATGAGCGCTGTCGAAGAAGTCGCAACGGAAGCACCGGCAGTCGAGGCTGTTCCCAAGCGCGCAATGACGCTCGGGTCCGGCACGTCGCTGGTCGTGCTGGCGCTGTTGGTCCTGGCCCCGCTGGTGGTGAAGAACTTCATCATCTTTCAGCTCACCATGCTGCTGGTCTACGGGCTCGCGGTGCTGGCACTGAACATCCTGACCGGGGGCAGCGGACAGTTCTCGCTGGGCCAAAGCGCGTTCTATGCGGTGGGCGCCTACACGTCCGCGGTCCTGATGGAGACGTTCAACGTCAATTACGCGCTCACCATTCCGGTCTCTGGTCTGGTGTGCTTTGCTGCCGGTTTCCTGTTCGGACTGCCGGCGCTGCGGCTATCCGGCATCTATCTTGCGCTCGCGACCTTTGCGCTCGCAACCGCCATGCCGCAGCTGCTCAAGCTTGGCTTCCTGGAGCCTTGGACCGGCGGCGTCCAGGGTCTGGTGGTGGACAAGCCTGACGCCCCGTTCGGCCTGCCGCTCTCGCAGGACATGTGGCTCTATTATTTCACGCTGGCGATCACGATCGCGATCTATGTCGCCTCGGTGAACCTGTTGCGCTCGCGCTCAGGACGCGCCTTCATGGCGATCCGCGACAACGAGATCGCGGCCTCGGCGATGGGCGTCAACGTCGCGCTGTACAAGACCCTGGCATTCGGCGTCTCCGCCGGGATCACCGGCGTGGCCGGCTCGCTCGGCGCCATCGTGGTGCAGTTCGTCGCTCCCGACAGCTACACCATCACGCTGGCGATCCAGCTCTTCCTCGGCATGGTGGTCGGCGGCGTCGGCTGGCTGCCGGGCTCGATCGTCGGAAGCGCCTTCATCATCTTCGTGCCGAACATGGCCGAGAGCGTTTCCAAGGGCCTGTCGGGCGCGGTGTTCGGCGTGCTGTTGTTCCTTGTCATCTACCTCGTGCCGCACGGGGCAAGGCAGGTTGCGATCGTCTGCCAGCAGGCGGCCGCGAAATGGAAGAAGCGTTGATCGCAGCAGGCCGTCCGGACTGGACGCGTCGGCTGGCCCGGTTCACCTCGACCCGCCGGAAGTCGGGGTTTACCCCGGTTGCGCAATTTCGGTATGCGCAAGTCGGGCAGGCTCCGCTTGCGTCAGGGAGAGGTCGCATCGTATCGCTAGGGTGCGGCGGCTGAGGCGGACTCTTCCGGGTTGGTTCGCGGAAAGTCCGCTCTCACCCCGTCCTCTCCCCGCAAGCGGGGAGAGGGCGAAAACTCGTCCCTTCGCTTCCACAAGAGGAAATGATGCGTTCTGAAAGGCCAGGAATCGCTGCGCTTGCGGCGGCGGTCGTCCTCTTCACCTCCGGCGCGGCACTCGCTCAAAAAAAATACGATCCCGGCGCCACCGACACCGAGATCAAGATCGGCAACATCATGCCCTATAGCGGCCCCGCCTCCGCCTACGGCGTGATCGGCAAGACCGAACAGGCCTATTTCAACAAGATCAATGCCGAAGGCGGCATCAACGGCCGCAAGATCAAATTTATCTCTTACGACGACGGCTACAGCCCGCCGAAGGCGGTCGAGCAGGCACGCAAGCTGGTCGAAAGCGACGAGGTCCTTTTGATCTTCAACCCGCTCGGAACGCCCTCGAACTCGGCGATCCAGAAATACCTCAATGCCAAGAAGGTGCCGCAGCTCTTCGTCGCCAGCGGCGCCAGCAAGTGGGACGATCCCAAGCACTTTCCCTGGACCATGGGCTGGCAGCCCTCGTACCAGAACGAAGCGCATATCTATGCGAAATACATCCTGAAGGAAAAGCCGGGCGCCAAGATCGGCGTGCTCTATCAGAACGACGATTTCGGCAAGGACTATCTCAAAGGGCTGAGGGATGGGCTCGGAGACAAGAACTCGATGATCGTCGCCACCGAAAGCTACGAGACGACGGAGCCCTCGATCGACGATCACGTCGTCAAGCTGAAGGCCGCAGGTGTCGACGTCTTCATCTCCGTCACCACCCCGAAATTCGCGGCGCAGGCCATCAAGAAGCTCGCGGAGATCGACTGGCACCCGATGCACATCCTCTCCAACGTCTCGGCCTCGGTCGGCGGCGTGCTGAGACCGGCCGGCTTCGAGAACTCGCAAGACATCCTGTCGTCGGCTTACGCCAAGGACGGCTCCGATCCGCAATGGGACAACGATCCCGGCATGAAGGCATTCTACGAGTTCCTGCAGAAGTATTATCCGGACGCGGACAGGCTGAACGCCGCAACCGTGTACGGCTACGGTGCGGCGCAGACGCTCGTGCAGGTGCTGAAGCAAAGCGGCGACGACTTGACCCGCGAGAACGTGATGAAGCAGGCGGCCAATTTGAAGGACTTCCAGCCCGATACGTTGCTGCCCGGCATCAAGATCAACACGTCGCCGACCGACTTCGCGCCGATCAAGCAATTGCAGATGATGCGTTTCAAGGGCGATAAATGGGAGCTGTTCGGCGATATCATGAGTGGTCAGCTCAACGAGTAGGACGCGCGCGCCAACACTTTGAGGTGCACGATCGTCGTCACGTCCGTTAGACTAAATGACGCCCTCTGCGATTATCTCGCAGGGGGCTTTCTGTTGCCAGTATTTCGCAACAGGTGTTGAATATGACCTGGAGCGTCAGGGGGACGCGCCCAACAAGCTTGCGAAGCGTCAACGAACGCTTCCTAAGAATCCATCAGAAGAATGCCGGAGCGCCGACAGTCGCTCCCAATAACGAACGAGGAGACACATTCACCGACCAAGGAGAACCAACCATGCCTGCATTCGAATGGCGATGGGGGGCCTTTTCGGCCGCCCTCGTGATGGCCGTTGCGACGTCGACTGCAACATTGGCGGCAGGGAAGTACGACCCGGGCGCAAGCGATACCGAAATCAAGATCGGTAACATCATGCCCTATAGCGGGCCGGCGTCCTCCTACAGCGTGATCGGCAAGACCGAAGCCGCCTACTTCAACAAGATCAACGCGGAAGGCGGCATCAACGGCCGCAAGATCAACTTCATCTCCTATGACGACGGCTACAGCCCGCCGAAGACGGTGGAGCAGGCACGCAAGCTGGTCGAGAGCGACGAGGTGCTCTTGATCTTCAATTCACTGGGCACTCCGCCGAATTCGGCGATCCACAAATACATGAACCAGAAGAAGGTGCCGCAGCTGTTCGTCGCGACCGGCGCCACCAAGTGGAACGATCCCAAGCATTTCCCCTGGACCATGGGCTTCCAGCCCAATTACCAGAGCGAGGCGCGCATCTACGCGCAGTACATCCTCAAGAATATTCCCAACGCCAAGATCGCCGTACTCTATCAGAACGACGATTACGGCAAGGACTATCTGAAGGGCCTGAAGGACGGCTTGGGTGCCAAGGCCGCCAAGATGATCGTCGCGCAAGAGAGCTACGAGACCACCGAGCCGACCATCGATTCCCACATTCTCACGCTGAAGGCCTCCGGTGCCGACGTGTTCTTCGACGCGACGATACCGAAGTTTGCCGCGCAGGCGATCAAGAAGGCTGCCGAGGTCGAATGGAAACCGACGCATTTCCTCAACAACGTCAGTGCCTCGATCAGTGCGACGATCAAGCCGGCCGGAGTTGAAAACGCGCAGGGCATCATTTCATCGGCCTATCTGAAGGATCCGACCGACCCGCAATGGAAGGGCGATCCGGATATCAAGGCGTGGAATGCGTTTCTCGACAAATACTATCCCGAAGCCAATCGGGCCGATGCCAACGTGATCTATGGGTACGCCGCCGCGCAGACCATGGTTGAGGTGCTGAAGCGCTGCGGCAACGACCTGACGCGCGCCAATGTCATGAAACAGGCGGCGAGCCTGCGGGATTTCACGGTCGCCGGCCTGTTGCCGGGCGTGAAGATCAATACCTCGCCGACCGATTTCGCTCCGATTTCGCAGCTGCAACTCATGAAATTCAAGGGCGATACCTGGGAGCGCTTCGGCGACATCATCGATTCGGACGTTGGTGGTTAACCGCTGCTGCAGCGCAGCTTGAACGACTAAAGCAGCAGCCCCCGCGACCCCGTCGCGGGGGCTTTCTGTTTGACGGTCCCGATAAAATGGTATGGACTACGAACCTAACTAAAAGAGCCTTTCTGCAAGAGGCCGATACAATCACATTTCAGAGGGAGAAACGTAATGCCCGTCTTCGGCACCCGGCTGGCCGTGGCTTCGGCCGCCCTTGCCCTGTTTGCAGCTTCAACGTACGGCGCGCTCGCGGAAAAGAAATACGACCCCGGTGCAAGCGATACCGAAATCAAGATCGGCAACATCATGCCCTACAGCGGACCCGCCTCCGCCTATGGCGTGATCGGCAAGACCGAAGCTGCTTTTTTCAAGAAGCTCAACGCGGAAGGCGGCATCAACGGCCGCAAGATCAACTTCATCTCTTATGACGACGGCTACAGCCCGCCAAAGACGGTCGAGCAGGCGCGCAAGCTGGTCGAAAGCGACGAGGTGCTGCTCATCTTCAACTCGCTCGGCACGCCGCCGAACTCCGCGATTCACAAATACATGAACGCGAAAAAGGTGCCGCAGCTGTTCGTCGCCACCGGCGCCACCAAGTGGAACGATCCCAAGCATTTCCCCTGGACCATGGGCTGGCAGCCCTCGTACCAGAGCGAGTCGCGGATCTACGCCAAGTATCTCCTGAAGGAGAAGCCCAACGCCAAGATCGCCGTGCTCTATCAGAATGACGATTACGGCAAGGATTATCTGAAAGGGCTGAAGGACGGCTTGGGCGCCAAGGCGAGTTCGATGATCGTCGCCGAGGAAAGCTACGAGACCACCGAACCCACGATCGACGACCATATCGTCAAGCTCAAGGCCTCCGGCGCCGACGTGTTCGTCAACATCACCACGCCGAAATTCGCGGCACAGGCGATCAAGAAGGTGGCCGAGATCGGCTGGAAGCCGCTGCACATTCTCAACAACGTGTCCGCGTCGGTCGGTGCCGTCATCAAGCCCGCCGGATATCAGAACGCGCAGGACATCATTTCCGCCAACTACCTGAAGGACGTCTCCGACCCGCAATGGGCCAATGATCCCGGCATGAAGCAGTTCCTCGATTTCATGGCCAAGGACTTCCCCGAGGGCAACAAGCTCGACGGCGGCACCATCGTCGGCTACAGCGTCGCGAAGACGCTGGTGCAGGTACTCAAGCAGTGCGGCGACGACCTCACGCGTGCGAACGTGATGAAGCAGGCTGCAAACCTGAAGAACTTCAAGGTCGATACGCTGCTGCCGGGCATCACGATCAATACCTCGCCGACCGATTTTGCCCCGATCAGCCAGCTGCAGTTGATGCGATTCAAGGGCGAGCGCTGGGAGCTGTTCGGCGACGTCATCTCCGGCGACGTCGGCGGCTGAACGCGCGCGCCTTTCAGCACCGCGCATAGCGAAGTTCACCCCCGCGAGCCCGCTCGCGGGGGTTTTCTTTTGGACGCGGAGGAGGGATAAATGAGCCCCATGCCCTCCTCCATCTTTCTCCCGCAATGACCGACAGACGCCCCCTCCTGCGCGCGATCTTCGATGCGGCGGTCGCCGCCGCGCACCCCGACGTCGTGCTGGCGCCGCATCTTGTGCCGCCGCGATCCGGCCGCGTGATCTGCCTTGCCGCCGGCAAAGGCGCCGCCGCCATGGCCGCCGCCGCCGAGCGGCATTATCTCGACGCGCTGAAGCTCGATTCCGCGCGGCTCACCGGCATTGCCACCACGCGCCACGGCCACGGCATGCCGACGCGGCGCATCAAGGTGATCGAGGCCGGCCACCCGATGCCGGACGAGGCGGGCTTGCGGGCTGCGGAAGAGACGCTGCAGCTTGCCGCGAGCGCGCGCGACGACGACCTCCTGCCGGTGCTGTTGTCGGGCGGCGGCTCGGCGAACTGGATCGCGCCGGTCACAGGCGTCAGCTTCGCCCAGAAGCAGCAACTGACGCGCGCGCTGTTGCGCTCCGGCGCGCCGATCGGCGAGATCAACACGGTGCGCAAGCATTTGTCGCGGATCAAGGGCGGACGGCTGGCGCGCGCCGGCCGGCATGCCGCGGAGATCATCACGCTTGCGATCTCGGACGTGCCGCACGACGAGCCTTCCGCGATCGCATCCGGTCCGACGGTGCCTGATCCAACCACGCTCGCCGATGCGCGCGCGATCATCGCCAAATACGGATTGGAGATCGACGACGCTGTCCGCCGCGCGCTGGCAGATCCGGCCAACGAAAGCTGCAAGGCGAGCGATCCGGCCTTCGCCCGTGCCCATTTCGAATTGATCGCAAGGCCACGAGCTTCGCTCGATGCCGCGATCGCCCGCGCCAAGGAGGCGGGCTACGCGATCCTCGATCTCGGCGCCGATCTCGAAGGCGAAGCGCGCGAGGTTGCGGCTGAGCACGCGCATCTCGCGCTAAAAGCACGCAGCGAAGGCGCCCGGCTCGCGATTCTCTCCGGCGGCGAACTCACCGTGACCGTGCGTGGCAATGGCCGCGGCGGTCCCAATCAGGAATATGCGCTGGCGCTCGCCGATCTGTTGAAGGGTACCGGAGATATCGCGGCGCTCGCCGGCGACACCGACGGCGCCGACGGCGGCGCCGGCAGTGCGAGCGACCCGGCCGGCGCGCTCATCGATGCAGGCACCTTTGCCAGGATGCAATCGCTTGGACTCGATCCGCGCGCTTATCTCGACAACAACGACGCGACCGCCTTCTTCGCGGCGACCGGCGATCTCCTGCAGACCGGCCCAACGCTCACCAACGTCAACGATATCAGGGTGATCTTGGTCGGGTAGCCAGGGGCCCACGTCATTCCGGGGCGTTCCGGGAGGACCGGACCCGGAATCTCGAGATTCCGGGTTCGCGTCTTCGACGCGCCCCGGAATGACCGCAAACGCGTACTGACACTACTTCCCGCCGACATGCTGCAGCAGCGCCAGCAATCCCTTGAGCAGCGTGGTCGGCGATGGCGGGCAGCCGGGAATGTGGAGATCGACCGGCACCACCTCGGAGACGCCGCCGACGCAGGCGTAACTGCCCTTGAAGATGCCGCCATCGGCGGCACAGCCGCCGACGGCAACCACCCATTTGGGATCGGGCGTCGCGTCATAGGCGCGCAACAGCGCCTCGCGCATGTTCTTGGTCACGGGGCCCGTGACCATCAGCACGTCGGCATGGCGGGGCGAGGCGACGAAGCGCAGGCCGAAGCGCTCGAGATCGTAGAAGGCATTGCTGAGCGCGTGAATCTCGAGCTCACAACCGTTGCAGGAGCCGGCGTCGACAGCGCGGATCGACAGCGAGCGGCCGAGCCGCGCCTGCGCTGCCTTGTCAACATGCCTGGCGAGCTCGGCGAGCGCGGCTTCGTCCGGTGCCGGCGGCGCTTCGGTCAGCGGACCGTGCGTGAGGCTTTCGAGCAGGGTCTTTCGCATGGTGGGCCTGCCTTACAAGTCCGCCCCGGAATAGGAGCAGTTGAAGGATTTGTTGCAGAGCGGGAAGTCGGCGATGATGTTCTTCTCGATCGCCGCTTCCAGCAGCGGCCACTGGAACCAGGAGGCATCGCGCAAGTGGCAGCGCATGATGCGGTTCTCGGCATCGAGCCGCAACCAGACCAGCACGTCGCCGCGAAACGCCTCAGCCAGCGCCATGCCTTCGCGCAGCTCTCCGCTCGCCGCGACCTCGGCGCGGACCGGCCCGCGCGGCAGCGACGTGAGGATCTGCTCGATCAGCGCCAGACTCTGTTCGATCTCGCGGATGCGGATCCAGACCCGCGCGTTGACGTCGCCCGCATCCAGGACCGGCACCTCGAACGATAATCGGTCGTAGGGCGCGTAGGCCAGATTTCGCCGTGCGTCGAAGCTGCGGCCCGCGGCGCGGCCGACATATCCGCCGGCGCCGAATTGGCGGGCATAGGCGCCCTTGACGATGCCCGTCG
>JBLMWS010000089.1:0-10370 GCA_050257355.1 Gemmatimonas sp.
CACCTTGCTGGTAATCTCAAACCAGAACCTGTTTCGGGTAGCCAACGAGAAACCACGGTTGCCGATGTTTTCGCCCTGGCCGATCAAGTGCTTTATTCGGGTGTCGCCTGCATTAGACTAGGGCGCGATCCCGAGCCAACGGGCCGCCTGGGTGCAAAGCGCGTAGCGATTCTCCGAACGGGTCTCGCTCGGTCTTAAACGCGGTCACCGCGTTCGTGCGGCGGCGTTCGATTGGCGCAGTCGCGTCACGCGTGGCGCTTGGCCGAGTTGCGTGGTCTGGTTGCTCTGCCCGGGCTGCGCACCGAAGCTGGCCTGTCCGAAGGGATCAGCCGCTTGTTGCGCGGCTGCTGCGGCCGCGGCCTCCCGGGCGAGCCGCGCGCGGCGAGCCGCCAGGCGGCGGCGCCTCGCACGTTCCTCGGCTTGGCGCTTTTCTCTTTCCTTCTTCTTGGCCTCGCTCTGGTCGGGTGCAGCCGCGGCCTTCTTGGCCGGCGCTGCTTTTTCTCCGGCAGCCGGCGTCACGGCGGGTGCGGCGTTGGTATTGGCGGGCGCTTCGGGCTCGCCGACGGATCGGTCGGTCGGCGCAAGCGTGTCCCGAGCCGGTTCGCTGGCGGACGGGACGGTAACCTCGATCGCAGCCGGCGCTACGGCCGGCTCGGGTGAAGCCGCCGGCGGGGCCGGTTCGACCGCAGCAGTCTTGGTCTCTGCCGGAGCGGGCGTCTCGACGGTTGCCTCTGTTTGCACTGGGGCCACTTGCTGCGGCGGCTGCGCGGCAGCCCCCTGGGCCGCCGGTGTGGACGGTGCCCCCGGGGCGTCCGCGGCGGTTTTGGTTTCGCGCGCGGCATTGGCATCGGTGGAGACGGCCGTTGCGGACGGCGCACTGGGTTGCATCGGCGCAGGCCGGGGCGTCGGGGTCTGCTCAGTCGCCGCAACCGGCGGCGCCTCGGGTGGCAGCTTGGCGTCTGTCGCCTCGGGCTTGGTCGCCTCTGGACTGGCTGGCTCCTGACTGGGCGCCGTGTCATTCGGCTTTGTCGCCGCGACCTCGCCGGCCTGCTGCGATGTGGCGGCTGGGCCTCGGTCAATTGCGGTAGTCGGTTCGGGCGCTGGCTGCGGCGGAGGGTTGTCTGCATGCGCCGCCACCGCCGCAGGGTCGTCGGGCTTGGGCGCTGGCTGCGGCGGCCCGACCCGCAGCATGGCGATCACCGGCGTTGTGATTTCCCCCTGCTGCGCCACCGAATTTTCAGGTGCCGGACGCCAGGAGTCGCTGGAGGCGAAAGCCTCATGCGCGGCGCGCAGGATCGCGGTGGCCCCCAGGCCGAACACCAGTACCGACGCAGAAAGGACGATCGCGGCGAATAAAAAGCGAAAGCCGGGAAGCATGGACGTGCAATTCCGCCTTGCAGAAGAGTTTGCGAAGGCCTTTGAGCCAGTAGGAACGCGGTGACCACAGGGATTGGCCACATTCGCTTCCGCTTGTGGAAACGCGCCATGCGAAAGCGAATCAGGCTCGATCGAGGATATCGCAAGCGATCTCGCGCCGTTCGTTAAAAATGGCATCCGGTCGAGCTGCGACTTGCGCGAGAATTATTTCCCCGGAACCTGCGGCTTCCCTGCAACGGCATTGAAATAACGTCACAAATCGCGGCGCCTGAGGCTCGCTATCGCGGAATTGTCTTGAATGCGCCGCTATCTTCGGTCATCAGCCCTGTTAACGGTCCGGTGTGGGCTTGAGGTCTATACAAGAGCGATGATGATCAAACGTATTCTCACGGTTTGTGCCGCGGTGACGGCTGGCGCCGCGATGATCCCGTTGGCACAGGCCCAGCAGGCCTATCCGGTTCCGCCCGGCCAGACCTATTCGACCGCGCCGCAACCCTATCCGGCTGGCTCCGCGCCCAATTTCGATTCGGTCGACGACGAGGACACGCAAGCCGCGCCGCCGCCGGCGGGCCCGGTGATGTCGCCGAATGATCCGCGTTATGGTCGTCCGCTTTATTCCGACCGCAGCGCGCCGACGGGGCCGGTCCTATCTCCTGACGATCCGCGCTATGGCCGTCCAGCCGGCGCGTCGCCGGCCTATTCGACGGCCAACGAGCCGACCGGTCCGATCCTGTCGCCCAACGATCCGCGCTATGGCCGTCCGGCCGGTGCGTCGCCGGCCTATTCGACCGCCAGCGAGCCGACCGGGCCGATCCTGTCACCCAACGATCCCCGTTACGGCCGGCCTGCCGGTCCGCCGCCGGTGATCTATGCCAATCAGCCGCCCGGTGCGCAGCAGGAAGCCAACGCTGACCCCAATACCCCGCGGCCGCCGGAGGGCGTGGGAGGAGGTCAGGGTAATGCGACTGGGGCGCTCCAGCAGCCGTCCGCCGGGGACAATGGCCAGCAGCCGATGAACGTTGCGGCCCTTCCGCCCGACGAGCAGCCCGAGACCGGGCCTGCGCAATTGGCGCCGAACCTCCGCCGGCAGGAAGTCTCTTTCGTGACCACGGAGCCGCCGGGGACCATCGTCGTCGATACGCCCCACACCTACCTCTATTATATCTTGGGTAACGGCCGAGCCATCCGCTACGGCGTCCGCGTCGGGCGCGAAGGCTTCACCTGGACCGGCGTGCAGAAGATCACCCGCAAGAAGGAGTGGCCGGACTGGTATCCGCCGAGCGAGATGATCGGGCGCCAACCTTATCTGCCCCGCTTCATGGCCGGCGGTCCGGGCAATCCGCTCGGTGCCCGCGCGATGTATCTCGGCAACACCGTCTACCGCATTCACGGCACCAACCAGCCGTCGACCATCGGACATTTCGTCTCCTCCGGCTGCATCGGCATGCTCAACGAGGACGTCGAGGACCTGTTCAATCGCGTGAAGGTCGGCACCCGGGTCGTGGTTCTGCCGGGCGGGCCGCCGCCGACCGAGACCGCCTCCGCGCAGCCGGCGCCGGGATCCTCCACTGCTACCGCCGGACAGGCGGGCGCGCAGCCGGTGCAGATGTCGAGCGCGCCGGTGCCAGGCGCACAGCCGACGGTGGTGCCGCCGCTGCCGGCCCCGGTGACAGTGCGCTAAAGCGACGTCAGCAAATCTCTTCTCCAGGACGGGCGACTGCCAAAGCAGCCGCCCGTTTTTCGTTGCGGCGAAGGCCAAACGCGAGCTTGGCTGGCGCCCGGCCCATGCGTCGTGGCGGGATGGCTTTGCCCAAATCGTGAGACAGCCCGCGCAGCGATCCGCCGCCTGAAAGCGGCTCGCGCGATCTTACGCCAATTTCCGGGGTGGCGCGCCCTTGAACCAGGCGTCGATGGCCTCGACCATCTGCCCGTAATGGGCGCGCAGCGCATCGACCGAGACATAGCCGAGATGCGGCGTGATCACCATGTTGTCGAGCCGGCGGAACGGATGATCGACCGGCAACGGCTCCACCGAGAACACGTCGACCGCGGCACCGGCGATCTTTCTCTGCTGCAGCGTCTCCAACAGCGCCTGCTCGTCGACAATCGGTCCGCGCGAGGTGTTGACGAGATAGGCGGTCGGCTTCATGCGGCTGAGGTCGTCGCGGCCGACCAATCCGCGCGAGCGCTGGCTCAGGACCACATGGATGGTGACAATGTCGGCATTGGCGAACAGGCCTTCATTGCTGGCATAGGTGACGCCGACCTCCTTGCACCGCTCCGGTGTGAGGTTCGGGCTCCAGGCGATCACCTTCATGCCGAACGCCTTGGCAAGGCCTGCGATCTTGCTGCCGAGTTTGCCGAGGCCCACGACACCGAGCGTCCTGCCTTCGATTTCGACGCCGGCAAAGGTCTGCCAGGGTTCGCCCGAATGCATGCGCGCATTTTCGCGGCCGATGCCGCGGGTCAATTCCAGGATCAGGCCCATGGTCAAAGCCGCCGTCGGGTCCTGGCTCCATTGCGTGCCACATACGACCACGCCGCGCTCCTTGGCGGCTTCCAGATCGATGGCGGCATTGCGCATGCCTGAGGTGAGCAGGAGTTTCAGCTTGGGCAGTTCGGCAAACAGCGCGCGCGGAAACGGTGTGCGCTCGCGCATCGCGCAGACGATCTCGAAATCCTTCAGCGCCGATGCCGCCGCCTCCTGGGACGCAAAGTGATGGTTGAACACGGTTACGTCGACGCGATCGGATAGTTTGCCCCAATCCGCGACGTCCAGCGCGAGATTGAGATAGTCGTCCAGAATTGCACAGCGCAGCCGCGTCATGAGAAGGGTCCGTTCATGGCGAGAGCGATGGCGAACAGCGCCACCCGGAGGAGCGCCATGGTTGCGCGCAATACGGACGCGCGCAAGCGGTCGACAGCTTCAAAAGGCGCTGAAAATGTCTAGCGTGCTTGGATCGTATCCCGATTGGGGATGCGCTCCAGACCCTTGGTTTGGCGCAGATCCTTGCGGAAGGCCGGTATCAACTTTTCCGGGATATGCGCTAGCGGTCGTTCGGCTTCACCCGGAAGGCGGCCAGTTCGCCGTGCTTGGCGCGCCAGGCCGGGCCCGGTCCGCGCATATAATGCAGTTCCGGGCGATAGGGGTGGAAGGTCTGGGCGAAGAAATCGCGCCAGAAGCTCTTGAAGCCGGCGACGATGCCGGCATGTGCGTTAGGGCTCGCCGCCGGGGCGATGCGTTCAGAGGTGATGGTGGCCATGACGCGGGCTCACTGTTCTACTGGCGGCTTTTGCCGCGTTTGGCGCGGTTTTCCGCGCCGAAAACCAGCTTTGGCCCGATTTATTAAAAGATAGTTTCAAATGCTGTGATTCGCTGCACACATGGTGAGCACACCGTATTCATCCGTGGTGAATGGAAGGAAAACGCCGCGCCTGCGGTTGCCCTTTGGCGGCCCCGCGGCTACATCAGCCGCAGCAAATTTCCGACAAATCCGAAGGGCTTCCAGGGATCGCCGATGGCGCGTCAGTTCGTCTATTTCATGCAGGGTCTGTCCAAGACCTATCCGGGCAACCGCAAGGTGCTCGATAACGTCCACTTGTCGTTCTATCCGGATGCCAAGATCGGCGTGCTCGGCGTCAACGGCGCCGGCAAATCGACGCTGCTGCGGATCATGGCGGGGATCGACAAGGACTATACCGGCGAAGCCTGGGTCGCCGAGGGCGCGCGGGTCGGCTATCTCGAGCAGGAGCCGCAGCTCGATCCGAAACTGTCGGTCCGCGAGAACGTCATGCAGGGCGTGGCCAAGCAGAAGGCGATCCTCGACCGCTACAACGAGTTGGCGGTGAATTATTCGGATGAAACCGCCGACGAAATGACGAAGCTGCAGGACGAGATCGAGGCCCACGGCCTGTGGGATCTCGACAGCAAGGTCGATCAGGCGATGGACGCGCTACGCTGCCCGCCTGATGACGCCGATGTGGCGAAGCTCTCCGGCGGCGAGCGCCGCCGCGTCGCGCTGTGCCGGCTGCTGCTCGACCAGCCGGAGCTGCTGCTCTTGGACGAACCGACCAACCATCTCGACGCCGAATCCGTGTCCTGGCTGGAAGGCCATTTGCGCCAATATCCGGGCGCGATCCTGATCGTCACCCACGACCGCTACTTCCTCGACAATGTCACGGGCTGGATCCTCGAACTCGACCGCGGCCGCGGCATTCCCTACGAGGGCAACTACTCCTCCTGGCTGGTGCAGAAGCAGAAGCGGCTGGAGCAGGAAGGCCGCGAGGAGGCCGCGCATCAGCGCACGCTGGCGCGGGAGCAGGAATGGATCGCGGCATCGCCGAAGGCGCGTCAGGCCAAGTCCAAGGCGCGCTATCAGCGCTACGAAGAACTGCTGCAGAAGGCGAGTGAGAAGCAGACCCAGACCGCGCAGATCATCATTCCGGTGGCCGAGCGGTTGGGTCAGAACGTCATCGATTTCGAAGGTCTCACCAAGAGCTTCGGCGACAGGCTCCTGATCGACAACCTCACCTTCAAGCTGCCGCCCGGCGGCATCGTCGGCGTCATCGGTCCGAACGGCGCCGGCAAGACCACGCTGTTCCGGATGATCACCGGACAGGAGAAGCCCGACAAGGGCACCATCACCATCGGCGAGTCCGTGCATCTCGGCTATGTCGACCAGTCGCGCGACTCGCTCGAGGGCAGCAAGACCGTCTGGGAGGAGATTTCCGGCGGCAACGAGTTGATCCTGTTGGGCAAGCGCGAGGTCAATTCGCGCGGCTACTGCTCCGCCTTCAACTTCAAGGGCGCCGACCAGCAGAAGAAGGTCGGCTCGTTGTCGGGCGGCGAGCGCAACCGCGTGCATCTCGCCAAGATGCTCAAGTCAGGTGCCAACGTGCTCCTGCTCGACGAACCGACCAACGATCTCGACGTCGACACGCTGCGCGCGCTGGAAGAGGCGCTGGAGGATTTCGCCGGCTGCGCCGTGATCATCAGCCACGACCGCTGGTTCCTCGACCGCATCGCCACCCACATCCTGTCCTTCGAGGGTGACAGCCATGTCGAATGGTTCGAGGGCAACTTCCAGGATTACGAGAAGGACAAGATGCGCCGGCTCGGGCAGGATTCCATCATCCCGCACCGGCTGAAATACAAGAAGCTGACCCGGTGAGAAGCCGGATGCGGCTTATCGCATTCCTGGCAGCGGCGTTTGCGGCTCTCTGCGGAGCGTCGCCGGCGCGGGCCGCCGATGCCGCGTTCACGCAATTCATCGCCTCGCTCTGGCCGGAGGCGCAGGCGGCGGGTGTCTCGCGCGCAACGTTTGGCCGCGAGACGCACGGGCTCGAGCCCGACTACAAGCTGCCCGATCTGATCCTGCCGGGACGTCCGCCGACCGGCGCGCCGGCGCAGGCCGAGTTCGTGCAGGTGCCGGCCGATTACGTCAGGGAAGCGTCGATCGCTCGGCTCGCCGGCCAAGGGCAGAAGCTGTTGCAGCAATACCGCCCGTCGCTGAACCTGATCGAGCGCCGCTTCGGCGTGCCGGCAACCGTGGTGCTCGCGATCTGGGGCCGCGAGACCGATTTTGGCCGCTACAGGCTGCCGTATGACGGATTGCGCGTGCTCGCGACCCAGGCCTATGTCGGCCGGCGCAAGGACACCTATCGCAATGAGTTCATCCTGGCGCTGAAGATCCTCGGCGAGGGCGCGGTCAGCCGCAAAGACATGACCGCCTCCTGGGCCGGCGCGACGGGACTGACGCAATTCCTGCCATCGGAATATTACAAGCACGGCGTCGACCTCGACGGCGACGGCCGCATCGACATCTGGCACTCGGTGCCGGATGCGCTCGCGTCCGCCGCAAAGCAGCTTGTCGACAAGGGTTGGCAGAGCGGGGTGCGCTGGGCCTATGAGGTGAAGGCGCCCGCCAATGTCGACTGCACGCAAGGCGTGCCGGAAGTGACGAAGCCGATCCGCGAATGGCTACGCGAAGGCTTTGTGCCGGTGCGCGGGCAAACGCTCAGCCCGGCCGAGCAGGCGCAGCCCGCCTCACTGCTGCAGCCGGAGGGCATCTATGGTCCGGCTTTCCTGGCCACGCAGAACTATTTCGTGATCAAGGAATATAACTTTTCCGATCTGTACGTGCTGTTCGTCGGCCATCTGGCCGACCGGATGACGAGTCCGCTGCCGTTTGCGACGCCTTGGTCAGAGTCCAGGCAATTGCGCACCGCCGATGTCGAAGCGATGCAACGCGGTCTCACCCGCATCGGGCTCTACAAGGACAAGATCGACGGCAAGGCCGGCATGCAGACGCGCGCCGCGCTCGGCGCCTACCAGAAATCGGCGGGGCTCAAGGTCGATTGCTGGCCGAGTGAGGCGGTGTTGCGGGCTATCAACGCGGCACGGTGAGAGGGCGCCTCGCGTCGCAATGAAAAAGCCCGGTCGAGACCTCGACCGGGCTCATGCAACGCTGTTTCGGCCGGCTCAGTCGCAGACCCGCACCGGGCGGACCCGCCAGACGCCGTAATAGCCGTCCCAGACACGCTGGCGCTGCCAGTAGCAACCATAGCCATAGGGCGGTGGCGGGGGCTCGGCGACGTATACCGGCGCGCCATAGACCGGGGCGGGGCGGCTCGCGGCGATCGCGCCACCGACAATGGCGCCACCGAGCAGGCCTGCTGCGATTCCGACGCCGACGCCGTCATTGGCGCGGGCCGCAGGCGCGACCGACACCAACGATCCCGCGACCGTGGCCACCGCGGCCAACGCGGAAATTGCCTTCTTCATTTCCTTCACACTCCTGGAGGTGGCGCGCCGCTTAAGGCCGCGCCGGGTTTTAAGGAACTCTTCTACGCCGTGACTGGAACGGGCCGTTGCGCGAAGCAAAGCGCCAAAACAGTCAATCCCAAGTAAACAAGACCTTCTCGTGGCGCCAAAAAGCGGTGTTTTTCAGACCATTAGATGAACGACGCCCCGCACGCGTAGGGCGTCGGACGCGACCCACAGATTTCGTCGGATGACCCGATCAGCCGCAGATGTGCACGCGGCGCACGTGCCACGCATAGCCGTTCCAGAAGCGCTCGCGACGCCAGTAGCAGGGGCCGACGGGCGGTCCAACCGGGGCGTCGACATAGCCCGAATAGTACGGATAACCGCCGGGCCCGTAGTAATAGCCGGGGCCAGGGCCATAATAGTAGCCGGGACCGTAATAGTATGGGCTCGAGGCGATCGCACCGCCGACGATGGCGCCGCCGATGATGCCGGCGGCAAGACCCGGGCCCCAGCCGCCCCGCCATGCATAAGCGGGCGATGCCGCCGAAACGGCCAAAGTCGCGACCGCAGCGAGAGCCAGGAATGTCTTCCTCATGGTCATACCTTTCCAACTCAGCGAAGGCAGACGCGAAGGTTCCACACCACGCTTGAACGATCAATGAACATCGGTGCCACAATTAAGGGGGAATCGGAGCCTCTGGCGGGGTGTGCGACACGGAAACCTGCCGGCGGCCGGAACGTGTCTTGGCGCCCTCGATGTTCCGATCGATGCGGATTCGGTGGTCTTGTGGCAGCTCGCTGCGGCCGACGGGTCGCTTGCGAGGCCGCCGTCTGAAAGTTTGACTTACCGCAAGCGCCTGATCCTAGAGCGATTCTAGTCTCCCGCGCGCAGTTTGGAATCACTTCAAAACGGGGTTTTTCCTTTTGCATCCGCCGGCGCGCTTCACTATCGAAATTCCTGCATTACCAAGGTTCTCGCCGCTTTCATGATCGTCTGTTCCTGCAACGTCATCAGCGACCACGATGTCCGCAACGCCGTCAGTGCCGCTGACGATGTGGTGCGCCATGCCAAGCAGGTCCATGGCTGCCTCGGCCGCAGCATGGAGTGCGGCCGTTGCGCGCGGACCATCAAGGGCATTATCGACGAGGCGCTGGGCACCTGCGCGCAGTCCTGTCATGCCGGCTGCCCGCACAGCCGCACCGCGCCGGATCTGCCCTCCGAAGACGAGTTCGCGCTCGCGGCCTCCTGAGGCTATCGTCCCGGTGCGCCCGATCGCCTGAATGTCCGCTTTTTCGGATTACACGGCGAGGGTTGTCTTGGCCGCAAATCTGATTCAGAACCCTTTAGGCTGCCGCGAGCCAGCCTCTCGTCATCTCGGCCTTCAAACCGTTCGGAGTGCACCATGCAGGGCGACGCCAAAGTCATCGAGTATCTCAACAAAGCTTTGCGCCACGAGCTGACCGCCATCAACCAATACTGGCTGCACTATCGCTTTCTGAACAATTGGGGCCTGCTCGAAATGGCCAAGGTCTGGCGCAAGGAATCCATCGAGGAAATGCAGCACGCCGACCGCATCACCGATCGCATCATCTTTCTTGACGGCTTCCCCAACATGCAGGTGCTCGATCCCTTGCGGATCGGACAGGATGTCAAGGAAATCATCGAATGCGATCTCGCCGCCGAGATGAGCGCGCGTGCGCTCTATCAGGAGGCGGCGACGCATTGCCACGGCGTGAAGGACTACGTCACGCGCGATCTGTTCGAGAGCCTGATGAAGGACGAGGAGCACCACATTGATTTCCTCGAGACCCAGCTCGACCTGATCAAGCGCATCGGTCTCGAGCTCTACACCCAGAGCCATGTCGGCGGACTCGAGGGTGGAGAGCATTAGGGGGCAGTCGCTAGTGTCCCGAATCCGAAGTTCGCCCTACTTCGCAGCACCTTCGGAGCGAACTTCGGATTCGATAAGGACACTAGCAAGCTTATGATTCTAGTGTCGTTTATGATTCAGAAATTCGCACGACGGACTCGCGGCAACGATGGTGCGAATTTCTGAATAACGGCACTAGCGCAATGTCTCTGACGCCTGATTCACTTACTGTCATTCCGGGGCGCCCGAAGGGCGAACCCGGAATCTCGTGCCGCAATCTCCAGATTCCGCCCCCCTTAGGCGAGCCGAGACGGAGACGCCATCTTATTTACCTGGGGTGACTGCTCTTGAGC
>JBLMWS010000090.1:0-11793 GCA_050257355.1 Gemmatimonas sp.
TCCCAGGTAAAGCGCTGCCCCGACGTGACCATCGGCACCAGGTCCATGCCCTCGAGCCCCGGCCACTCCCGGGCCTCTTCCCTCAACCCGTGCAGGTCGAACTTGCCGTTCTTCGCATGCGCGATCACGGCATTCGGCATGCCCTTGCTGCGGATCAGCGCGGTCAGCGCGCGGGTGTCGATCCCGGACAGGCCGATGATGCCGCGTGCCTTCAGCCATTGATCGAGATGGCGCGTGGCGCGGTAGTTGGAGGGATCGGTAATGGCGGTGCGCAGGATCACCCCGCGGGCGCCCGGCGTCGCCGCCATGTTCACCGTTTCGATGTCGTCCTCGTTGGTGCCGACATTGCCGATATGCGGGAAGGTGAACGTGATGATCTGCCCGGCATAGGAGGGATCGGTGAGGATTTCCTCATAGCCGGTCATGGCGGTGTTGAAGCAGACCTCGCCGACGGCGTGGCCTTCGGCGCCGAGGCCGAAGCCTTCCAGCGCCGTGCCATCGGCAAGCACTAACAGCGCGGTCGGTTTGTGGTCCGGCCAAGCGGCATCGTTGTCGATCATGGTCATGATGGCCCCTACATAGTCCGCGAGCGCCCCGGCGTCAAAGCAAAGGGGCCCCGATTCACATGCGTTTTCCGCATATTGCGGGGCCGTTCGTAGGCGTCCCGGACGCGGCCGGAGGGCCCGCGGAACTGCGGTTGTTTCGCCGCCGGGAACGGCCTAGATCAGGGCGATAGGATGGAAGAGGACAAGCCAATGCTGCGCGACGACATCAACCAGGCGGTGAAAGAGGCCATGAGGGCCAAGGACGAGCGCAAGCTCGGCACGCTGCGCATGGTCAATTCCACCATCAAGAACGCCGACATCGAGGCGCGCGGGCAAGGCAAGCCGCCGCTGTCGGACACCGACCTGCTCGCGGTGCTGCAGAAAATGATCAAGCAGCGCCAGGAGGCGGTCGAGCTCTATGAAAAGGGCGGCCGTGCCGAACTCGCAGCCCAGGAGCGCGACGAGATCGCGGTCATCTCGGCCTATCTGCCCAAGCAGATGTCGGAGGATGAGATGAAATCGGCGATCGCCGGCGTCATTGCCGAAACCAATGCGGCCGGCATCAAGGACATGGGCAAGGTGATCGGCGCGCTGAAGGCGAAATATGCCGGCCAGATGGATTTCGCCAAGGCCAGCGGCCTGGTGAAGGCGGCGTTGACGGGCTAGGCGCGAACTCCGTTCGCAATATACTGCCATCCGCCGTCAGGCCGGCCATGACGGAGGATCGAGGCGAGCGCCTATGCTCAAGCAAACGTCAAGCTACGACGAGCTCTATCGCAACTTCCGCTGGGACATCCCGGCGCAATTCAACATGGCAACCGCCTGCTGCGATCGCTACGCCGACGGCTCGGGCCGGCTCGCGCTGATCTATGTCGATGAGGGCGGCGTGGCGCAGCGGCTCTCGTTTGACGAGTTGCGCGGCTTTTCGAGCCGCTTTGCCAACGCATTGAAGGCCGACGGCCTCGCCCGCGGCGACAGGGTTGCGGTGCTGTTGTCGCAATCGCTGGAGCTGCCGATCGTCCATCTCGCGGCGTTTCGTGCAGGGCTGATCTCGGTCCCGCTGTTTTCCCTGTTCGGCGAGGATGCGCTGCAATTCCGCTTGGAAAATTCCGGCGCCAAGGTCGTGGTGACCGACGAAGCCGGTTTCGAGAAGATCGCCAAGCTCCGCGACCGCCTGCCCGAGCTGAAGACCGTCTACATCGCCGGCCCCGCCTCGGCCGGGGCAAGATCCTTCTGGGCGGAGCTTGAGCGGGCGTCCGACCATTTCCCGGCAGTTGAGACCTCCGCCGACGATCCGGCCATCATCATCTACACCTCGGGCACCACGGGTAACCCTAAGGGCGCGCTGCACGCCCATCGCGTGTTGCTCGGCCATCTGCCCAACGTCGAGATGGCGCATGATTTCTTTCCGAAGCCCGGCGACGTCATGTGGACCCCGGCCGACTGGGCCTGGATCGGCGGCCTGTTCGACGCGCTGTTTCCGGCGCTCTATCACGGCGTGCCCGTGGTCGGTCATCGCGCCAGGAAGTTCGAGCCGGAAGCCGCGATGGAGCTGATGGCCCGCTATGCCGTCCGCAATGTCTTCCTGCCCCCGACCGCGCTGAAACTGCTGCGGCTGGCGAATGTGAAGCACGCGGGCGTCAAGTTGCGCAGCATCTTTTCCGGCGGCGAGTCGCTCGGCGCCGAGCTCCTGGATTGGGTGCGCGCGACCTTCGGCATCGAGGCTCATGAAATCTACGGGCAGACCGAATGCAATCTCGTCGTCGGCAACAATGCGAAGCTATTTCCGATCAGGCCGGGTTCGATGGGCAAGGCGACGCCCGGCTTCGACGTCCGCATCGTCGACAACGAGGGCAGGGAGCTGCCGCGTGGCGAGCGCGGCATCATCGCCGTAGGCCAGCCCAATCCGGTGACCATGATCGAGTATTGGCGCAATCCGGAAGCGACGCGCCAGAAATTCGCCGGCGGTTTCCTGCTCACCGGTGATCTCGGCCGCCAGGATGAGGACGGTTATTTCTGGTATATGAGCCGCGAGGACGACGTCATCACCTCGGCCGGCTATCGCATCGGGCCCTCGGAAATCGAGGACACGTTACTGAAGCATCCGGCGGTTGCGCTTTCCGCCGTGGTCGGCATTCCCGATCCGATCCGCACCGAAGCGGTGAAGGCCTGGATCGTGCTGCGGCCGGGCTTTGCGCCGAGTAATGAGCTCGCGCGCGAGATCCAGGATTTTGTGAAGGTCAAACTCGCCGCGCACGAATATCCGCGCCACGTGCAGTTCGCAGACAGCCTGCCGATGACGGCAACCGGCAAGGTGCTGCGGCGGGAGTTGCGGGCGCGGGGGTGACGGCGTCCCACGCCGTTATTTCGGGTTCGCTCGCTGTTCGCGAGCATCCCGGAACGGCCGGAGGGTTACGGCGTGGCAATTCCCATTGCTTTGAGCGCGTCCAGCATACGTTGCGGCGGCGCCATCTTGATCACGAGCGGCTTGCCGGTCTCCAGCACGCTCTTGAGGCTGGAGAGGATCGCGGGCCAGCCCTGGCGGCCGCCGGACAGGATGTCGTCGTTCAAGGGGCGATCGTGCGACTGCAGCATCGTGAGCTTCACCACATCGCCGGCCGGCTCGATCTCATAGGTGACCAGCGTCGGCCCCAGCTTTTCGACCAGCGCCGGCCAGTTGACGTTGAAGGTCACGGTCAGCTTGCGGTGAAGCGCGCATTCGATCACCTCGCCCGATATATGCAGCGAACCGTCGGGCGCGCGCACGATGAAGGCGCCACCGATGCGAAGATCGATCTCGACCGCATTGCCGGAAAAATATTTGCGGCTGAACTCGGCGCTGGTCAGCGCCTCCCAGACCTTCTCCGGCGTCGACGCGATATAGATCGTGTAGACGATCGCGGGCTTGAATTTCGTGACGTCCATGGTCATTCCACTCCCCCAATGCCGAGCGCGGAAAGTGGGATCGCCAGCGGCTCGCCCTTTTCGAGCATGCTCTTGAGATTGGACAGAATGGCGGGCCACCCCTTGGAAATGCCGTCGAGGAATTTGCTGCCTTCGGTGAAGCCCTCATGCGTTAGCGTCAGCTTCACAACCTTGCCATGCGGCTCGATGGTGAAGACGACCTTCGATGCCGGCTCCTTGCGGAGCTCTTCCTTGAGACGATGTTTGAACGTGTAGGCGAGCCGCCGCGGCCGATCTGCCTCGAGGATCTCGCCTGCATCGGTGGTCTGTCCGTCCATCACGAGCGCGAAGGGCGAGCCGACCTTCCAGTCCGACTGCACCTCGGCTCCGAACCAATACCGCCGGGTGAACTCGCTCGAGGTCAGCGCATCCCATAGTTTTTCCGGCGTGGTCTCGATGTAGGTGACATAGACGAATTCGGGCTTCATCGCGCACCCCCAACGGCTTTCTTCGCCAGCGGCCGGTCCTCATACCAGGGCGCATGCAGCACCTTGCCGCATTCGACGTAGCTCTTGAGGCTCGACAGCACCAGCGGCCAGCCTGCGCTGACCTTTTCGAGCACGGGGCTTCCGGGCTCGAACGGGTCGTGGATCATCGTCAGCCTGACCTGGTCCCGCTGGGGCTCCAGCTCAAAGGTCACGCGCGACGCCTTTCCGCCGTCGGAGCCGTCATGCGCGCGAAAGGAATATGAAAGGCGGCGTGGAGGATCGCATTCGAGGACCTCGCCGGTGATGTCGCCCTTTTCGTACCGCAACAGCCGAAGCGCAAACGGAGAGCCGACCTTCCAGTCCGACTCGACGAAATTGCCGTGCCAATAGCGCCTCGATGCCTCGGTATCGGTCAGCGCCTCGAACACCTTCTCCGGGCTCGAGGCGATATAGATGACGTAGACGAATTGCGGCTTATTCATCGCGCTTCTCCAGTTGCTTCTTCAATTCGCTGAGCGCAGCGAGCTTGCCGCGCTCGAACTTCTTGATCCATCGCTCGCCGATCTGATGGATCGGCATGGGGTTCAGATAGTGCAGCTTCTCGCGACCATGCCGGAGCGTGGTGACGAGGTTTGCCTCCTCGAGGATGACAAGGTGCTTGGTCACGGCCTGCCGTGTCATCTCGAGCCCGTCGCACAGTTCGTTCAGCGTCTGTCCGTTTCTGGCGTGAAGCCTGTCCAACAGTGACCGTCTCGACGCGTCGGCCAGCGCTTTGAAGACTTCATCCATGGGCAGGATAATAGGCAACCAAATAGTTGCATGTCAAGAACGCATGCACGGTGCGCCGCTTCGCCGCCAATATGATCACTTCGTCGGGCTTCGGCGCGCTGTCCGGTGGCGCCGCCTATCAGAAGAGGACCGCAGCGTTGGGTAGTGCCCAGGTCTTGCGTGCCGCTGCAGCCGCAATCTCCACGGTCACCCCGGCTCTGCGCTTTACTTGGTCGGACAACGGCGCTTATGCGGGCGTACTTCCGCTCCCACCTCGATCATGCATAATGCCGGCGTCACTTTGCTCGCGAGTCCTCCCATGTCTCTCCAAGCCTATTTCGCCTTCGTCGCTGCCTGCGTGGCGCTGGCCTTGTTGCCCGGCCCGATCGTCACGCTGATCATCGCCAATGGTTTGCGCCATGGCACGCGCGCCGCACTGACCAACATCCTGGGTGCGCAGGCGGGGCTTGCGATCGTGATCGGCATCGTCGCGGTCGGGCTGACCTCGCTGATGGCGACAATGGGCTATTGGTTCGATTGGGTGCGCTTTGCCGGCGCCGCCTATCTGGTCTGGCTCGGCGTCAAATTGATCCGTTCGCCCATCGAAGGCATTCACGCCGAGGAGGCGCCGCCTCCGCCGCGCGGCGGCTTCTTCCTGCAGGGACTCCTCGTGCTGCTCTCCAACCCGAAAGTGCTGATCTTTTTCGGCGCCTTCATTCCGCAGTTCATGAACATGAAGAGCGACCACGTCTCGCAGGTCGCGCTGCTCGGCGTCACCTTCATGGCGATCGCCGCCGTAACCGACGGGACCTATGCGCTGCTCGCGGGCCGGGCGCGCAAATTCTTTTCCGCGCGCCGCACGCGCCTGCTCTCGCGGGTCTCCGGCAGCTTCATGATCGGCGGCGGCATCTGGCTGGCGCTGACCCGGGCAAAGTGAGCGCGCTTAGCGCGTGCCCGTATCTGACCGTCATCCAGAGGTGCCGTCGCGAAGCGGCGGCCTCGAAGGATGGACGGCCCGGATGATGCAGCGGGGGCTGTCGCCCTTCGAGGCTCGCTTTCGCGAGCGCCTCAGGACGACGGGTCGGAAGATCGTTTCGCCGGCACATGCAGACCGCTTAGATCGACTGGCCCGCGCCGAGTTGTGGTTCGATCTCCGAGAGAATCCGCGCCAGCCGCTCCGCCCAGGCGCGCTGGCCGGACTGATCGGCGATCAGATCCTGGCGGATTTCGATGCCGGTGTTGATGAGGCCGCGCGCCTCACCATGCACGGGAATGGTGTAGTCGGTGAGATCGGAAACCGCATAGGGTTGGTTGTCGCCGACCACGAGATCGTCTTCGGCGCGCAGCGCCTTCAACAGCAGCGGCGGCAGCGTGCTGTCGCGATGGTATAGCATGCCGATGTGCCAGGGCCGCGCGACGCCGGCGTAGACCGGCGTGAAGCTGTGCACCGACACCAGCACCGTCGGCCGGCGTTCGCGCCGGCGCCGGTCGATGATCGCATCGATGCGTCGGTGATAAGGATCGAAGATCTCGCGCCGGCGCAGCGCTCTTGCTTCGCCCGACAGCGCTTCATTGCCCGGAATGGCGGTGGCCTCGGAGAGGAGCGGGATCGAACTCGCGACGTCGGGTGGGCGGTTGCAATCGATCACCAGCCGCGAATAGCGTTGCGCGATCAGATGCGCATCGAGCAGCGCTGCCAGTTGCTCGGCGACCCCCGCAATGCCGATGTCCCAGGCGATGTGGCGCGTCAACTCGCTCTCGGGCAGGCCGAGATCGCCGAGCCGCTTCGGCAGCAGCCGCCCGTAATGATCGCAGGTGAGCAGAAACGGCGATGCGCCCGCCGGGTTGCACTCATGCACCGGCGGTACATCGGCAGGTGTCAGCAGCGAGGATGTCGCGCCCGCGATATCAGAAGCCATTTTGGGGTGCCTATTCAAGCGGCAGGGGGAGCGGCCATCAGATTAACCGCCCAGATCACGATGACGAGTGACGATGCCGTTATTGAGCTCCAATGACCGAGTTTGCGCGCGTTGAAGAGTGCGGCCGAAACAGCGGGTCGATTTCTCTTGCCGTCATTCGAGGGCGATGCGAAGCATCGAACCCGGAATGACCAGTGCGAACACCCATGCCCTCCAATCATCTGTTTGTCTACGGCACCCTGATGCGCGGCTTCGACCATCCGATGGCAAGGCTGCTTGCGGCCAACGCCGACTATCGCGGTGAGGCCACATGCCGGGGCCGGCTATACCTCGTGAAGCATTATCCGGGGCTGCTGCTCTCGGACGATCCCGCCGATGTCGTGTTCGGCGAGCTCTTCTCCTTGCGCGAGCGCGACGCGCTGTTGCGCGAATTCGACATGTACGAGGCCTGCGGCCAAGGCTTTGCCGAGCCGACCGAATATGTGCGGCAAATGATCGGCGTGACGCGCGCGGACGGCGCGACGGACGAGGCCTGGACCTACGTCTACAATTGCCCAGTCACCGGGCTGCCGCGGATCGCATCGGGGCGCTTTCTGGAGCACTGACACTGCATACCCGTCATGCCGGGCTTGACTGTCATCATTGCGGCAAACGGGAACGCCTTACGCCCGCCTCTTCAGCTTCTGCTGCATATAGGACCGCAGCACTGCGTTGATGCGGCGCTGATAACCTTCGCCCTCGCGCTTGAAGAAATCGAGCACGTCTTCATCCACGCGGATGGAAATCGCTTTCTTCTTCGGCGGAATCTCGAGCACGGCATCGGACCAATCGACATCCTTGAATTCCTGCCAATCGGGATCATCGGCGATCGCGGCGTCGATCTCCTTGTCGGTGAGCGCGTCCACGCGGGCCCAGTCAGTCTTGCCCTTGCGCCGGTCGCCCCACTTCCGCGTAACGATAGTCTCTTTCTTCATGTGTCCTCGCGCGACGTGCCGAGATGATCCGGATCACATTTCCTCGCCGGGTAAAAATCAGAGCGAAGAACCTCTTGCCCAGAGAACCTATGGCAACCCAGCGCTCCTCATCGTTGCGATCTGATCGGCGCAGCAGGATCGGACCATCGAAGATCTCGATTGCGTCCTCGAAATCAATGCCGTGCTTGGCCAAATTGGCTTCGCTTTTGCTCTCGTCCCACTCGAAGCCATCAGACGCGACAAATTCCAACCCTGTAGAGGGCATTCCAGAGCTTCCTCAATGTATATACAATTGTATTTCTTTTTCAAGGTCGGCCAGTTGTGGATATGGCGCGAACATATCAAGAACATTAAATTAGAAATTGCAGGCGTCGTCTAATTTGCGTCTTTGGCTGATGCCTTGCGAGTGATCCCGATTATGCGCTTCACGCCCCAGTTCCTTGACGAGATCCGCGCCCGGCTTCCGGTGTCGGAAGTCGTGGGCAAGCGCGTCAGGCTGAAGAAGGCGGGGCGGGAATGGAAGGGGCTGTCGCCGTTTCAGCAGGAGAAGACGCCCTCCTTCACGGTCAACGACCAAAAGGGATTTTATCACGACTTCTCCTCCGGCAAGCACGGCAACATTTTCGATTTCGTGATGGAGACCGAGGGCGTCGGCTTCATCGAGGCCGTGGAGCGGTTGGCCGGGATGGCCGGCCTGCAGCTGCCGGCGGCGACGCCCGATGCCGAGCGGCACGAACAGCGCCGCAAGACGCTCTATGACGTCATGGAGTGCGCGGCAAAATTCTTCGCCGATACGCTTGCTTCACGCAACGGCGCCAAGGCGCGCGGCTATCTCGCCGATCGCGGCATCTCGCCCGCGACGCAAGTCCAGTTTCGCTTGGGCTACGCGCCGCCCGATCGGTTCGCGCTGAAGGAGCATCTCGGCGCGCAGGGCATTCCAACCGAAGACATGGTGGAAGCGGGGCTCCTGATCGGAGGCGACGATATTCCCGTGCCCTACGATCGCTTTCGCGATCGGGTGATGTTTCCGATCGCTGACTTGCGCGACCGGGTGATCGCCTTCGGCGGGCGCGCGCTGGAGAAGGACGTTGCGGCGAAATATCTGAACTCGCCGGAAACACCGCTGTTTCACAAGGGCGACAATCTCTACAATCTCGCAACCGCGCGCGCCGCCGCCCACAAGGGTGCGCCGCTGGTGGTGGTCGAAGGCTATGTCGACGTCATCGCCATGGTCACATCGGGCTTTGCCGCCACCGTTGCCCCGCTCGGCACCGCGCTCACCGAAAACCAGCTCGCGCTGCTCTGGAAGATGGCGGACGAGCCGATCCTCTGTTTCGACGGCGACAGGGCCGGCCAGAAGGCCGCCTGGCGCGCCGCCGATCTGGCACTGCCGCATCTCAAGCCGGGAAAAAGCCTGCGCTTCGCGCTGTTGCCGGAGGGTCAGGACCCGGACGATCTTGCCCGCGCCGGCGGCCGCGCCGCGATCGAGGAGGTGATATCGGCGGCGCGTCCGCTCGCCGACGTCATCTGGTCACGTGAGGTCGAGGGCGGCGGTTTTGCAACGCCCGAGCGGCGCGCCGCGCTGGAAGCGCGGATCGGCGAACTCGCCAACGGGATCCGCGACGAAGTGGTGCGGCGCTATTACCGGCAGGATCTGTCGGAGCGGATTGCACGCACGTTCGCGCCCGAAGGCGCACGAGGCTTCGCCGGCCGGGGCCGGCCGGGCCGCGAATCATCCCGCAGCTTTGGTTCCCGCTCGGGCGGCGGCCCCCGCTTCGGCCGGACCCAGGCGCCGAGGCCCGCGCTCGCCCGCGGCCCCTACCAGGCGGCCAGTCCCCAGCTTGCGGCGAGTCCGCTGTTGCGCGGCCAGCGTTCCAGCCTGTCCCGCCGGGAGGCGCTGATCCTGCAATGCCTGATCAATCACCCCTGGCTCCTGCACGATCACCTGGAAGAAGTGGCGGCGCTGGAAATGGCTCACCCCGAGGCGCACAAATTGCGCGCCGGCATCATTGCTGCCTTCGCCCACGACCATCATCATTCGCCGGACCCCGGCGAGCAGGCCGAGAAGATGCGCGCCGACCTGACGGGCAGCGGATTCCAGGCGCTTCTTCAAAGGGTTGAGCGGGCGATCACGACCGCTGCGGTGTGGGGCGCGCGCGAGGGCGCGGCGCGGGACGATGTTCTTGCCACCTGGCGCCAACTCGTCTCCTTGCATCGGCAGTGGCATTCACTACTTAGGGAGCTGAAGGATGCCGAGCTGGCTTTGGGCGAGGAGCCCTCCGAGGCAAATCTGGCTTGGCTGCGCGACGTCAAGGCCCGGATGGCCGAGGTGGACGGCATCGAGGCCCTGATCGAGGGGTTCGGGGAGTTGTCGGGCCGGTTCCAGCGGAGCGTTTGATCGAAATTGGTTGCGGACGGCCGGGGCCGGAACCGCGAAAAGACTCGCCAAATCCAAGGTTTGGCGGCAATAAACAGGGTTAAGCGAAGTTTAACGGCTGTAACGCCAGAACGGACGAGCCAACGAGTTAGGACCGCGGGGGTGGCGACAGCGTTTGCGCCGCCCTTTCTGCGTCAAGATTGTTTTAATGGAAATCAGGACGGGCGCCGCTCATGTCATTTGCGTGATGCGCCGTTGGAGAGCACTGAATGGCCACCAAGGCAAAGACGCTGCAAGTGAAGGACAAAGAAAAAGAGGACAAGGCAGCGGACACCCCCGAAAAGGACCAGGCCGACGCGCCCTCGCCGTTGCTCGATCTCTCCGACGCGGCGGTGAAGAAAATGATCAAGCAGGCCAAGAAGCGCGGCTTCGTGACCTTTGATCAGCTCAACGAAGTGCTGCCCTCCGACACCACCTCGCCCGAACAGATCGAAGATATCATGTCGATGCTCTCGGACATGGGCATCAACGTTACCGAGGCGGAAGACGCCGAAGGCGACGACGACAAGGATGAGGGCGAGGACGAGACCGACAACGAGCTTGTCGAGGTCACGCAGAAGGCCGTCGCCGAGGTCAAGAAATCCGAGCCGGGCGAGCGCACCGATGATCCCGTGCGCATGTATCTGCGCGAGATGGGCACCGTGGAATTGCTCTCGCGCGAGGGCGAAATCGCGATCGCCAAACGCATCGAGGCCGGCCGCGAGGCGATGATCGCCGGGCTGTGCGAAAGCCCGCTCACCTTCCAGGCCATCATTATCTGGCGCGACGAGCTCAACGAAGGCAAGATCTTCCTGCGCGACATCATCGATCTCGAGGCGACCTATGCCGGCCCGGATGCCAAGAGCAATCCCGGCATCGTCGGTGCCCCGGTCGGCCCAGACGGCCAGCCCGTGGTCGACCCCGAGGCCGCGGCTGCCAATGGCGAGGCCGCGCCGGCCCATATCGCGCCGCCGGCCGCTCCGCCCGCGCCGACGCCGTTCCGCGCCGCGCCCGCAGCCGGCGCCGAGGCCGACGAGGAAAAGGATCCGGCGGAGGCCGCGGCTGAAGCCGACATGGACGACGACGAGTTCGAAAACCAGATGTCGCTCGCTGCGATCGAGGCCGAGCTGAAGCCGAAGGTGGTGGAGACCTTCGACAAGATCGCCGACAACTACAAGAAGCTGCGCCGCCTGCAGGAGCAGGACATTTCCAACCAGCTGCAGAACGAGTCGCTGTCGCCGGCGCAGGAACGCAAATACAAGAAGCTGAAGGACGACATCATCGTCGAGGTGAAGTCGCTGCGGCTGAACCAGGCGCGCATCGATTCGCTGGTCGAGCAGCTCTACGACATCAATAAGAGGCTGGTCTCCTTCGAGGGCCGGCTGATGCGGCTTGCCGACAGCCACGGCGTGGCGCGGGACGATTTCCTGCGCAACTACCAGGGCTCGGAGCTCGATCCCCGCTGGCTCAACCGCGTCTCGAAGCTCTCCGCCAAGGGCTGGAAGAATTTGGTCCATTACGAAAAGGACCGCATCAAGGACCTGCGCCACGAGGTCCAGCAGCTCGCCGCGCTCACCGGGCTCGAGATCGGCGAATTCCGCAAGATCGTGCACGGCGTGCAGAAGGGCGAGCGCGAGGCACGCCAGGCCAAGAAGGAGATGGTGGAGGCCAACCTTCGCCTCGTGATCTCGATCGCCAAGAAATACACCAACCGCGGCTTGCAGTTCCTCGACCTGATCCAGGAAGGCAATATCGGGTTGATGAAGGCGGTCGACAAGT
>JBLMWS010000091.1:0-5320 GCA_050257355.1 Gemmatimonas sp.
CATTGATGCTGATCGGGCTGTTCGTGATCGGGGCGGCCTGCGGCAGTCTGATCGTGCTCGGCCGCGGGCGCCATCGGCAGCCCTGGCTGCTGTTCGCGCTGGCGATGCTGCTCGCTATCGCAGGGCTTTGCCATGCGTTCGGTCTTTCCGTTTGTGCGATCGCGGCCATCGTGCTGGCGATGGGGCTTGAGAACGCGGCGTTTCAGATCGAGGGCGGCGGCGGGCTCGGCGTCACCTACGTCACGGGCGCGCTGGTGAAGGTAGGTCAGCTCATCGCGACCGCGCTCATGGGTGGTGCGCGCTTCGCGTGGATCCCGAACCTGTTGTTATGGGCGGCGTTGGTCCTGGGCGCCGTCGGCGGTGCGCTGGCCTATCACCGGATCAATCTGACGGCGATCTGGTTCGGCGCGGTTTTTGCGGCGGCCCTGTGTGTCCTCGCGACACTGACGCTGCGGCGATCGGCATTGACTTGAGCCTGCGCTTGGCCGATGGAACGAAAATGACAACGATGGCGACGGAAACGAGGCCGCCTGCGGCATGTCTGATCGGATGGCCGGCTGCGCATTCGCGCTCGCCGCTGATCCATCACCATTGGCTGCGCACGCTCGGCATCGCCGGCGGCTACTCGATCGAGGCGGTGCCGCCCGAGGGCTTTGCCGATTTCGTGCTGCACTTGCGCGATCACGGCTTCGTCGGCGCCAACGTCACTATTCCCCACAAGGAGCGGGCGTTGGCGCTGTCGAGCCCCGACGCACGCGCCCGCGCCGTCGGCGCCGCCAACACGCTGTGGTATGAGGGAAGCGAGCTGCGCTCGACCAACACCGACGTCGAAGGCTTCATCAACAATCTCGATGCGTCAGCCCCGGGTTGGGACCGGATCGAAGACGCGCTGGTGCTTGGCGCCGGCGGCGCGTCCCGCGCAGTCGTATTCGGCTTGCTCGAGCGCGGAATTGCCCGCGTGCATCTCGCCAACCGTACCTTCGAGCGGGCGCAGGCGTTGGCGGATCAGTTTGGAACCAAAGTCCGTCCGCTTCCATGGCAGGAGATCGGCGGCGTGCTGCCGCACGCTCGCCTCCTGGTCAACACCACCTCGCTCGGCATGCAGCGGCAGCCGGCGCTCGAGATCGACGTCGGCCGGTTGCCGCCGCATGCGGTGGTCAGCGACCTCGTTTATGTGCCGCTCGAAACGCGGCTGCTTGCGGCGGCGCGCGCGCGGGGCCTGAAAACCGCCGACGGGCTCGGCATGCTCTTGCACCAGGCCGTGCGCGGATTCGAATTATGGTTCCACAAGCGGCCGCAAGTCACCGCCGAATTGCGCGCGCTGGTCGAGGCCGACCTCACGGCGAGCTGATCGGCCCCACGCGCATCTTCACATCGCCGCTCGCGCGCTTGTGAGGCGGAATATCATCAAAGCCTCGGGGTCTGTCGCTAGATCAAGCCCGTGCCCCGGAGACTGTTCATGCCCATCCGACAATCCACCTTCATCCGTCCTCTGCTGGCGATCACGATGGTCGCCGCTTCCACGCTCTACGCCATCGCCCAGAGGGCGCCGACGCCCTCGCGCGTTCGCGGCACCATCGAGAGCGTCGACGGCGATCTGCTCGCTGTGAAATCGCGCAGCGGCGAGGCCCTCAAGCTGCATATGACCGGCGGCACCAAGATTGCCGGTATCACCAAGATCTCGCTCGCCGACGTCAAGGTCGGTTCCTTCATCGGCACCACCACGGTGCCTGGCGCCGACGGCAGCCAGAAGGCGGTCGAGGTCCACGTCTTCCCCGAAAGCATGCGCGGCACCGGCGAAGGATCGCGGCCGTGGGATCTGCGGCCGAACTCGACCATGACCAATGCGACCGTCGGCGAGAGCGTCGCCGGCAATGACGGCCGCACGCTGCTGGTCAAATACAAGGGCGGCGAGAAGAGGGTGGTGGTGCCGGATCAGACGCCCGTGGTCACCTATGTCCCCGGCGACAGGAATGATCTCAAACCGGGTGCCAAGCTGATCGCCTTCGTGAAGCAGTTGCCCGATGGCTCCTTCGATGCCAGCCGCATCGCCGTTGGCCGCGACGGTCTCACGCCGCCGATGTGACGCTGCAAGCGTCATTCCGGGGCGAGGCGCCCCGGAATGAGGGCTGCACTACTCCGCCAGCACCTGTCTGCCGATCTCGCCGATGGTGTTGATGCCGCACAGGCCCATGGTGGTGGCGAGTTCGTTGCGGATGATCTCGATCGCCTTGGCGACGCCGGCCTCGCCGCCGGCTCCGAGGCCGTGGGCATAGGCGCGGCCGATCATGCAGGCCTTGGCGCCGAGCGCGAGCGCGCGCATCACGTCCTGGCCCGAGCGGATGCCGCCGTCGAACAGGACCTCCATTTTCGAGCCGACAGCGTCGGCGATCTTCGGCAGCAGCGCGATCGACGATGGCGCACCGTCAAGCTGACGGCCACCATGGTTGGAGACGACGAGTGCCTGCGCGCCGGTCTCGGCGGCAAGCTTGGCGTCCTCGACATCGAGGATGCCCTTGAGGATCAGCTTGCCCGGCCAGATCGAGCGGATCCAGTCGACGTCCTTCCAGTTCAGCGTGGTGTCGAACTGCGTGCCGATCCAGGCGGAGAGCGCGGTGATATCGTCGGTGCCCTTCAGATGCCCGACCAGATTGCCGAAGGTGCGGCGCTTGCCCTGCAACACGCCCGCGACCCAGGCCGGCTTGGTGGCGAAATCGATCAGCTTCGAGACCGACCATTCCGGCGGCACGGTCATGCCGTTCTTGATGTCGGCATGCCGCTGCCCGATCACCTGCAGGTCGACGGTCAGGACCAGCGCGCTGCATTTGGCCGCGATCGCGCGCTCGATCAGCGATTTGATGAAGCCGCGGTCCTTCATCACATAGAGCTGAAACCAGAACGGCTTTTGCACACTGGCCGCGATGTCCTCGATCGAGCAGATCGACATCGTGCTTTGGGTGAAGGGGATGCCGGCGGCCTGCGCCGCCCGGCAGGCGTGAATCTCACCGTCGCCGTGCTGCATGCCGAGGAGGCCGACCGGCGCCAGAACCAGGGGCAGGGCGGAAGGTTCGCCGAGTATCGTGGTCGAGAGATCGCGCTTGGAGACATCGACCAGGATGCGCTGGCGGAATTTGATCTTCTGCAGGTCTTCGCGGTTGGCGCGCAGCGTCTCCTCGGCATAGGAGCCGCGGTCGGCATAGTCGAAAAACGCCTTCGGCACGCGCCGCTTGTGCAGCAGGCGCAGATCTTCGATGCAGGTGATGTGCTTCATAGAGTTCCCGGCCCCTTGGCTGTCGTCTTGCATTTGGCGGATGCGTCGTCATCTAGCATGCTTGAGGCCGCCGCCAAATCCGAAGGCGGAAACCGCCGGAAGGAGGGCCCGATGACACCGACAGGTTCCAAGCCCAAACAGGCCGAGGACAGCGAAAAGCGCCGCCTCGATGAAGCGCTCGAGGAAGGGCTGGAGGAGACTTTCCCGGCGTCCGACGCGGTCAATGTGGCCCAGCCGCCGCCCTCGAAAGCGGACAAAGCGGTGCGCCGCAAGGACTAGTCCTTGCGGTATGCTGGTAAATTCAAGCGTTAACAAAGGTTTACCGGAGCGGTCGTCAGCATGTCCGGTAATGATTTCTCATTTTTTTTGAAGCCATCTTAGTGACAAACGCATTATAAGACCCGGGAAAGTGGGACAGGGGCCTGCTCGCAAGTTATGCGAGCATTGGGGGCTTTGCTGGGGGTTATATGAGCCGCAATTATTTCGGTACCGATGGCATTCGGGGGCGCGCAAACGGCCTGATCACGCCGGAACTGGCGCTCAAGGTCGGCCAGGCCGCGGGCCTCGTGTTTCAGCGCGGCGACTATCGGCATCGCGTCGTCATCGGCAAGGATACGCGCCTTTCCGGCTATATGATCGAATACGCCATGGTGGCGGGCTTCACCTCGGTCGGCATGGACGTGCTGCTGGTCGGACCGATGCCGACGCCGGCGGTGGCGATGCTGACCAAGTCGATGCGCGCCGACCTCGGCGTGATGATTTCGGCTTCGCACAATCTGTTCGAGGACAACGGCATCAAGCTGTTCGGCCCGCAGGGCTTCAAGCTCTCCGACGACGTCGAGCGGCAGATCGAGCAGTTGCTCGACGAATCGCTCGACAAGCATCTTGCGCAGAGCGCGAGCCTCGGGCGCGCCCGCCGCATCGACGGCGTGCACGACCGCTACATCGAATTCGCCAAGCGCACGCTGCCGCGCGACCTCTCGCTGGACGGGCTGCGCGTCGTGGTCGATTGCGCCAACGGCGCCGCCTACAAGGTGGTGCCGGAAGCGCTGTGGGAATTGGGCGCCGACGTCGTTTCCATCGGCGTCGAGCCCGACGGCTTCAACATCAACAAGGAATGCGGCTCCACGGCGCCGGAAGCGCTGTGCCGCAAGGTGCGCGAGATGCGCGGCGATATCGGCATCGCGCTCGATGGCGATGCCGACCGGGTGATCCTGGTCGACGAACGCGGCCATCTCGTCGACGGCGACCAGCTGCTCGCCGTCATCGCGCAAAGCTGGAAGGAAGACGGCCGGCTGTCGCGGCCCGGCATCGTCGCGACGGTGATGTCCAATCTCGGTCTCGAGCGCTTCCTCAAAGGCCAAGGCCTCGAGCTCGTGCGCACGCCGGTCGGTGATCGTTACGTGCTCGAGCGGATGCTCGCCGATGGTTATAATCTCGGCGGCGAGCAGTCCGGCCATATCATCCTGTCGGATTACGCCACCACCGGTGACGGCTTCGTCGCCGCGCTGCAGGTGCTGGCGATGGTGCAGCGGCTCCGCCGCCCGGTTTCGGAGGTTTGCCACCGCTTCGATCCGCTGCCGCAGATCCTCAAGAACGTGCGCTACCGCAGCGGCAAGCCGCTCGACGATGCCGAAGTCAAGCTGGCGATCGTCGACGGCGAGAAACGGCTCAACGGCCACGGTCGGCTTCTGGTCCGTTCCTCCGGCACCGAGCCCGTGATCCGCGTGATGGGCGAAGGCGATGACCGGATCCTGGTCGAGGAAGTCGTCGACAATATCGTCTCGGCGCTCGGCCAGGCCGCGGCGTAAGATCTATCGATCGCGCCGCACCTCTCCTGAAGCGAGAGGTGAAGAGCTCGGTGTCGCAATAAATGCGGCGTCACTGAGCGCTTGCATCGCAGCTATCGGCTATTGACGGTGGTCGAGAGCGTGCTCGCGCGATAGGTACGGCGTATTGACACTGCGCGCGCCATGCTTGCCGGGAATGCTGCATTGAACAAAGCTATTATCGCGCTTGAGGAAGCGCCGACCGAAAAGGTGGCGCTGG
>JBLMWS010000092.1:0-6982 GCA_050257355.1 Gemmatimonas sp.
CATGCGCGCCTCTGCATATATGTCAGTGTTCGTGCTCCGGCAGCGTCAGCCCGAACGCTTTCACCAGATCCGCAATCTGCTCCGGCGACAGATAGCGCGGATTGAGCCCGCGCAACAGCAGATAGAGCTTCGCGGTCTCTTCCAGTTCCTCGATCGCGAACACCGCCGCTTCCAGTGCGTCGCCCGCGACCACCGGGCCGTGATTGGCAAGCAGCACCGTCGAGTAGCGGCCGGCGAGGCCCTTGATCGCATCCGCCACCGCAGGGTCGCCGGGGCGGTAATAGGGCAGAAGCGCGGTCGCGCCGCAGCGCATCAGATAATAGGCCGTCATCGGCGGCAGCGCGGCCCGCGGATCGATCTCCGGCAGCATCGAGAGCGCCACCGAATGGGTCGAATGCAAATGCACGACGGCACGCGCCGCGCCGCGGGTCTGGTATAGCGCACTGTGCAGCGGCACTTCCTTGGTCGGCGCGTCGCCCGAGAGCAGCTTGCCGCTCGCATCGAGGCGTGACAGCCGGGCCGGATCGAGAAAGCCGAGCGAGGCGTTGGTCGGCGTCACCAGATAGCCGCCACCGTCCAGCTTCACGCTGATATTGCCGGAGGAACCCGGCGTCAGCCCGCGCTCGAACAGCGAGCGTCCCAACCGGCAGATGTCCTCGCGGATCTTTGTTTCGCTTTTTGTCTCGTTCATGGCGGCCATCCCTATCCGTCTTGTCTCACGCTTTGGCAGCACGGCCAAGCCGTGATAGGCAGTGACAAAGCACTCAATGTCAGGAAACGCGAAGGACGTCGCCGCATGCCGCAATCCGGAAAACCGAAAATCGCCGTGATCGGGCTCGGCTCGATGGGTTTTGGCATGGCAACCTCGCTCAAGCGTAGCGGCTTTGAGGTTACCGGCTGCGATGTGGCGGCAGAGAGCGTGGCGCGTTTTGTCAAGGAAGGCGGCAAAGGTGCCCGTACTCCGGCTGAGGCCGCCAAAACCGCCGACATCGTCGTCAGCGTGGTCGTCAATGCGGCGCAAACCGAGGCGATTCTATTCGGCGAACACGGCGTCGCCGAGACCCTGGCCAGGGGCGCCGTGTTCATCTCCTCCGCGACCATGGACCCCGATATTGCGCGACGGCTCGCCAGACAGCTGGAGCAAACGGGCCGGCACTATCTGGACGCGCCGATTTCCGGTGGAGCGCAGCGCGCCGCGCAAGGCGAACTCACCATTCTGGCCTCCGGCAGCGCCGCGGCATTTGCCAGAGCCCGGCCCGCGCTCGATGCCATGGCAGCGAAGCTCTACGAGCTCGGCGATGCCGCCGGCCAGGGAGCCGCCTTCAAGATGATCAACCAGCTGCTCGCCGGGGTGCATATCGCGGCAGCGTCCGAGGCGATGGCCTTTGCCGCCAGGCAGGGGCTCGACATCCGCAAGGTCTATGAGGTGATCACGGCCTCGGCCGGGAATTCCTGGATGTTCGAGAACCGCATGCCGCATGTGCTCGATGGCGATTATGCCCCGCGCAGCGCGGTGGAGATTTTCGTCAAGGATCTCGGCATCATCCAGGACATGGCGCGCTCGGCGCGCTTCCCGGTGCCGGTCGCCGCCGCCGCGCTGCAGATGTTCCTGATGACGTCGGCCTCCGGCATGGGCCGCGACGACGACTCCTCGGTGGCGCGGATGTATGCGAAGGTCGGCGGCGCCAAGCTGCCGGGCGAGCCGAGCTAGCGAGAAGAGAAGGACAAAAAATGCCCCGTTTCGCGGCCAATCTCACCATGATGTTCAACGAGGTGCCGTTTCTCGATCGGTTCGAGGCGGCGGCCCAATGCGGCTTCACCGCGGTCGAATTTCTGTTCCCTTATGAATATCCGGCCGACGAGGTCGGCGAGCGGCTGCATCGAAACGGCTTGACGCAGGCGCTGTTCAATCTGCCGCCCGGCAATTGGGCCGCCGGCGAAAAAGGATTTGCGGCGCTGCCCGAGCGTTTCGAGGACCTGCAGCAAAGCCTGCAGATCGCGCTGCCTTACGTAAAGGCGACCGGTGTCAAACGCGTGCATCTGATGGCGGGGATCGCCGACCGAAAGGACCCGAATGCGGTCGCCGCGTTCCGCAAATCGGTGATCTGGGCCGCGGAGTTCTTCAAGCCGCACGGGCTCGATTTGGTCATCGAGCCGATCAATCCGCGCAACGTGCCCGGCTATTTCCTGAACGATTTCGGGTTCGCGCGCGACCTGATCGGCGAACTGGCAATCCCAAATCTGAAACTGCAGTTTGACATCTACCACTGCCAGATCATCCATGGCGACGTCACCATGCGCCTGCGCGAGATGATGCCGATCATCGGCCACATTCAGATCGCCAGCATTCCCTCGCGCCACGAGCCCGACGGCGAGGAGCTGAACTATCCGTTTCTGTTCGACGAGCTCGACCGGCTCGGCTACGCCGGCTTTGTCGGTTGCGAATATAACCCGCGCGGCAGGACCGCAGACGGCCTCGCTTGGTTCAAGCCCTATGCCGGAGCAAGACCGTGACGCTCAAACTCGGCTGCATCGCCGACGACTATACCGGCGCCTCCGACCTTGCGAATACGCTCACGCGCGCCGGTCTGCGAACCGTGCAGACCATCGGCGTGCCGGCGGACGACTTGGCGCTGCCCGAGGTCGATGCCGTGGTGGTGTCGTTGAAGAGCCGGTCGATCGAGGCCTCGCTCGCCGTGGCCCGCTCGCGCGCGGCCGACAAATGGCTGCGTGGGCGCGGCGTCCGCCATGTGCTGTTCAAGATCTGTTCGACGTTCGATTCGACGGACAAAGGCAATATCGGTCCGGTGATGGATGCGTTGCGCGAGGATTGCGGCGAGACGATCGTGCTGGTGACGCCGGCGTTCCCCGAGACCGGCCGCACGGTCTACCAGGGCAATCTCTTTGTCGGCGCGGTGCCGCTCAACGAGAGTCCGCTCAAGGATCATCCGCTCAACCCGATGCACGATTCCAACCTGGTGCGGGTCCTGGCGCGGCAGAGCAGAACCAAGATCGGGCTGATCGACCTGGCTGCCGTGACCCGCGGAGTGGACGCGGTGCGCACCCGGCTCACCGCGCTTGCGGCGGAAGGCGCCGGCGCCGCGATCGTCGATGCGGTGTTCGATTCCGATCTCGAGACCATCGGCACGGTCGCGCTCGATCACCGGTTGTCGGTCGGCGCCTCCGGCATCGGCCTTGGTCTGGCACGGGCGCTGGTCACAGCCGGCGGCCGGCAAAATGCATCCGACGTCGACGCGATGGCGCCGGTTGGCGGGCCGGCGGCGTGTCTCGCCGGCAGTTGTTCGCAGGCGACGCTTGCGCAGATCGCCAATGCCGGGAAGGTCATGCCGGTGCTGCATCTCGATCCCGAAGGCGCCGTGAAAGGCAAGGATGAATCGCGTCGCGCGCTGGCCTGGGCCGGCGAGCGGCTCGGCAAGGAGCCGTTCCTCATCGCAAGCAGCGCAACGCCCGATCGGGTCAGCGCGCTGCAGTCGCGCTATGGCCGCGATGCCGTAGGTCACGCAATCGAAGAGGCCATGGCCGATATCGCCGAAGGGCTCGTGCAAGCGGGCGTGCGCCGGTTGGTGGTGGCCGGCGGCGAGACCTCGGGTGCCGTGGTCGACCGCCTCGGGATTCCGGGCTTCCTCGTCGGCGACGAAATCGCCGCCGGTGTGCCGGTGTTGCGCGCAGTCGGCGCCAAGGAGGGCGCCATGCTGCTTGCCTTGAAATCCGGAAATTTTGGCGGACCCCAATTCTTCTCCGATGCGTTGAGGCTCATGCGCTGAACGGTATTCGCGCGATGATTTCGCGATTGCCGATAAGAACTATTGTTCGGCCCGTGATTTTACGGACTCGCAATTTCACCATGGATTAAGCGCCGTGCGCGAAACCTGTTACCGACACGTGAGTCGATGCGTGCCGGTCGCAGCTTTCTTCAGGAGCGGCAATGCGCAAGAACCTTCCCGTTACCAACGTCGAATATCCCATTACCGACGAGACGCTGATCGTTTCGCAGACGGATACGAAGGGAAGGCTCACCTTCTTCAACGAGGACTTCATCGATGCCGCCGGCTTCCCCGCGGCCGAGCTGACGGGCCAGCCGCACAACATCATCCGCCATCCGGACATGCCGCCGGAAGCCTTCGAAAATCTCTGGGACACGCTCAAGGCTGGCAAGCCCTGGGTCGGCGCGGTCAAGAACCGGCGCAAGAACGGCGATTTCTACTGGGTGCTGGCGACGGCGTCGCCGATCCGGCAGAACGGGCAACTGACCGGCTACACCTCGGTGCGCACCAGGCTGCCTGCGGATCAGCGCGCCGAGGCCGAACAGGTCTACGCGGCGCTGCGCGAAAAGCGGCCGCACAATTACAAGATCGAGGCAGGCGTCATCCGCCGCCGCTCGGTCTTCGATCACCTCGCGCTCTTCACCCGCACCCTCAAGGCGCGGTTGCTCACGCTGATGCTGGTGCAGACGGTCTTGATGCTCGCGATCGGGGCCGGTGCGCTGTTCGGTCTGCCCGGCGCTGCCGTCTCCTCGCTTGCTTTGCTCGGCGTCGTCTTTGCCGGGCTGCTGACGATGCAGTTGATGCAAGCGATCGGAGCTCCGTTGCGGCATCTGAACGAAACCATGCTCAACATCGTGCAAGGCAAGCTCGACAGCCGCATCATGATCGAGCGCGACGACGAAGTCGGCGAGGCGCTCCGCAACCTGCAGACGGTGCAGACCCTGGTTCGCTTCAGCAAGGAAGAATTGAAAGCCTCCGAACATCGCGCCGCGGCGGCCCGCCGCAGCGAGATGATCAAGCTGGCCGACACGTTCCAGGGCGCAGTCGGCGAGATCGTTGAGACCGTGTCCTCGGCGGCGACCGAGTTGGAGGCCTCGGCCACGACGCTGTCCTCCACCGCGGATCGCGGCCAGGAACTGGCGACCGTGGTCGCCTCCGCATCCGAGGAGGCCTCCACCAACGTACAATCGGTGGCTTCCGCGAGCGAAGAGATGGCTTCCTCGATCCGGGAGATCGGCCGGCAGGTGCAGGAATCGGCGAAGATGGCCGGCGAAGCCGTGCAGCAGGCCCGCGTCACCAACGAGCGCGTGGGTGAATTGTCGACGGCGGCGACCCGCATCGGCGACGTGGTTGAACTGATCAACACCATCGCCGGCCAGACCAACCTCCTGGCCCTGAATGCGACGATCGAGGCAGCCCGCGCCGGCGATGCCGGACGAGGCTTCGCCGTAGTGGCTTCGGAGGTGAAGGCGTTGGCCGAGCAGACGGCCAAAGCAACCGGCGAAATCGGCCAGCAGATTTCGAGCATCCAGGCCGCGACGCAGGAATCGGTTGGCGCGATCCAGGCGATCAGCCTCACCATCGAGCGGCTCTCCGAGATTTCCTCGGCGATCGCGGCCGCCGTGGAACAGCAGGGGGCGGCGACCCAGGAGATCTCCCGCAGCGTGCAGCAGGCAGCGGCCGGCACGCAGGAGGTCTCATCCAACATCGCGGACGTGCAACAGGGCGCGACGGAAACCGGATCGGCCTCGGTGCAGGTCTTGTCCGCAGCCAAGTCCTTGTCCGTCGAAAGCAATCGCCTCAAGCTCGAAGTCGACAAGTTCCTGGGCTCGGTGCGGGCCGCGTGACCCGCCCCCCGCATTCGATGGCGAATGACCAGAGCCAAACGTCCTTGATCACGCCACCCGCCACTGCGGCACGGCGTCATCCGCCATCGTGATCTCGCCCAGCGATCCCACCGCGCTGCGCTCCATGTTGGTGAGATGCGCGAGCGTCACGCTGTCCTGCGCCGGCACTCGCGCGAGCGTGCGCGCGTTTGTATCCGTGCGCAGCATCACCACGCCGTGCTCGACCTCGCCGTTGCGGCCGTAGAGCACCGTGAAGCTCTCGACCGAGCCTCTGCCTGAGGCCTCGGTGACGAATTCGGGTACAGCACGCTTGTTCTTGTCGGCCGCCGCCTGAACGCTGCTCTCCTGCGCCAGCGGTATCCGCGGCACTTCGCGCGACAGCACCAGCGCATGATGCTTGGTGACGAACCCGCCCTGGCCGTAGAGCAGCCCAAGCTTGGCGCCCTCGCGCATGCGTCGCACCATCGCGCAGGCCGCATGCGTCATGTAGGTGTTGAGCGGGGCGCCGAAGAAGGTGAGCCCGCCGGTCACCGTCGGCTTGACGTCGGGCCCGAGCTTGAGCGTGCGCCGCGCCATCTTCGGCACGCAGGGAAAGCAGCTGTAGAGCTCGATGGCATCGAACGCCTTCCCGTCGCCGCCGACCAGATCCATTACCGCGGTCAACACCGCATTCTGCGGATGGCTTTCGTAGAACTGATCGCGGACGAGATAGTCGCGCGGTTCTTCGGCCGAAGCGCCGCCGACGGGATAGACCAGGCGATGGTCGGGGATGCCGGCTTCGCGCGCCTTGGCAAGGCTCGTGAGCAGCACCGCCGCACCCATGTTCACGGTCGGGTTGGCGACCATCAGCTTGGTGTAGGGCCAGGCGATGAGCCGATTGTCCGGCGAAGGCGTGGTGATCTCGGCGGCCGCGACATGCCGCTTCAGCCACGCATTCGGATTTGTCGAGGCGGCTTCCGAATAGCGCGACCATAATTCGCCGGACTCCACGAGCGCCTCGCGCGGCGTCTGACCCCAATGCGCGCTGCTGGCGGCCTCGTAAAACGGATAGACGCTCACGGGGCGGAACACGCCGAGCTTCACCGCCAACGGCTTCTGGAACGCCGCGCCGCGCTTCGGCTCCGGCACGTCGTGCGCGAACGGCGTCCAGGGCAAGGTGATGCCTGCGCGTTCGGCCTTGGTCGCGGTCGACTGCGCCTCGGCGCCGCAGACTGCCGCGACGCTGCATTCGCCACGCGCGATGCGTTGCGCCGCCTCGTGCAGATAGCGGATCGGGCTTTCGCCGCCGACCGGCCCGTAATAGCAGTGCGCGGGATTGATATCGAGGCGCTGAGCCAGCAGCCGTTCCGG
>JBLMWS010000093.1:0-4497 GCA_050257355.1 Gemmatimonas sp.
GCCGCGCGCACAGCCGGCGCGGCATGGGGCTTTTCGTGCTGGGTCGCTTGCTCCATCATGGCCGGCGCAGTGCTATCAGGAATCTGACGGATTTGCACATCGGACCTTGCGGCGTTCCGCCCCGTATTGAGAGAACGACGCGCAGAGCATCGAGCATCTTGAAAATATCACCGGGAGGGTGAATTGTCGCATGATGAGTAACGCTCCAGTAACCTACGACGTTGCCGTGGTGGGCGGCGGACCCGCAGGGTTGTCGGCCGCGATCGCGCTGGCGCAAGCCGGCGGCAGGACCCTGCTGATCGCACGCCGCGCGCCTTACGCGGACAATCGCACCACCGCCCTGCTCGGCGGCTCCATCGACTTCCTCACCAGTCTCGGGGTCTGGGAGCGCTGTCGTGATCAAGCAGCGCCGCTCATCGAAATGCGTCTGGTGGATGACACCGCCCGCCTGATCCGCGCGCCGGAGGTGCATTTTTCGGCCAATGAAATCGGGCTGGACGCATTTGGCTACAATATCGAAAATCGCGTCCTGGTGGCGGCGCTGGAAGAACAGGCGTCGGAGACCGCAGGCCTGACACGGCTTGACGGCGAGGCGGAGACTGTGGCGCCGAACGAGGAGGAGGTCGTCGTCGCTACGACCGGCGGAGCCTCGCTTTCCGCGCGGCTTGTGGTCGGAGCCGATGGAAGGCATTCGCTGTGCCGCGAGGCTGCCGGCATCGGGGTCGGCAAGCGCGACCTCAATCAGGCCGCGCTCACGTTCAATATCAGCCACGCACGGCCGCACCGTAACGTCTCGACAGAGTTTCACACCCCGCACGGCCCTTGCGTCTTCGTACCCTTGCCGGGGACTCGTTGCAGCGTCGTATGGGTCGCAGCCCCCAAGGAAGCCGAACGACTGCAGGCGCTCACAGACGACGAATTGTCCGAGGCCGCCGAGAAGCAGTCGCACTCCATCTTCGGTCGGGTGCATGTCGAAGCAGGACGTTCCGTGTTTCCGCTCGCGATCGAACGACCCAGGCACTTCGCTCAGAACCGTATCGTGCTGGTCGGCGAGGCTGCGCATGTGATCCCTCCGATCGGTGCGCAAGGTCTCAATCTCGGTCTGCGCGACGCAGCCGACATCGCCGATCTCGTGCGCGAATCGATGGCGGCGGGGAAAGATCCGGGCGGACCTGATGTGCTGCAGCGCTACGATTTTGCGCGGCGCGCCGACGTGTTGAGCCGGACGTTCGTCATCGATGTCGCGAACCGTTCGCTGCTCAGCGATTTCCTGCCGATGCAGTCGCTGCGTGCCGCCGGCCTGCACTTGGTCGGTTCGATCGGTCCGCTACGGCGGCTTGCCATGCGCGAGGGACTGGCGCCCTCCTGGCACGGCTTTCGTCCCAAGCCGCTTCCGCTTACGGGAAGGTCAGCCGGCCAGTCTGGATGAACCACATCACGCTGGTGAGCGTGACCACGGAGGCGAAAGTTCCGATCAGCACGGCCACGGATGCCTGCTCGACCCAGGCATCGTTTTGTCGCGCGATCACGAACACGTTCAGCGCCGGTGGCAGCGAAGCCATCAGCACCGCTACGGCCGCCCATGGCTGGGCGAACGGCCCAAACAGCAGCATCAAGGTGAAGGCGACCAGCGGGTGGATCAAGAGCTTGATCGCGATCACGCCGGGCACCTCCCAGGGCACCTGCTTGAATGAGCGTAACGCCACCGTCACGCCGAGCACGAACAGGGCCGTCGGCGCCGCAGCGTTCTGCAGGAATAGCAGCGTATTGTCGATCGCGACCGGCAGATGAATGTGGAACGCGGCCGCCAGCGCACCGGCCACCGCCGACACGATCAGCGGATTGAACGCAATTTGCCGACCCACCACCCCTAGCGCATGCAGGACGGATGGGTGGTCGCGGTCCGTCAATTCGATCAGCAGCGGCACTATGGTGAAGAGGAAGATGCTGTCGCAACAAAAAATGAGCGCGGTCGGCGCCGCGGCCTTCGTGCCGAGCACCGCAAGCGCGAGCCCCGGGCCCATGTAGCCGATGTTGCCATAGGCTCCGGACAGGCCGGACAGCGTCGCCTCGCGCAGCGAGAGCCCACCGGCAAAGCGTCCGACCAGCAGAGCAAGGATGAAGGCGGTCATCGTCCCGAGAGTGGTGGCGATCAGGAACGGCGGGTTGTTCAATTCCGCAAACGGCGTCTTGGAGGTGATGACAAACAACAGCGCCGGGAGCGAGACATAGAGCAGGAAGAAGTTCATCCAGGCGAGCCCGGCCTCGGGCAGGCCCTTGGCCTTGCCGCAGGCGAAGCCGATGAAGATCAGGCCGAAATAGGGGACGGCCAGGTTGAGAATGTCAGCCATTTCAGAGGGATTTTCGTCAGGCGAGCCCCGCCCCGGGGCAATTTACAGAGGATCAAATCGTGGCCCCTGGGCACTAGCATCCCCGCCCGTCCTGGTCTATCGACAGGGGATGATCAAAGCGCGAACCGCCAAGTTCCAGATCGGCCAGATCGTGCGCCACCGCATCCATGCCTTCCGGGGCGTGGTTTTCGACGTCGATCCGGAGTTCAACAACACCGAGGAATGGTGGCTGTCGATCGCGGAGGAGCTTCGCCCCCGCAAGGATCAGCCGTTCTACCATCTGCTGGCCGAGAATTCGGAGACCGAGTACGTGGCCTACGTGTCCGAGCAGAACCTGTTGCCGGACGACTCCGGCGAGCCGATCCGGCATTCGCAAGTCTCCGAGATTTTCATCAAGGACAAGTCCGGCGGCTACCGCCCGCGCAATCCGTCCCTGAACTAATCTTGTGGCCGAGGTCCGGCCGGTAAGGCAATAGGATTTCCCAATCGAAAGAGGCGCCTCCTTCCGGAAGCGCCTCTTTTTGTTGATTGGGTTCGATCGGCCTTGGTCCCGGCGCGCCTTACTTCGCGGCCGCGCTGGGAGCGGTACCGGCGGCTCCCGGCTGCGTCTGTTCGAGCTTCTTGCGCGTCTCCTCGGCACGCTTCTGCAGCTCTTCCTGCAACTTCTTCTGGGTTTCCTCGAACACCTTGGGATCGGTCGGCGGCCCGTCATAGGCCTTGGCGAACTCGGCCAGCGGCAGGGGCAGCGTCAGCGGCGCGCCATTGGCGTTGATCGCCTGAACCACGAGGTTCTGGCCCTTCTTCATGCTGTTGATCAGTTCGGGCGTAGCTTCGTAGTCGGACATGCAGCCGTTGGCGAAGCAGATCACGTACGGGCTCTGCAGCGGCGGATTGTTGTCGACGATGATGCGCGTCCCATGCTGGAGCTGCATGCCGAGCGGCAGCGTCACGCGCAGAATCTTCTTCGGCTCGCCTTGCGGCTCGATAATGACGGCTGCGATCACCGGCTGGCCGGACTCGATGCGTCCATCCTTGCCGGTGAAGCACACCTGCTTGGCGTTGGCGTCCTGTCCCTTCAGACAGAACTTGGTCCACGGCGCATAGATCAACTGGATCTGCTGCTCGGCCGGCGCCTGCCCCTGGGCGGGCTGCTGGCCCTGCGCTCCGGCAGCCGGCGCGGGCGCCTTGGGAGCGGCCTTGGGCGCCGGCTTCTTGGGGTTCTGCGCCATGGCATAAGGCACAAAAGCAACGGACAGCGCGGTTGCCGCCAGCAAGGCGAGGAGCCGCCCACGCGGCCCGACCGACGCGGCCAAATAGCGGAAATTCATTGCGGAAAACCCTTTCTGGAACGGAGCCCCGAAACCGCCGGAGGCGTTAGCACCTCGCCGTCTCGCGCGGCTGTCTCCTGGTCAATTGAGGCGGATACGTGACAGTTCAGCAGCCGTTCTCAATCGCCCGCCTTCATACAGGGGCGAGCAGAAAGATCAATGCCGACAAGCATCTTTGACGACTTTTGATGGCTGTTGCAGACCCGATGTGACACCCCATGCTAGAAGTCGCGCGTGAGCCATTCCGAATCAATTCCGTGCGTTTCCGGGTTAGCTCTTAGGCCTAAGCGCAAAGGCGCAAGGCTCGCACTTGCGCTTGGCATGGTCCTTGCGCCCATAGCCGGCCCGACGCCGGTTCCCGCCGCGCCGAGCTACGCTATTGCCATGCATGGCGCCCCAGCCCTGCCGCCCGGCTTCACCCACATGCCTTACGCCAATCCCGACGCGCCCAAGGGCGGCAAGCTGACCTGGGGATTGCTCGGAACCTTCGACAGCCTCAATCCCCTGATCGTCAAGGGTCTCGCAGTGCAGCAGATCCGCGGCTACGTCGTCGAAAGTCTGATGGCGCGCGGCTATGACGAGCCCTTCACGCTCTATGGCCTGCTCGCCAAATCGGTCGAGACCGACGACGCGCGAGACTACGTCACCTTCCACCTCGACCCCCGCGCACGCTTCTCCGATGGTCAGCCGGTAACCGCCGATGACGTGCTGTTCTCCTGGACCTTGCTGCGCGACCACGGCCGGCCCAATCACCGCGAATACTACGCCAAGGTGAGCAAGGCCGCGGCGCTCGATCCGCTCACGGTGCGCTTCGACCT
>JBLMWS010000094.1:0-5252 GCA_050257355.1 Gemmatimonas sp.
TGCGAGGCTCGAAGCGCTGCCCTCCGCGATCCCATGACGACCGCCACGCCCACGATCATCGCGGTCGAAGGCGTGAGCAAGCGCTTTCCCGCTGTGACCGCCGTCGACGGCATCAGCTTCCGGGTGAGCCGCGGCGAGATCTTCGGGCTGGTCGGCCCCGATGGCTGCGGCAAGACGACGATGATGCGAATGCTGGCCGGGGTGATGCGGCCAGATGCCGGCACGATTTCGGTCGATGGCGTCGATGTCGCCTCGGATCCCGAAGCGGCAAAGCTGCACATCAGCTACATGCCGCAGCGATTCGGCCTCTACGAAGACCTCACCGTCGACGAAAATATCCGCTTCTATGCCGACCTGTTCGAAGTTTCCGACGGGCTGCGCGAGCAGCGCGCCGAGCGGCTGTTGGGCGCGTCGGGCATGACGCAATTTCGCGCGTTTCGAGCGGGGCAGCTGTCGGGGGGAATGAAGCAGAAGCTCGGCTTGAGCTGCGCGCTGGTGCATACGCCGAAAGTTCTCTTGCTCGACGAGCCGACCACCGGCGTCGATCCGCTGTCGCGGCGCGACTTCTGGCGCATCCTTTACGGCTTGCGCGAGGAGGGCGTCACCATCGTGATTTCGACCGCTTATCTCGACGAGGCCGAGCGCTGTAACCGGCTTGCGCTGTTGCAGCGGGGCCGCTCTCTGTATTGCGACACCCCGGATGCGCTGAAGCGGCGCATGCCGGGCTCACTGATCGCGATCATCTCGACCAACGGACGCGCGGTTCGCGACGCCGTCGCCGGTAAGGAGGGCGTGAGCCATGTGCTTCTGGTCGGCGATGGCGTCCACGCCGTCGTCGATGATCCCACCTTGCGCATTCCGCAGCTGCGCGAGGCGCTGACGGCGGCGGGAGTGCCCCACTCGCAGGCCGCGGTCGTCGAGCCCGGCATCGAGGACCTTTTCGTCGCCCTCTTGGACAATGGAGGCTCTGCATGAGCGGGGTGGCGGACGGTGGCGATCAGGTGGTCGCGGAGAACCTCGTCAAGCGGTTCGGCAGGTTCACCGCCGTCGACCATATCAGTTTCCGCATCAAGCGTGGCGAGATCGTCGGCTTTCTCGGCCCCAATGGCGCCGGCAAATCCACCACGATCCGTATCCTCTGCGGCCTGTTACGCCTCACCGAGGGCCGCGCGATCGTGGCCGGCATCGATGTGACGCGCGACCCCGAGGGCGTGCGCCAGCGCATCGGCTACATGTCGCAGAAGTTCTCGCTGTACCGCGATCTGACGGTGGAAGAGAACTTGCGTTTCTTCGGCGGCATCTACCGCGTGCCGCATGGCGAACTGGCCGGGCGCATGCGTTTTGCGATCGAGATGGCGGGCCTTGCGGGCCGCGAGCATGCGCTCGTGGGTACCCTCGCCGGCGGCTGGCAGCAACGGCTGGCGCTGGGCTGCGCGGTATTGCACCGGCCGCCGATCCTGTTCCTGGACGAGCCGACATCCGGAGTCGAGCCGGCCTCGCGCCGCCGCTTCTGGGATCTCATTCACAATCTCGCGGGCGAAGGCGTTACCTCGCTGGTCTCGACCCATTACATGGATGAGGCGGAATATTGCCACCGTGCAGCCCTGATCAACCATGGCCGCCTGATTGCGATGGATAGTCCCGCCGTGCTGAAACAGAGTGCGCTCGGCGGCGAATTGTTGCTGGTGGAAACCGAGGCGCTTGGCCCGACGCTTGCGGCGCTGCACGAGGCGCCCGGCGTGCGGGACATTTCGGTGTTCGGCAACGCGCTGCACTTGCTGGTCGATAGCGCCGCCAAAAGCGTTCAGGAGTTGCCCGCCTTTCTTGCAGCCAAGGGGCTGCCGCCGGCACGCATGGCGAAGATCGCGCCCTCGCTGGAAGACGTGTTCGTGCAGCTGATTACCGCCGATGCGCAGCGGAGGGAGGCGGCATGAAGTTCCGTCGGCTCAAGGCCATCGCGGTAAAGGAGCTTCTGCAGATCTGGCGCGATCCGCGCAGCCTGATGATCGCGATGCTGTTGCCGTTCACGCAGATGTTCCTCTTGGGCTACGGCGTGACCATGGATCTGAAGCACATTCCGGTCTGCACCTTCGACCGCGAGGCCAGCCAGCAGAGCCAGGCGCTGCTCAAGCTGTTCGCCGCTTCGCAATATTTTGCGATCGCCCGCAATGTGCGCAGCTATCCGGAGCTGGTCGACGGGGTCGATCGCGCGGATTGCAGGATCGCGGTCGTGATTCCGCCCGATTTCACCCAGCGCTTGAACGATGCCGGCACGTCGTCCGTGCAGCTCATTCTGGACGGCACCGATGACAACACCGCAAATGTCGCGGCCGGCTACGCACTGGCGGTTGTCAATCGCTATTCCAACGACGTTGCCCTGGAGTGGCTCGACCGTCAGGGACGCACACTCCAGCAGATCAACCCGCTCGTGGTGCAGTCGCGGGTGTGGTTCAACGAGGATCTCGAAAGCCGCAACTTCATCATCCCGGGTCTCGTCGCGATCATCATGGCGCTGGTCGGCGCGCAACTGACCTCGCTTACGATCTCGCGAGAGTGGGAGCGGGGAACGATGGAGCTTCTGGTCTCCACTCCGGTCACCCCGGGCGAGTTGATGGTCGGCAAGCTCGTTCCTTATCTCGGGCTGGGCTGGATCGATGCAGCTTTCTGTCTTCTGATCGCCGGATGGTGGTTCGGCGTACCCTATCGCGGCACCATTTTCGCGCTGTTCGTCACCACGACGCTGTTTCTGGTGGTCGTGCTGGGGATCGGTTACCTCTTATCGGTGGTGATCCGCAGCCAGATCGGCGCGAGCCAGGTGGCCATGCTCGTCAGTCTGCTGCCCGCCATGCTGTTGTCGGGTTACGTCTTTCCGATCGACCAGATGCCGATGGTGGTCCAGAAGCTCACCTACCTGGTGCATGCGCGCTATTACGTGACCATCGTCAAGGCGCTGTTCCTGAAAGGCTCGAGCCTGGTCGCGCTGTCGACGCCCATCCTGTCCCTGTTTCTCTATGCCGTGGTGGTGATGGTGCTGGCGGCGCGCGCCTTCCGCAAGGAGCTCATTTGAGCCATGCTGGAACGCATCTATTCGCTTCTGGTGAAGGAGTTCATCCAGCTCTGGCGCGACAAATGGGGACGCGTCATGCTGATCGTTCCTCCGCTCGTGCAGCTGCTCGTGTTCGGCTATGCCGCGACCTTCGAGGTGTATCACGTCTCGACCGCCGTGCTCGATCTCGACCAAAGCCAGGAAAGCCGCGAGCTCATTGCGCGCTTCACATCGAGCAACCGCTTCAACATCGTTGCCCGTACCCAGTCCCAAGCAGAGATCAACGGCTTGATCGATCGTAGCGATGCCGTGGTGGCGCTCGTCATTCATGCCGGATTTGCGGAGCTCTTGCGCAAGGGCCAAGAGGCCCCGCTTCAGGTCGTGGTCGACGGTACTAATTCGAATACCGCACTCATCGCGCTCGGCTACGTCAACACCATCGCCGCGCAATTCGCGCAGGACTATACGGCCAACCTCGCGCAGCGCCTGCAGGGCAGCAACGGCATGGAGCAGGTGCATGTGACGGTGCAGCAGCGGCCCTGGTACAATCCCGATCTCAACGGCCGCTGGTTCTTCGTGCCGGGCGTGATCGCGACCATTCAGCTCGTGATGCTGGTCAACCTGACGGCCTTCGCCGTAGTGCGCGAGCGCGAGGTCGGCACGCTGGAGCAGATCATGGTCACGCCGATCCGGCCGGCCGAATTCATTATCGGCAAGACCGTGCCGTTCTTCGTCGTGGGAGCGGCGATCGCGGCGTTGGTGAGTGTTGCCGGGATCGTCTGGTTCAGGATTCCCTTCGTCGGCAACCCTTTCCTGTTCGCGGCCGGCGAAAGCCTCTATCTGCTCAGCCTGCTCGCGCTCGGGCTCCTGATCTCCACCATCTGCTCGACCCAGCAACAGGCATTCGCCACCAATTTCTTCGTGCTCACGCCGCTGTTCATCCTGTCGGGCTTCAGCTTCCCGATCACGAGCATGCCGATAGTGTTGCAGTGGTTCACCTATGCCGACCCGCTGCGCTATTTCCTGGTCATCATCCGCAGCACATTTCTCAAAGGCGTCGGATTTCGCGTGCTGTGGCCGCAATTCGCGGCACTCACAGTGCTGGCCGCCGTTTTGCTGCTGGCCAGCATTCTCCGTTTCCGCAAATCGCTGGAGTAGCTTCAATCAACCGCTGGAGGCGGGTCTCGCCGTAGCCTATTCGGCTGCTGCGGCCGGCTGCGGCGTATCCGACAGAGCGTTGGCGATGGCATCATCGACTTGCTCGAGCCAGACGAACTCCAGCTGGTCCCGCGCAGATTTCGGGATGTCGTCGAAGTCGCGGCGATTGCGTGCCGGCAGCATCACCCGGGTGAGGCCGGCCGCGGCCGCGGCAACGACCTTCTCCTTGATCCCGCCGACCGGCAGCACCAATCCGCGCAGCGAAATTTCGCCGGTCATGGCGGTATCGTGCCGGACCGTACGGTTGGTCAATAGCGACGTTAGCGCGGTGAACATGGCTACACCTGCGCTCGGTCCATCCTTCGGCGTCGCGCCGGCGGGCACGTGGACATGGATGTCGCTTTTTTCGAACAGCGACGGGTCGATGCCGAGCTGAGAGGCCCGGCTCTTCACGAGCGTCAGCGCAGCCTGTACGCTCTCGCGCATGACGTCGCCGAGCTGACCGGTCAGGATCAGGCCGCCCTTGCCCGGCACACGGGTGGCCTCGATGAACAGGATGTCGCCGCCGACCGGGGTCCAGGCGAGGCCGGTGGCGACGCCGGGGATGCTGGTGCGTAGCGCGATTTCGCCTTCGAAACGCGGAGCCCCGAGAATGGTGCTGAGGTCCTTGGGCGCGATGCTGACCTTCTGCGTGCTACCCTCTGCGATCTGCACCGCCGCAAAGCGCAGGGCCCGGCCGATCTCGCGCTCCAGCGAGCGGACGCCTGCTTCGCGGGTATAGCCCTTGATGATCTGCCGAAGCGCTTCCGGATCGATTTCGACCTGCTCGGCCTTCAGGCCATTCGCCTCGAGCTGACGGCGCACCAGATAGCGCTTGGCGATCTCGAGCTTCTCGTCCTCGGTGTAGCCGGCCAGGCTGATGATTTCCATGCGGTCCAGGAGCGGGCCCGGAACGGTGTCGAGCATGTTGGCGGTAGCGATGAAGACCACGCGCGAAAGGTCGAACGGCACGCCGAGATAATTGTCGCGGAAGGTGGCGTTCTGCTCG
>JBLMWS010000095.1:0-14672 GCA_050257355.1 Gemmatimonas sp.
GTATTCGTAGAGACGAGCGGTGAAAATAGTGACTTGCATTATGCAAGTAACTAGCCTAGTTTTACGTCATGCAGCCAAAATCCTCCTCTGTCACGGAATGCCCGGCGGCTCGCGCTCTTGAAACGGTCGGCGAATGGTGGAGTATCCTGATCCTGCGTGATGCCTTTCAGGGCATGACGCGTTTCGACGAATTTGAGCGAAGTCTCGGGATTGCGCCCAACATCCTGTCGCGACGACTCGCCCATCTCACCAGGGCCGGCATGTTCATCCGGCGTCGCTACAGCCATCGGCCGCCTCGCTACGAATATGTTCTGACGCCAAAGGCGAGGGATTTCTTCCCCGTGCTTGTCGCGCTGTTCGCGTGGGGCAACAAGCATCTGGCGCCCAAAGGCGAGGCCATCGTGCTGGCGAGCCGTGGCGATATTCGTCCGCTTGATCCGATCATCGTCGACGCCATCGACATGCGTCCGATTACGCCCGCGAATGCCGTCCTCCTTCCGGGGCCGCGCGCAAGCCGCGGGATGCGCCAGCGGCTCGCGTCGCTCAAAGCCATGAACCCAGATATCTCGCCGGCCGGAGGCTAATATGCGTCGCATCGTCGTCACGGGGATGGGAGCGGTGTCTCCCCTAGGGTGCGGGATCGAAATCTCCTGGCGTCGGTTGCTCGAAGGGCGGAGCGGGCTGCGCCTGCTGCCCGAATGGTCCTTGGCGCTGCCGGCGCGAATTGCCGGACTCGTGCCTGGCAGGGCTGAGGACGTCGAGGGCGGCTTCGATCCGGCGGAGGCGGCGGCGCCGAAGAATCAGCGCAAGATGGACCGTTTTATCTTGTTTGCGCTGCTCGCTACCGCGGAAGCGGTCGCACAGGCAAAATGGGCGCCGCAAGATAGCGCAGCGCTGGAACGAACCGCGACGATTATCGCCTCGGGCATCGGCGGCTTCCCGGCGATCGTCGAAGCGGTCCGAACCACCGACCAGCGCGGCGTGCGCCGGCTGTCACCGTTCACAATTCCTTCGTTTCTGGCCAATTTGGCCGCGGGCCAAGTTTCGATCAAATACGGCTACAAGGGGCCATTGGGCACGCCGGTCACGGCCTGTGCTGCCAGCGTCCAGGCGATCGGCGATGCCGCGCGCATGATCCGCTCGGGCGAGGTCGACGTTGCGATCTGCGGCGGCGCCGAGGCGTGTATCGATCTGGTGAGCTTGGGCGGCTTCGCGGCGGCGCGCGCGCTGTCGAGCCGGTTCAACGATCAACCGGAGCGCGCCGCGCGCCCCTTCGATCGCGACCGGGACGGTTTTGTCATGGGCGAGGGCGCAGGAGTCCTCGTGATCGAGGAACTGGCACATGCGCTTGCGCGCGGCGCTACGCCGCTCGCCGAAGTCGCGGGCTACGGCACGACGGCCGACGCCTATCACATGACATCGGGCCCGCCGGATGGCGAGGGTGCTCGGGGCGCCATGGAGGCCGCCTTGCGGCAGGCGCGGCTTGAGCCCGGTGATGTGCAGCATCTGAACGCGCATGCAACGTCGACGCCGGCAGGCGACGAGAGCGAACTTGCCGCGATCGGCGCGCTGTTTGGTCGCGACGGAAGCATCGCGGTGAGCGCCACCAAGTCGGCGACCGGTCATCTGCTGGGAGCTGCGGGAGGCCTGGAGGCGGTCTTCACCATCCTCGCCCTGCGCGACCAGGTTGCCCCACCGACGCTTAACCTCGAAAATCCTGATCCTGGAGCTGAAGGCATCGACATCGTATCCGGCGCAGCGCGGCCGATGCCGATGGAGCATGCTATCTCCAACGGCTTCGGCTTCGGTGGTGTCAACGCCAGCGTGATCTTCCGTCGGATCGGATAGACTGAAAATGCCAGCTGAGCAAATGGCGCGCCATTCAGAATAAAACTACGAACTCTTATATCATTGAAATTGCTTTATAATTTTTACGCGCAGATCGGATTGCAAGCACCATACAACTTCGGCCGCCATCACCCACCAACCTACTAGCACCACCTCACAAATGGCACGGACGAAACCGAGCGAAGTAGGACGGGCGTGGGTGATCGGCAGATACCTGCGCCGGCACGCTTCACAAGCGCATATGTTCGTCGATCCGCTCTGCGGAGCCGGCATCGACCGGCCCGCTATCCACCACCTCGCCCCGCTTGAACACAGCAAAGCGATCGGCCAGTCCCAGGACGAAGGACAGATGCTGCTCGACCACCAGCATCGCGGTGCCGCGATTGCGCCGCGTCGCGGCCAGCACTTCGGCGAGCCGGTCCACCACCGACGGCTGCAGCCCTTCCGTCACTTCGTCGAGCAGCAGCAAACGCGGTTCGGCGATCAGTCCGCGCGCCACGATCAGCATTTTCTGTTCACCTCCCGACAAGGTGCCGGCGCGCTGCGACAGCCGCGCTGTGAGCACGGGAAACCAGCCGTTGATCTCGGCAAGGCTTGCCTCGAAGCCGCGGTCGTCGCTGAGCCCGAGCCGGAGGTTGTCGCGGACGCTCAGATCCTGGAACAGCGCCTGTTCCTGCGGAGCATAGGCGAGGCCAAGCGCGCGCTTGCGAAACGGCGCGAGCCGCGTCACATCGCGTCCATCGAGACGGACCGCGCCGTCCCATGCCGGCAGAAACGACAGGATCGTCTTCAACAACGACGACTTGCCCATGCCGTTCTTCCCGACCAAAGCGAAGATCTCGCCAGGGGCGATCTCAAGCGAAACCCCGTGCACGACGGTCGAGCTGCCGTAGCCGCTGGTCAGGTTGACGAGTTCGAGGGCGGCGGTCATGACGTCACCTCGCCTCCCTGCGGGCGTTTGCTGCCGGTGTAGATCTCGCGGATGAGGGGATCGTCCACCACGTCGGCGACCGGGCCGTCAAGTGCGACGCGCCCCTGGTGCAACAGGATGATGCGCGACGAGATCTGGCGGACGAAATCGAGATCATGCTCGATGATCAGCACGCATAGCCGTTCGCGTGCCACAAGGTCGGTGAGCACTCCGGCAAACCCCTGACGCTCGGCCCGCGTCAGTCCCGCCGTCGGTTCATCCAGCAGAAGCACTTGCGGTTCCAGCGCCAGCACCATTGCGAGCTCAAGGGCCTGTTTCAGACCGTGACTGAGGAAGCGCGCCTCCTCGCCGAGCCGCTCGGCCAGGCCCGAACTCTCCACCACGGCCCGCGCCGCGGCCGGCAAGGCCAAGACCGGCGAGGCACGAACGAAGGACGGCGGCTCGCTCTTGGCGCGAGCGATGCGCAGGCAATCGGCCACGCTCAACGTCTCGAATACGGACGCCGCCTGGAACTTGCGCCCCAGGCCGAGGCCCACGATGCGGTCGGGCGCCAGACGCGCGATCGTGTGCCCGGCGATGCGCACCGTTCCTTCTGAGCGCTCACGGCCGTCGGCGAGACAGCGGATCAAGGTGGTCTTGCCGGCGCCATTCGGCCCGACGATGCTGACCAGTTCACCCCGCCGCGCCGTGAACGAGACACCAGAGAGCACCGACAGGCTGCCGAAATGCTTGAAGACGCCGTCGGCCTCGACCACGACGTCGTTGCGGTCGAGCGCCACCGCGGCACGGGCCAGCGTCGCCAGCGTGACCGGCGAAGAAGCCCGCGCCGGCGCGGCGCCGATGCGGCCGCGCAGCGCGGTGGCGGCGTCGCGCAGACTGCCGAACAGGCCGCCGGGCAGCACGACGATGACCACGACGAAGGCGACGCCAACGATCAATTCCCATACGAAGGGCAGGCTGCTGGAGAGATAGGCGCTGGCGACTTCGATCACCACGGCGCCCGCCACCGCGCCGATCAAAGATCCGCGCCCGCCAAGCGCCACCATAACCACGAGTTGGGTGCCGAACACGAAGCCCGCGTTCTCCGGCGCGGCGACGCCGCTGAAGCCGACATACCCGAAGCCGGCCAGTGCGGCCACCACGCCCGCGATCACCGTCAGACCGATGCGCAACAGCGAGGTGTCGATCCCGAGATAAGTGCAGCGCTCGTCATTGTCGCGCATCGCGCTGAGCACACGTCCAGCGTCACTGGAGAGCGCGACCGAGGCCATGACCAGGGCGGCGATCACCGCCGCTCCGGCCAGGCGGAACCAACCCTCGAGCGACAGATCAAAACTTTCGAAGCCGACGAGCCCGCTGGAAGAGCCCGTGAACGAACCGCCGGAATAGAGGATCTGCACCACGACAATGGGCAACACCAGCGAGATCACGGAAGCATACAGCGGCGTGGAGCCCGGGTAGAACGATAGCCAGCCGACAAAGCCTGCGACCGCGGCAGCCAGTCCCACCGCTGCTCCAAACGCCAGCAGCGCCTGCCAGGGGCCGAAGCCGAATTGGGTGAAACCGATCGCCAGCGCATAGGCGCCGATGCCGAAGAAAGCGGATTGCCCGAAGGTCAGCGTGCCGCTGAACCCCCACAGCACGTCGACCGTCAGCGCGGCGATCGCGACGAACAGGGCACGCACCAGGATATTCAGCGTGTAGGTATCGAGTATCCAGGGGCCGGCGACCACCAGCGCCGCCGCCACGAGGGTAGGAAGCCCGACGCGGACAAGCCAGCTCGGCATGCCCGGCAGCGAAACCGATTCCATCGACCTCAGCGCAGAGTCACGATCAGGCACGGGCAAACCCCTCCGGCCTAAGTCGCAGTGCCACGGCGGCCATCACCGCGATGGTCAGCCCGCCGAGGATCGGGCTGATGAAGGTGGAAGCCAGCACCTGCAGGCCGCCGAGCACGAAGCAGGACAGACCAAGCGTCAGCAGCGAGCCGCCTGAGATCATCACCAGCATGAAGGCGCCGATCAGCCAGGACAGACCCATATTGGGATCGACGCTGGCGAGCGGCGTGATCAGGGCGCCGGCGATCGCGGCGAGGCCGCAACCGATGCCGAATGTAATCAGGCGGACCCGCGTGCTGTCGATGCCCAACCCTTGCGCCAATGTCTCATTCATGATCACGGCACGGGTGGAAAGGCCGAGCCGCGTGCCGTTGAGGAGCCCGGAGAACAAGGCGGCGATCACGATCGCCGCCAGCACCATCAGCAGGCGATAGCTTGAATAGTCTTCGCCCAGGATCATCACCGTGCCCGAGATCGGAGCGGGCACGAACTGCACCTCGCGTCCGAAGGCGAGCGTCACCAATTGCCCGATGACGATGCTGAGTCCCCAGGTCGCCAGGATCGCATCCAGCGGCCGGCCGTAGAGCCGCCGCACCACGACGCGCTCGGCAGCGACGCCGATCAGCCCGCCGGCAAGGAAGGCCAGAGCGGGAGCCAGCACCAGCGGCAACCCGAGGCGGGAGGCTACCAACGCGGCATAGGCCCCGACCGTGATGAAGGACGCGTGGGCGAAATTGATGATCTTCATCACGCCGAACACGATCAACAGACCGGCGGAGACGATGAAGAGGATCGCGGCGGTGGTGATGATGTCGAGCACGAGGGTAATCATGAGATCGGACCAGAATTGAGCCGGGGCGGAAGAAGGCAATCACCTCCTTCCGCCATCGGCTGCCAACGTCAAGACTTCAGGTTCGGGCACTGCGCGCCCGGATCGACATTGGGGAAGCTCTTGATGACCTTCACGGAGCCGTCGGCCTGCACCTGCCCGAGATACATCGTCAGGGGCGCGTGATGCTGTTTCGACATTTCGATCTTGCCGCGCGGACCTTCCACCGAGACCTCGCCGAGCGCCTTCAGGACCTTGGCTTCCTCGGTACTGCCGGCCTTTTCCGCCGCGGCCTTGTAGGCATAGACGGCTTCATATTCCGGCACCGAAAGATCGTTCGGGGTCTTCAACTCGGCACCGAATTTCTTCTGCATGGCGGCCAGGAAGGTCTTGTTGGCGGCGCTGTCGATGCCGGTGACATAGGAGGCCGACAGATAAATGCCTTCAGCGTCGGTCCCCATGCTCTTGGCGGTGCCCTCGTCGACCGCGAGGTTGCCGTAGGGCAGCGCGACGCCAGCGGCGCGGAGCTGCTTGGTCAGAGTGACGTTCGGCGCCCCGCCGGCCGTCGAGGTGATCAGGGCGTCCGGCGCCGCGCTCTTCAGCTTCGAAATGATCGGCGTCCAGTCGCTGCCGTCCATCGGCAGATATTCCTCGCCGACGACCTTCCCGCCGGTCTTTTCGATATAGGCCTTGGTGAAGGCCAGCATGCCGCGGCCGAACGCGTAGTCCGAGCCGATCAGGAAGAACTTCTTGGCGCTCTTTTCCTTGGCGAAATAGTCGACGATCGGCGGCACTTGCTGTTCCGGCACCCAGGCATTGACATACATGAACGGGCTGCAGGACTTGCCTTCGTAGAATGAGGTGTAGATGTAGGGCACCTTGCCGCGCGCCACGATCGGCAGCGCCGCGTTGCGCGCCGCACTGGTCTCCATGGAGATCAGCACGTCGACCTTCTTCTGGAATACAAGGCTGTCGAACGCTTTCTGCGCGCCGGCCGCGCCGGAAGCGTCATCGGCAACTTCGAGCGCTAGTTGGCGGCCGAGCACGCCGCCCTTGGCGTTGATCTCATCGACGGCGAGCTGGGCCGACTGCACCACGGAGGGCGCTACGACACTGTTGGCGCCGGACAAGCCGACCGGCACGCCGATCTTGATGGGATCCGCGGCCAGCGCGGGAGCGGCGAGGATCGTCGTACAGGCAGCGGCGGCAAGCAGCGTCGAGAGTGAACGGGTGAGCGTCATGGATCGATACTCCTGGGGTTTGGTGAAACGTTCTGGATGGCGAGGCTTGGGGATCAGTACCAGCCGCGCTTCGCGCCGGAGCCGAGCATCTCGTCATAGATGTCGACCCGGCGATCGCGCAGAACCTGGTTGAAGGCATTCCAATTGCGTTTGCGCCGAGCCTCGCCGAGATCGACTTCGGCGATGAGGATGTCTTCCGCATGCCGGCTGGCCGGCCCGACGACAGGCCAGCCGGTGTAACTCACGATGAGGCTCTGGCCCTCAAAGGGCTGCCCGCGCTCGACGCCGACGCGATCGGCGCAGGCGATGAAGATCGAGTTCGAGTGGGCTGCGGCCATCGCAAGGATATTCGCCATCGCCTCACGCCCTTCGGCCTGCCCCGGAATCGGCACCCAGTTGGTCGGCACGCAGACGATATCGGCGCCCTGCAGGGCACAGAGCCTGAAGGTCTCCGGAAACCAGCCGTCGTAGCAGATCGCGACGCCGATGCGGCCGATCGGCGTGTGGAACACCGGGAAGCCGAGATTGCCGGGCTCGAAGAACAGGTTTTCCTCGTTCCAGAGATGCACTTTCCGGAACGTGCCGATGTAGCCTTCGGGACCGATCACCACGGCGCTGTTGTAGAGATCGGGCCCCGAACGTTCGGTGATCCCCGCGACGATATGCAGGCCGTGCCGCGCCGCGCGCTCCGCCCAGGCCGCAACCGAGGGGCCGCCGGGAATTGGCTCGGCAAGGCCGAACGCTTCCTCGCGCGAGGCGAACATGTAGCCGGTATTGGCCAATTCCGGCAGCACAACGAGGTCGGCGTCTTGCGACGCCGCCCGATCGATCAGCTCCAGGCTGTGCGCTACATTGGCGGCGACGTTGCCGAACACCGGCTGCATCTGAATACAGGCTACTCTGATCGATCCGGCAGCCGGTGAAGTAGAAACGTACGAAGTCATCGCGCAAAACTCCCTGGAGCGCGCAAAACAAAAAACCCCCGATAGCGCCGTCAGGCACCTATCGAGGGCTACATAGCCACATGTCGAAGCGGCCGACCGGCCGCCGTGACGATCTCAACCGTTAGGGTCGAACATCGCCAACGCTTAAATTACAGCAGTAACGCGGTCGTAATGTCAATCATGCGGCAGGATCGAATTATCGGCAGCGATGATGACGTATTGTGCAAACAAGCGGGACAGGCGCCTCAGAGTTCGTCGATCAGACCCAAGCCAGCCATCACATCCTGGGCGCCGATGATGGTGGTGGCGATCTGGGCCATCGACAATCTCTTCTGTGTCGCCTGCGCGCGGATCAATTCATAGGCCTCGGCCTCGCCGATCTTCTTTAGTGTTACCAGGATCTTCACCGCCTTGTCGACATCGCGGCGCGCCTTCAATGTCTCTTCGAGTTTCTGTACTTTGCCCTCCAGGCGCCTTGTATAGCCGCGCAGCGAGCGGGCGAGGACAAGCGAGGAGAGGATGCCGAACGAGCGGATCGGCTTGTTGATGACGCCGTGGGCGTTGCTGTCGAGCAGCCGCCGCAGTACCGTCGGATTCTCGTAGTCGACAATGGCGACGAAGGTCGGCCCGTCGTCGGACGCGGAAGCGACGAAAGCCGGCGTCTCCGCGGTTTCCACCAGATGGAACACCGTATCGATGTCGTTGGGTAATTCGACCGGCGGTGGCCATATGCCGCGCACGTTGCAGCCAATGCGCTTCAGCTGATCAAGCAGCGCGTCGCCTTCGGCGTCGCGCGGATGCACGACCAGAACGCGCGCGCCGCGCAGCTCTTCAATGAGACGGCGGATGCCCGGCTTCATGCGACCGATACCTCCTCCCCGATCCAACGCCCGCCGAGCGGCGACACCGCCAGATAGGGGTCCGGTTTCACCGCAGCCTTGGCTTCCCAGACCACATCGAAGCCGCCGTCGCCCCTGACACGGCCGATCCGCGGCGTCAGCCAAGTATGGTTGTTGTCGGGATCGATCTGGACCGTGCCTTCCGGCGCCTCGAACGAAAGGCCGAGCGCCGCCTCGACAAGCCGTTGGGTGTCGAGCGTTCCGGCCCGCTCCAGCGCCAGCGCGAACAGATTCACCTGGGCATAGGCGCCGGCGCTCCACATGCTTATCGGCTTGTCGGCACCGAACGCGCGATGGAAGTTTTCCGCGAAGCGACGATTGCTGGAGCCTCGCAGCGACCCGAAATGGGTCGCCGCCGTGATGTGTCCCTCGCACAGCGCCGCGCCGATCTCTCGCACCTCGCCTTCGGCCATGGTCAGGCTGGCGATCGGCATTAATGCCGGGTCGAGACCGGCCTCGCGGTAGAGCCGGTAAAACATTTGCGCGGAGCGACCGACAATGGTCGAAAACAACACATCCGGCGCCAGCTCCTTGGCCCGCGCCACGATTCCGCGCAGCCGCGATTCCGACGCCGCCATGGGAACGTAGACTTCGTCGACGATCTTGCCGCCGTAGGATTCGACGAGATCGCGCATGATGCGGTTCGATTCCCGCGGATAGATGTAGTCGGAGCCGGCCAGAAGCACCCGGCGCCCATGGTTGCGGACGAGATATTCGGCGAGCGGAAAGCTGTTCTGATTCGGCGACGCCCCGGTATAGATGACGTTAGGCGAATATTCGAAGCCTTCGTAGAGCGACGGATACCATAATAGCCCGTTGCGACGTTCGATCGCCGGCAGCACCGCTTTGCGTTGCGCCGACGAACTGCAGCCGAAGATCACGGAAATGCCGTCCTCCGTCAGAAGCCGGTCGGCCAGACGGCGATAGGTTTCGGGATCGGATTCCGGATCGTAGGCGACGACTTCGATCTCGCGCCCGAGGATGCCTCCGGCCTGATTGATTTCCTGGATCGCGAGTGCCGTGCCAAGAAAATGCTCGGTCTCGGTGACGGCCGTCAACCCTGTGCGGGAGAAGAGGACACCCACCCTCCATGTATCCGCCACAGATGCCGTGCTGCTGACCATCGTCACCGTCCTTCGCCAGGAAGCCCCGAATAGCCCATTGATAACAACCGCCGTTCAATTGGTCACCATGGAGCAGTCGGTCCAGAGCAACCTGTTCGACGCGGATGATTGGTCAACGAGCATCCATGCAATCCGGCGAGATCCGACGGAAGGAAGATCGTTCATTCCTGGATTGAAGAGAAACTGCACACGGCGCGGCCGATTACAGTTGACCGACCGAGCTCCGAGTTCGTGGTTCTATTCTGAATGGTGGCAAAATGGCGCGCCCGGAACGATTCGAACGTCCGACCCTCAGATTCGTAGTCTGATGCTCTATCCAGCTGAGCTACGGGCGCGTGTTTCGCTGATGGTTTGCGGGCGGCAATGGCCCGCGGCAATCCGGCATCACGGCCGGAAGGCGGCGAAAGCGGCCCCCTAGCTAGCGGCTCCGCTTGCAAATGGCAAGGTCTGTGAATGGGCTTTTGGCGGGCATTTGCGCTGTCGCTGGCGGGGCGGGGTGCAGGCATCGAGCCCAAAAGCTCGAGATTCCGGGCTCGCTCGCTTTCGTGAGCGCCCCGGAATGACGGAGGCAAGACGCGAGCGCCCCGGAAGGACGGAGGCAAAACGCGGGTGCGCCGGAAAAGCGCGGCCGGCCCGGGATGACAGAAATTTAAGCGGCTTACGCCCGCGCGCGCTCGTTGCGGATGGACAGGAGTTCCACCGGGCGGTCCGGGATGACGATCCGGAAGGTGGCGCCGATGGTGCCCTCCACCAGCTGGATCTCGCCGTCATGGGCGCGGACGAGTTCGGCGGCGATGGCGAGCCCGAGCCCGCTGCCGCCGGGGCGGCCGGAGGTCTGGAACGCCTCGAACAAATGGTCGCGCGCCTTTTGCGGCACGCCGGGGCCGGTATCGGCGACCTCCAGGATCGCAACCGCCCCCTCGCGCCGGCCGCTGACGCGGATCTGCATCGGGCGGTCGCTGTTCGGGTGGGTTTCGAGCGCCTGCGCCGCGTTGCGCACCAGGTTGAGCAGCACGCGAAACAGCTGGTCGGGATCGGCATCCGCCGTGAGCCCGCGTTCGATCGCGGTGATCCAGGTGATCGAGACGTCGCTGGCGAGGCCTGCGGTCTCGCGCACCTCGGCCACGATCGGCTCGATCGGCAGCATGCGCCGGTCCGGCGCCGCCTCCTGCGCCCGGCCATAGGACAAGGTCGACTGGCAGAACGCGATCGCCCGCTCCAGCGAGCGCATCAGCTTGGGCGCGAAGCGTTGCACCCGCGGATCGGGCACGCTGGCCATCTGGTCCGAGATCAGCTGCGCCGAGGCCAAGAGGTTGCGCAGGTCGTGATTGATCTTGGAGACGGCAAGCCCGAGCGCGGCGAGCCGGCTCTTCTGATGCAGCATCGACACCAGGTCGCGCTGCATGTCGGAAAGTTCGCGCTCGGCCACGCCAATTTCGTCGCCGCGCTGGCTCGGCACGATGATGCGCGCCGAGCTCTCCGGGTTTTCGTGGAAGCCGACCAGGCTTTCGGTCAGCCGCCGCATCGGCCGCACGAACAGGAAGTGCAAAGCGAGATAGACCAGCGCCGCGGTCAGGACCGCGATGACGAGCGAAACCACGACGAGATTGCGCGAGAAGCGGAACATCGCCTGCCGCAACGGCCTCTCATCCGTCACCACTTCGAGGAATTGCGCATCCCCTGGCGCGGGTCCGACGATACGAATCACCTCGTGGCCGCGCTCCAGCATCATCTGGAACGAGCCGGTGATCGCCTCCCACACCGTCATGTTCCGCACGTCGATGTCGTGGTCGATCGCTTGCGGCAAATCGGCGCTGGCAAGCAGCCGCCGCTGCTGGCCCATCTTGATGGCGACCGCGCGGGCATGGATGCTCGTGAGGATCTGCCGCGCCAGCGAATCCGGCACCATGCCCAAGGGCGCGGCGTCCAGCACCAGCGCCGCGGTGTTGGCCGCAGCCAGCCGGTCGTTCAGCCGGTTCATCCAGAAATTGGCGATCGCGGGCACATAGATCAGGACCTCCGCGATCATCACCAGCGGAATGGTCAACAGCAGCAGTTTGCCCGACAGGCCGAGCCGGCGTGGCGGTCTTGGCCGGGGCACTTCTCTGATCGGCTGGTCGGCGCTCGCTGGCACGCTGGTTTCGCCTCTGCTGCCTTGCACAAAGATGCGATCCCCCGGGCGGACCGGTCAAATTACGGATCGCTAATGTGCGGCAGTTCCCTGAACTATCTCCGGAAGCGGATTGTCTCCAGCTCAACCGGAAAAACACCGAAAAATCCATTATATTCGAGTTTAACCGATCCGTTCCAGTCCGATCTCTGCGGCGGCAGCGGCGATTGACGAACGGGGGTCGCTCCCTTATAAGCCGCGCCAATCGTCCGCGATGCCCTTGGACTACCCCCGGGGCCGGCCCGTTCGGCCGGAAGTGGCTCGTTTTCGGGCCCCTCGGCATTACCGGACCTGATCTCTCAACTCTTGAAACAGGCAGATTGCCCGGTCAGCGGAGAACGACCCGTGAAGCGGACTTATCAACCCAGCAAACTGGTGCGCAAGCGCCGTCACGGCTACCGCGCTCGCCAGGCCACCACCGGCGGCAAAAAGGTGCTGGCCGCGCGCCGCGCCCGCGGCCGCAAGCGTCTGAGCGCCTGAGCTTTAGGGCGTCAGTCTTAAGGCGTCAGCCTTGGGGAATTCTTGGGGGAATTTCTTGAGGCGTTCTTGGGGCGTTCTTGCCGGAGACCCATCATGGAGCGGCTGAGGCAACGGGCGGACTTCCTCGCCGTTGCCGATAATGGCGCGCGGGTCAGCGCCGCCGCGTTCACCCTGCAGCGCCGCCGCCGCGACGACTCCGGTCCGGTCAGGGTCGGCTTTACCGTCAGCAAGAAGAACGGCACCGCCACCGAGCGCAATCGCATCCGGCGCCGGCTTCGCGAGTTGGTAAGGCGGCTCGACGTCATGGCGGTGCAACCGCACAGTGATTATGTGCTGATCGGGCGGCGAGGCGCGCTCTCGCGCGACTTCAACACCATGTTCGACGATCTGCGCATTGCGCTGGATCGTCTCGACCGGCAACCCGCCAAGGCCGCTCTCAAGAACCGGATTGCAAGAACCGGATTGGATGACGAGATTTTAACTGATGCTCGATAATCGCAACACCATCATCGCTGTAATCCTGTCCGGCCTGGTGCTGATCGCCTGGCAATATTTCTACAACGTCCCGCAGATGGAGCGGCAGCGCGCCGAGCAGCAGCGGCAGGCGCAGCTGGCCAAGCCCACGCAGCCCAACCCAGCTGCTTCGCCGACGGCTTCTCCGGCTCCTTCGCCCTCGAGCCCGCCGCAGACCGGCAATACGCCGCCGACGGTGCCGGCCACCGCGAATGCTCCCGTCGTCAGCCGCGAGGCTGCGCTCGATCAGACGCCGCGCGTCAAGATCGAGACGCCGAGCCTCGAAGGCAGCATTGCGCTGAAGGGCGCGCGGATCGACGATCTGTCGCTGGTGAAGTTCCGCGAGACCGTCGATCCGAAATCGCCGCCGATCGTGCTGTATTCGCCGACCGGTACCGCCGAGCCCTATTATGCGGAGTTCGGCTGGGTGCCGGCCACCGGCGCCAAGGTGCGGCTGCCCGACCAGACCACGGTGTGGCAGCAGGAGAGCAAGGGCGACCTGACGCCGACCAATCCGCTGGTGCTGAAGTGGGACAATGGCGAGGGCCTCAGCTTCCACCGCACCATCACGGTCGACGACCGCTATCTGTTCACCGTCAAGGACGACGTCAGCAATGCCGGTAGCGCGCCGATCACGCTTTATCCTTATGCGCTGATCTCGCGTCACGGCACGCCGAAGGTCTCGGGCTATTATATCCTGCATGAGGGCCTGATCGGCTATCTCGGCCACGACGGCTTGCAGCAATATACCTACAAGAAGATCGACGAGGCCAAATCGGTCGGCTGGAAGGTCACCAACGCCTGGCTCGGCATCACCGACAAATACTGGGCGTCGGCGCTGTTGCCCGCCACCAGCGCGCAGCTGCAGGCGCGCTTCTCCTCCAACCTGATCAACAACGTCAGGACCTACCAGACCGATTATCTGGAGGATCCGCAGACGATTGCGCCCGGCGCCAGCGCCACCGCCTCGACGCGGCTGTTCGCGGGGGCGAAGGAGGCCAGTGTCGTCGGGCTGAATTTCCCGATCTGGGGTTTCGGCGGCTACAACCAGGAGCTCCAGCTCAACCATTTCGATCTCTTGATCGACTGGGGCTGGTTCTACTTCATCACCAAGCCAATGTTCCTGGCGCTCGACTTCTTCTACCGCCTGTTCGGCAATTTCGGCATCTCGATCCTGCTCGTGACGGTGATCGTGAAGCTGCTGTTCTTCCCGCTCGCCAACAAGTCCTACGCCTCGATGGCGAAGATGAAATCGGTGCAGCCGCAGCTGCAGGCGCTCAAGGAGCGCTATCCCGACGACCGGGTGAAGCAGCAGCAGGAGATGATGGAGATCTACAAGAAGGAGAAGATCAACCCGATCGCCGGCTGTCTTCCCGTCGCCTTGCAGATCCCGGTGTTCTTCTCGCTCTACAAGGTGCTGTTCGTCACCATCGAGATGCGGCACGCGCATTTCTTCGGCTGGATCAAGGATCTCTCCGCGCCCGATCCGACCAACCTGTTCACGCTGTTCGGACTGATCCCCGGCGATCCCACCCAGCTTCCGGTGTTCGGGCACTATCTGCACCTCGGCATCTGGCCGCTCATCATGGGCGTCACGATGTGGTTCCAGATGAAGCTCAACCCGGCGCCGCCGGACCCGACGCAGAAGATGATCTTCGACTGGATGCCGTTGATCTTCACCTTCATGCTGGCCGGCTTCCCGGCGGGTCTCGTGATCTACTGGGCCTGGAACAACACGCTGTCGGTGCTCCAGCAGAGCTTCATCATGCGCCGCAACGGCGTGAAGGTGGAATTGTTCAACAACATCCGCGGCGTGTTCCTGTCCAAGAAGGCGACGTGACGGGTAGCGTCATTT
>JBLMWS010000096.1:0-21594 GCA_050257355.1 Gemmatimonas sp.
ACCGAATTGTGCTGCCGTGGATTGGTTGGGAATTTTCCCGCCCGCTCACCTGGCAATGAAGGACAAGCCTTTTCAGTAGCCCGCGCCGGCGTTGGACTGCCGGTAGAGACCAAAAAAGCCCGCTCCGTCGTTGCTTTAAGTCGCGTCCCCCGTTGAGAGCGAGGTGCGCCGGTTCGCCTCCGGCTGCCAGTCACGGTTGCAAGGGGTGGAGGGACCTTCAACGGCATCCCTTGAGAGAGATGCTGGCCGGTTGAGATTTCGTCCCGGTGAGACACTCGGTCTCCGTCGGACGTGGTCTCGATCGACCCTCGGTTCTTCATCCCTTGGCGGCTGTCCGGCCTCTTGTCCGGATACCTACCGACTGACACACGACCACAGGCACGTGCGAAATTGGGCAAGCGTTGAAATAAGCGCTTTGAGTCTGCTTCGCAAGAAAATTTTTAGGCTGAGGACAGATTTGCCTAACGCGAACTTGCGATCGCGCGCGGCGATCATCAAAGATGAACGCGCGTTAAGTTCTTTGCGCGGCCGCACCAAGTCGTGACGAGTAGCCGCGTTGCAAGTTGTGCCTGTGCCACAAGGCTTTCTCGCATCGAGCGTCTTACGCGCCGCGTGTGAAGGGCTCGACGCCGGCGGCGTTGCGCACGAACGAGATCATGACGAACACGCCGACTGCGAACAGCAGCGCCTGTACGATGTGCGCGCCGGTGTTGCCAAGATCGAACAGGATCGCGAGCGCCCAGCCGCCGGCGAACGCCGCGCCGAACACTTCCGCACCGATCAGGATTGCGGCGCTGATCACGGTGATGACGGTTGGCCAGACGATCCGGCGCGAGGTGGTTTCGGGAGCTTGCGAAGTCATGGTTCGATCCTGGTTTTTCGGGGGCAATCTCTCCGAAAACAGCTGCTCTATCAAGCGCAAAAGGCCCAAAAAAGCCGGCTCACGTGCTATAGCTTGGCCCAAGGTTGAAGCGACAAAATGGATCATTCGCGATGGTTGAAATCTTGCAGACGACCATGCTTCCGGAAGCGCACGGCAACCCGCTTCTGAAGGGCTGGGAGACGCCGCATCAGACGCCGCCCTTCGACGAGATCAAGCCGGAACATTTCCTGCCTGCCTTCCAGCAGGCCTTCACCGACCACGCCGCCGAGATCGCCGCCATCACCCATGATCCGGCAACGCCCGACTTCGACAATACGATCACGGCGCTGGAACGTTCCGGGAGGCTGCTCAACAAGGTTTCGGCCGTGTTCTACGATCTGGTCTCGGCCCACTCCAATCCCGAGATCCTCAAGCTCGACGAGGAAGTCTCGTTGCGGATGGCGCGGCACTGGAATCCGATCATGATGAACGGTGTGCTGTTTGGCCGCATCGCCCTGCTGCACGACAACCGCAACAGCCTTAACCTGACGGGCGAGCAGAAGCGGCTTCTGGAGCGGACTTACACCCGCTTCCACCGCGCCGGCGCGGGCCTTTCCGAAGACGGCAAGAAGCGGATGGCCGAGATCAACGAGCGTCTCGCCCAGCTCGGCACCACCTTCAGCCACCATCTGCTCGCCGACGAGCAGGAGTGGTTCCTGGAGCTCGGCGAGGGCGATCGCGAGGGGCTCTCCGACACTTTCATCGCCGCGGCCAAAGCCGCCGCCGAGGAGCGGGGCATGCCGGGCAAGGCGATCGTCACGCTGTCGCGCTCCTCGGTCGAACCGTTCCTGCAGACGTCGGCGCGGCGCGACCTGCGCGAAAAGGTGTTCAAGGCGTTCATCGCCCGCGGCGACAACAACAATGCCAACGACAACAACGCGGTCATCCTGGAGATCCTCGCGCTGCGCGAGGAGAGCGCGAAGCTGTTGGGCTACCCGACCTTCGCCGCCTACCGGCTCGAGGATTCCATGGCCAAGACGCCGCAGGCGGTCCGCAGCCTCCTGGAGCGGGTCTGGCAGCCGGCGAGGGGGCGCGCGCTCGCCGACCGCGACGAGTTGCAAGGGCTGATCCAGAAAGAGGGCGGCAATTTCGAGCTCGCGCCCTGGGACTGGCGCTACTACGCCGAAAAGCTGCGGCAGGCGAAAGCCAATTTCGACGACGCCGCGATCAAGCCCTATCTGCCGCTCGACAACATGATCGAGGCGGCCTTCGACTGCGCCACCCGCCTGTTCGGGATCACCTTCAACGAGCGCAAGGACGTACCCGTGTGGCATCCGGACGTGAGGGTCTGGGAGGTCAAGGACGCCTCAGGGAACCATAAGGCGCTGTTCTACGGCGACTACTTTGCCCGGCCCTCCAAGCGCTCCGGCGCCTGGATGACCTCGCTGCGCGACCAGCAGAAGCTGGACGGCGAGGTCGCGCCATTGATCATCAACGTCTGCAACTTCGCCAAGGGCGCCGACGGTCAGCCCGCGCTGCTCTCGCCGGACGAGGCCAGGACGCTGTTCCATGAATTCGGCCATGGCCTGCACGGCATGCTGTCCAACGTCACCTATCCGTCACTGTCAGGCACCAGCGTCTTCACCGATTTCGTCGAGCTGCCGTCACAGCTCTACGAGCATTGGCAGGAGCGTCCCGAGGTGCTGCAGACATTCGCCCGGCACTATCAGACCGGGGAGGCGTTGCCCGAGGACCTGCTTCAGCGCTTCTTGGCCGCGCGCAAATTCAACCAGGGCTTTGCCACCGTGGAGTTCGTCTCCTCCGCCCTGGTCGACCTCGAATTCCACAGCCAGCCGGCCTCGAACATCACGGACGTTCGCGCTTTCGAGCGGGCGGAATTGGAAAAGATCGGCATGCCCGAGGAGATCGCGATGCGGCACCGGCCGCAGCAGTTCGGCCACCTGTTCTCCGGCGGCTACTACGCGGCCGGCTATTACAGCTACATGTGGTCGGAGGTGATGGACGCCGACGCGTTCGGCGCCTTCGAGGAGGCCGGCAATATCTTCGATCCCGCCGTCGCCAAGCGGCTGCACGACGACATCTATTCCAGCGGCGGCTCGGTCGATCCGGAAGCGGCCTATGTCGCCTTCCGCGGACGGGAGCCCGAGCCTGACGCACTCTTGCGCCGCCGCGGGCTGTTGGACCCGGCCAACGCGGCTTGAGCGTGCCGTGACGGCGGACGAGCTACATCTGCGCGGGGCGCCTGCGCAGCGCGCGGCCGAGCGCCATCAGCGGGAAGTAGTGGCGGTACATGTCGTAGCGCAGCATGAAAGCGCGTGAGAGCTCGGGTCCCTGCATCAGGCGCTTGGGCAGGGACGGGTCGGTGAGCTTGATGGTCTGGCCGACGCCATATCCGGGGAAGCCGGTCCCGGTATATTCCGGCTCCTGCCAAGTGCCGGCGGATTGATGTTCGACCAGGAACATGCAGCCGCGCTCGATCGCCTCGCGATCCCCTGGCCGCCCGGCGGCGAGCAAACCCATCAGCGCCCACGCCGTCTGGGAGGCAGTCGCCGTGCCGCGGCCAACGGCCTTGAGATCCATATAGGAGGCGCAGCTCTCGCCCCAGCCGCCATTGTCCTGCTGATGCGCGAGCAACCAGTCGCAGGCTTTGCCGATGAAAGGCTGGCTCATGTCTTCGTCGATCGCAGCGAGCGCCGGCAGCACCGCGCCGGTGCCGTAGATGTAGTTGACGCCCCAGCGCCCGAACCAGGGACCGTCGGCCTCCTGCTCGCGGCGGATGAAATCGAGCGCGCGGACCATCGCCGGATGCCGGCGTGAGATGCCGAGCTTGCCGAAAGCCTCGATGACATGCGCGGTGACGTCGACCGACGGCGGATCGAGCGCTTCGCCGTAATCGCAGAACGGGATCTTGGTCAGCACCTTCTTGTCGTTGTCTTTGTCGAAGGCGCCCCAGCCGCCGCTCCTGCTCTGCATCCCGATCAGCCAGTCGACGCCGAGCTGGATGGCTTCCTCGATGCCCCTGGCCTGCCATTTCGGATCATGACGCAGCGGTGCCAGCGCGATCAGCGCGACCGCGGTGTCGTCGACATCGGGATAGAAGTTGTTGGCGTATTCGAAGGCCCAGCCGCCCGGCTTGACCTTGGGAAGCTTGACCGACCAATCGCCGGGCACGCGTACCTGCCGGTCGAGCACCCATTGCACGGCTTTCTCGACAGCCTCCGGATAGTCGCCGATCACGCCGGCGTCGTCGAAGGCGAGCAGCGTCAGAATGGTGTCCCAGACCGGGCTGTTGGTGGCCTGGATGTAGGTGGCGTCGCCGATGTCGACCCTCCAGCCCGGATCGTTCAGCGCATCAAGGCCCTTGGCCAGGACCGGATGGTTCACCGGATAGCCTTCCGCGTAGAGCGCCATCAGACCGTAGATCCAGGGCGGCTGGATGCCGCCCCACGCGCCGTCAAAATCCTGATGCCGGATCATCCATTCCACGATGTGGCGGCAGGCCGCGCTGCGCCAGAGGCCAAAGTTCAGGCGGCTGCCGAGGTTCTGCATGCCATGCAGCACCTTGTCGGCGCCGCGGAAGAACTTGTCCCAACCGCCTGCGCCGGCCTTGACCGGCAGCTCATAGTCGAACTTGTCGCGGCCGCCCGGGAACAGCGCGTCGAGCCGGCTTTCAGGTGGCAACGGCCGGCTCGGCCGGCGTGCCGAGAGCAGCGCGATCGGCATCAAGGTCGCGCGCGCCCATTGCGCGAAATTGTAGATCGAGAACGGAAACCAGACCGGAAACCAGATCACCTCCGGCGGAATATTCGGGGTCTTTTCCCACGGCCATTCGCCGAGCAGCGCGAGCCAATAGCGCGTGAAGACGCGGATGTTGCGCAAGCCGCCTTTCGCCGCGATCCATGCGCGGGCCCGCACCAGCGCGGGCTCCTCCTCGCCATAGCCCAGCGAGCGTAGCGCGGCGTAGGCCTCCACCGTGGTGTTGATGTCGCCGTTGGGCGCAGCGTGATAGACCTCCCAGGCGCCGTCCGGTCGCTGCGTGTCCAGCAGCGATTGCCCCAGGCGCTTGCGCAGCGGATGATTTTCCAGGCCCATGAACCAGAGCGCCAGGCACCACTGCGCCTCCATGCAGGCGTTCGATTCCGCGCGTCCCACCCAGTGACCGTCGGGCTTCTGGTGCTCGATCAGCCAATCGGCCGCGGCGCGCAGGGTCGATTGCAAGGCGGCGCGGAAATTGTCAGGGTTCCTCGGCGTGCTGTCGAACGTCGAGCCGGTCAACGTCATCAGAATCTCCTGGCAGCCTTGCGGGGCCACCCTCTCCTCGGTCAAAATCCAGCCCGCCGTATAGGTAATTTTTTCACGCAAGCCAATTCGGCCGAGCCGGGCAGGCCCGGATCAAAGGCGGAACAAAAATCGGGCCGTGGAGGCTCTCAAGAATGATCCGGCAAGAATGGCCCCGGGAATGGGTCGGCTTGCGTCGCCTGCCGGTTCAGATCCGCAACGAGCGGCGGATCAGCGGCAGGAAGAAGATCGCGACGTTGATGATGAAGCCGACGCTCCAGAGGATCGAGCGCAGGCTCGGGCGGTTGCCGACATAGGTCAGGACATAGGCGATCCGCACGATCACGAACAGCATCGCGAGTTCGTTGATCAGGTTCTGCGGCGCGGCGCGGAATTCGGCGAGCAGCACGGCGACAGCGAAAAACGGGAATGTCTCGATGCCGTTCTGGTGAGCCCCCAGCGCCCGCGATCGAATCCCCTCCTCGTAAAAGGCGGGATCGCGCGGTTTTGAATTGTCGTAATCGCGAAATCCCAGCCATTTGACCGGAACGATCGTCAAAAGGTACAGCACCACGCTTCCGAAAACGCAGTATTCGGCGATCGTCATCCGTCACCCCGCGATTGCGGCGCGACACTATCGAACCACGCCTCGCCTTGACAAGGATGGTGCAACGCGCCAATCCAGCTTAAGCCATGACAGCGGTCATCCCCGAGGAAAGGGCAATGGAAAGCGCGAGGCCGGCGGCAGCAGCCGCTCTGCCCCGCGTCGGCGTGCTCCTGGTCAATCTCGGCACGCCCGATACCGCCGATGCCGAGGGCGTGCGCGTCTACCTGAAGGAATTTCTGTCCGACCCCCGCGTGATCGAAGACCAGGGACTGCTCTGGAAGATCATCCTCAACGGCATCATTCTGCGCAGACGCCCCAAGATCAAGGCGCGCGACTACCAGAAAATCTGGAACACCGAGAGAGACGAATCTCCGCTGAAGACGATCAGCCGATCGCAGGCCGAGAAGCTCGCCGCGGGCATCGCCGGGCAGACACACGTCGTCGTCGACTGGGCGATGCGCTACGGCAATCCCTCGATCGATGCCGGCATCAAGGCGCTGACCGCGCGCGGCTGCGAACGCCTGCTGGTGGTGCCGCTCTATCCGCAATATTCCGCTGCGACCTCCGCGACCGTTTGCGACGAAGTCTTTCGCGTGCTGATGACGCTGCGCGCGCAACCCACGCTGCGGGTGAGCCCGCCTTATTACGACGAGCCCGACTACATCGAGGCCTTGGCGGCGTCGATCAACGCGCATCTTGCAACGCTGCCGTTCGAGCCGGAGCTGATCCTGGCCTCCTATCACGGCATGCCCAAATCCTACGTCGATGCCGGCGATCCCTACCCGACCCAATGCGCTGCAACCACCGAGGCGCTGCGCTGGCGGCTCCGGCTTGACCCCTCGAAATTCCTGATGACCTTCCAGTCGCGCTTCGGCAATGAGGAATGGCTGCAGCCTTATACCGACAAGACCGTCGAGCGGCTGGCCAAGGACGGCGTGAAACGCCTTGCCGTGGTGATGCCGGGCTTCGCCGCAGATTGCCTGGAGACACTGGAAGAGATCGCCGGTGAGAACGCCGAGATATTCAAGCATAATGGCGGCGAGGACTTTTCTGCGATCCCTTGCCTCAACGACAGCGACGTCGGCATGAACGTCATTCGCCAATTGGTGCTGCGCGAGCTGCGGGGCTGGATTTGACGGCCGGTTAACGCGGTCGCGCCCAGAGGCCGCTTAACGAGGCGTTTAGGATTCGTGCCCTTCCCGCCACACGCCCGCATACATAGCTGGATAGATTGAGACGTGTCGGGTGAACCGGCCGCGGCGATTGCCAGACAAAGCGGCAGGCCTTGTTAGGGAATTTGCGGAAGGGCCACTAAGCCCGCCCTGGAGGATTTATGTTAACCGGTTTCGATATTTTCGCGATTGCGCTTGCGCTGCTCGTCGTCATCACGCTGTTTGCCGGCGTCAAGACGGTGCCGCAGGGCTACGGCTGGACCATCGAGCGCTTCGGCAAATATACGCGCACGCTCAGGCCCGGGCTGAGCCTGATCGTGCCTTATTTCGATCGCGTCGGCCGCAAGATGAACATGATGGAGCAGGTGATCAACATTCCCGAACAGGAAGTGATCACCAAGGACAACGCCACGGTCACCGTCGACGGCGTTGCCTTCTTCCAGGTGTTTGAAGCAGCGAAGGCGAGTTACGAGGTCGCCAATCTGGAGCACGCCATCACGGTGCTCACCATGACCAATATCCGCTCGGTCATGGGCGCGATGGACCTCGACCAGGTGCTGTCGCATCGCGACGAGATCAATGAGCGGCTGTTGCGCGTGGTCGATGCCGCGGTTTCGCCCTGGGGCGTCAAGGTCAACCGCATCGAGATCAAGGATATCGTGCCGCCGGCGGACCTCGTCGAGGCGATGGGACGGCAGATGAAGGCCGAGCGCGTCAAGCGCGCCGATATCCTGCAGGCCGAAGGGCAGCGCCAGTCGGAGATCCTGCGGGCCGAGGGCGCGAAGCAGAGTCAGATCCTGGAGGCGGAGGGCCGCCGGCAGGCGGCTTTTCTCGATGCCGAGGCACGCGAACGTTCCGCGCTGGCCGAAGCCAAGGCGACGCAGATGGTCAGCGAAGCCATCGCCAAGGGCGACGTTGCGGCGTTGAACTACTTCATCGCCGACAAATACATCAAGGCGTTCGGCCAGCTTGCAAACGCGCCGAACCAGAAGGTGATCATGTTGCCGCTGGAGGCGACGAGCATACTCTCTTCGCTTGCCGGCATCGGCGAAATCGCCAAAGCGACCTTCGGCGAAAGCGCGGCGTCGGCGGCCGCCGCGGCCCGCCGCGGCTCGGTTCCCGCGGCCGGCACGACGCCGGTGCCGCCGCAGGCATAACCGTCGGAGAGAGGCCATGGCCGAGATGTTTTCCACGCTGGGCACCTGGAATTGGCTGATCTTCGGCTTCATCCTGATGGCGCTGGAGCTGGTCGCGCCGGGGGTGTTCCTGTTCTGGCTCGGGCTCGCGTCGCTTCTGGTTGGGTTGGTCTCCTTCGCACTCCATCCGTCCTGGCAGACGCAGCACGCAGCTGCTGCTGTTCGCGCTGTTCGCAGCACTGGCCGTGCCGGTGTGGCGTCGGCTGGCGTTTTCCGCGCGCAAGGTCGATGACGGCAATGCCTTCCTCAACCGACGGGCCGAAGCGCTGGTCGGGCGCGTGTTCACGCTGGAAAAGCCAATCGTCGACGGCACCGGCACGGTGCGCATCGGCGACACCGTCTGGCGCGTCACGGGTCCCGATACGCCCGCGGGCACCCGAGTGCGCATCGTGCAGGCCGATGGCCCCAATCTGACCGTCGCCGCGGCCTAAGGCGCGATGAGATTGGGTTGAATCGCTATCGCGCTTTAGTTCTTTGATTGAGCATGATCTCCGCGCAAACGCTTTGCGTTTGTCGCAAGGGAAGACCGCTTCACACTTTTCCGGATCATGCTTTAGCGCTTCACCTTGCCCTGCTCTTGGCCGCCGGAGTCTTAGCGCAGGCGGGTGCTCCATTTCTCCGCGAAGCGATGCAGCGGAAGGACGTGCTCCGACAGCTCGCGGCCGAGCGGCGTCAGGCCGTAGCCTTCATTGGGCACGAGTTCGACGAAGCCCGCTTGGCGCAGCTCGGTGAGGCGCGTCTGCAGCACCGTGGGCGACGCCTCGTCGCAGGCCTCGCGCAGGGCGCGAGAGGTGAGCCGTCGGCTGCGCAGCTCCCAGAGAATCCGCAAGCTCCAGCGCCGGCCCAACAGATCGAGCAGCCCCATGATCGGCCGTCCCGAACGCGAGCCGCGCACGCGGCGCTCTTTGACGGTCTGACCGGGCATCGAATCGTTCCTTGCGTATCGCTACAGATAGTGTAGCATTTTTGCTACGCTATTTGTAGCAAAGGTTCGCCAATGTCGCGTATTGCTCCGCTGACGCCGCCTTACCCGCCCGACATTCAGGCGCAGTTCGATCGCATCATGCACGGCGCGCCGCCGTTGCTGTTGTTCCGCGTGATGGCGGGCCATGGCCGCGCCTGGGACAAATTCCGTGCCGGCAGCCTGCTGGATCAGAGTCCGTTGTCGTTGCGCGAGCGGGAGATCGTAATCGACCGCACCTGCGCGCTCAACAGATGCGAGTACGAATGGGGAGTTCATGTCGCGGTCTTTGCCGGACCTGCGAACCTCACCGAAGCCGAGGTCCGCGCCACCGCGCTGCAAGGCGCTGAAGCGCCGTGCTGGTCGGATGCCGAGAAAGCCCTGATCGCGGCGGTCGACGCGCTGCATCACCGTGCGACCTGGAGCGATGCGGAATTTGCCGCGCTCAAGGCGCACTATGACGCGGACAAGATCCTCGAGATCATCCTGCTCTGCGGCTTCTATCGCACGGTCGCGTATCTGGCGAACGGCCTGTCCTTGCCGCTGGAAGAGAACGCGGCGCGATTTCCGACATCGTGACCCGTCATTGCGAGCGTAAGCGAAGCAACCAGAATGCATCCGCGGGCACAGCCTGGATTGCTTCGTCGCTTTCGCTCCTCGCAATGGCGAGAGGCGCTACGCCACCCCCGCCCGCAGCAAATCGTGCAGGTGCAAGATCCCGACCGGCTTGTTCGCCTTCGTCACGATCAGCGTCGTGATCTTGCTCGAGTTGAGCAGTTCGATCGCTTCGCTCGCGAGCGAGGAAGCGTCGATCGTTTTGGGATTTTTGGTCATGACATCGTCGACCAGGGCGCTGATGAGGCCGGGCTGCATGTGACGGCGCAGGTCGCCGTCGGTGATGATGCCGGCGATGAGCCCGCGCCCGTCCACGATGGCGACGCAGCCGAAGCCCTTCGCGGACATCTCGACCAGCGCATCCGACATCTTGGTGCCGAGCGGCTTGATCGGCACGGCCTCGCCCGTATGCATGAGGTCGCGGGTGTGCTTGAGCATCGCGCCGAGCTTGCCGCCAGGGTGGAAATTGGCGAATTGCAGCGCGGTGAAGCCGCGGCTTTCCAGAAGCGCGATCGCAAGCGCGTCGCCGAGTGCGGCCTGCATCAGGGTCGAGGTGGTGGGGGCGAGGTTATGCGGGCAGGCCTCGCGCGCCTTCGGCAATTCGAGCACGATCCGCGCGGCTTCGCCGAGAGAGGATTCCGCATTGGAGGTCAACGCGATCATCGGGATCGCAAACCGCGCGGAGTAATTGACGAGGTTCTTCATCTCCGGCTGCTCGCCGGACCAGGACAGCGCGAGGATCACGTCGTCGGCCGTGATCATGCCGAGATCGCCGTGGCTCGCTTCGGCCGCATGCACGAAGAAGGCGGGCGTCCCGGTCGAGGCCAACGTGGCGGCGATCTTGCGGGCGATATGGCCTGATTTGCCGAGCCCGGTGACGATGACGCGGCCGTGCGCCTGTCGGATCAGATCGACCGCGGCGGCAAAGGCCTTGCCCAGCGGGCCCTTCAGCGCGGCGGCGATGGCGGCAATGCCGCCCGAACCGACCTCCAGCGTGCGCAGGGCCGATTGCACGGCGGCATTGGCAGGGTCTGATGATGTTGCCATCAGCGGTTTCGATTGAGGCATGTCGCTGTCCAGGAAGGAGGCCTCAAGGCCATCTCGCAATCCTTAACATGCTGGAGCGGGCGAGGCGACCGCGCCCGCCCGGTCCTCAACGGCTCATTAACCATAATTGTTTTAACTCCATTAACGACAGGTTCCGCAAGGCGCGCGCGCGCGGTGCGAACTGCTCGACGAAGATTTTGATTTCGTTGGAGTTTTTTCATCGTGACGCGGGGGCCAGGCCGGGGCCGGGAACGTTGTGCGCTCGTTTCGCGCGCAAGCCTTGCTTGCCTGTGGCTCATTATCTGCGCACCCACTGTCGCGGCGGCCCAGACGCTCACCGCCGATCTCTTCAACCCGCAGCGTGGCGCTTTCATCCCGGCGCAGGACATGCCGTTTCGTAAGATCGGCGACGTCGCCTCGGATGATGCGGCCGGCGGCGCACCGCCGCCGGATCCCAATCAAGCGAACCCGCTCACGCCGAACACGGCTGTCGGACAGCCCCCAAGCTTCGGGCTGCCGGTTCCGGACAGTGCCGGCGAGACCGGCTTCGACGCGCTCAATCGCAAGCGCAAGCTATCGAAAGCTTATCCCGGCGAGGTGCGGCCAAGGCGCTCGCCGGGCCCCGGCACGCCGCCTCCGCCGCCGCCGCAGGTTACTGCGGTCGGCGACCTGCGGCTGTCGATTCCGCCCTCCGAGCTGGCGGCCAAGCCGCCGGTCCCGCCCGCGGTCGCCGGCGCCGTACCGGGCCAGCCGCCGCGCCGCAGGCTCAAGCCCGACGACGATCCGTTCGGCGCGGTCGGCGATTACTGGGGCTCCTTCCTAGTCAAGTCTGCGGTGGAAGTCTCCGGCGGCTACGACAGCAATCCCGGCCGCCTCAACCAGCCGCGCGGGCTGCCGTTCTGGGTGGTCGCGCCAGAATTTCTGGCGGTCTCCAACTGGGACCGGCACGCGCTGGTCGCGGACCTGCGGGGCTCCTTCACCGGCTATGGCGGCAGCCTGCCTGCGACCATCAACGGCGGTCCGTCGCCGGCGCCGACCAATATCGACCGCCCCAATTTCATCGGCCATATCGACGGGCGGCTCGATGTCAGCAGGGATACCGATATCACCGCGCAGCTGCGCTTGAATATCGCCACCGACAATCCCGGCAGTCCGAACATTCAAGTCGGCCTGAAGAACTATCCGATCTATGCGACGTTCGGCGGCACGCTCGGTTTCGACCAGCGTTTCAATCGCCTGACCGTGTCCGGCGGCGCCACGGTGGATCGCACCTCTTACGAGAACTCGACGCTCACCGACGGCACCAGCTCCACCAACGACGACCGCAACTTCAATCAATATGGCGGAGTGGGGCGCCTCTCCTACGAGGTGCTGCCGGGCTTGAAGCCCTTCGCGGAAGTCGAGGGCGACACCCGCGTACATGACGTCAAATTCGATCGCAGTCGCTATCAGCGCGATTCCTCCGGCGGCTACGCCAAGGCCGGCACGTCCTTCGAGTTCACGCGTCTGCTCACCGGCGAAATCTCGATCGGCTATGCCGCGCGCAATTACGTCGATCCCAGGCTGAACCGGCTGGAGGGCCTGCTCACCTCGGCGTCGCTGATCTGGAGCGCGACCCCGCTGACGACGGCAAAATTCTATTCCGACACCCAGATCGCCGAGACCACGGTGCCCGGCACTTCGGGCACGCTGGTCCACACCTATACGTTCGAGGTCGATCACGACTTGCGCCGCTGGCTCACCGGCATCGGAAAGTTCAGCTACGGCACTTACGACTATCAGGGCGCCAACCGCACCGACCAGACCTACTCGCTCGAAGGCGACGTCATCTACAAGATGACGCGCTACCTCTGGCTCAAGGGCATGCTGCGCCACGACGTGCTGGATTCCAACGTGGTCAACGCGAGCTCGAAGGCGACGGTGGTGATGCTGGGGGTCAGGCTGCAGAATTAAAGCCGCAGACCGTGGGGTGGGCAAAGCGAAGCGTGCCCACCGGGAAAATCAGGATGGCTATGGTGGGCACGGCGCATGGGCGCCGCTGCCCCCCAAAAAAATTGTAGCGGGTTCGCCCTACCGCGGCAGGTCCGTCTTCCCCATCAAAAACCGGTCGATCGACTGCGCGCAGATCCGGCCCTCGCGGATGGCCCAGACCACCAGCGACTGGCCGCGGCGCATGTCGCCGGCGGAGAAGATCTTCGGCAACGAGGTCTGGTAGTCGGCGGTGTTGGCCCGGACGTTGCCGCGCGGGTCGAGTTCGACGCCGAGCTGCTTCAAGAGCCCTTCGTGCACGGGATGCACGAAACCCATGGCGAGCAGCACGAGCTCGGCATCGAGTTCGAACTCCGTGCCCGGCAGCGGCTTGAACTGGCCGTCGACCTTGACGCAATGGAGCTTCGCCACCCTGCCGTTCTCGCCGGAGAAGCGCTGCGTCAGCACCGCATAATCGCGCTGCGCGCCTTCGGCCTGGCTCGACGAGGTGCGCATCTTCAGCGGCCAATTCGGCCAGGTCAGGGCCTTGTTCTCGCGCTCGGGCGGCGCCGGCATGATTTCGAGCTGCGTCACCGATTTCGCGCCCTGCCGGAACGAGGTGCCGATGCAGTCGCTGCCGGTGTCGCCGCCGCCGATCACGACGACATGCTTGCCGGTGGCCAGGATGTCGGCGCCGGTGACCGGCTCCTTGCCGACCCGGCGGTTCTGTTGCGGCAGAAAATCCATCGCGAAATGGATGCCGGCAAGATCGCGGCCGGGGATCGGCAGGTCGCGCGGGGCTTCCGCGCCGCCGGTGAGCGCCACCGCGTCATAGTCCTTGAGCATCGTCTGCGGATCGAGCGCGCCATCGCCGCTGCCGCCGACATGCACGCCGTAGTGAAACACCACGCCCTCCGCCTCCATCTGCGCGATGCGGCGGTCGATGATGTGCTTCTCCATCTTGAAATCGGGGATGCCGTAGCGCAGGAGGCCGCCGGCCTTGGCGAATTTCTCGAACACATGCACCTCGGGTCCGGCGCGCGCGAGCTGCTGCGCGCAGGCGAGGCCCGCCGGGCCCGAGCCGACGATGGCGATCTTCTTGCCGGTTTGGTGCTGCGGCGGCTCGGGCTTGAGCCAGCCGTTCTCCCAGGCGCGGTCGACGATCGCGCATTCGATGGTCTTGATGGTGACCGGGTTGTCGTCGATGTTGAGCGTGCAGGAGGCTTCGCACGGCGCCGGGCAGATGCGCCCGGTGAATTCGGGGAAATTGTTGGTCGAGTGCAGGTTGCGCGCGGCCTCTTCCCAATTGCCCTGATAGACCAGATCGTTCCAGTCGGGGATCTGGTTGTTGACCGGACAGCCCGGCGCGCCGGGCTGCACCGAGCCGGTGCCGTGGCAATAAGGAACGCCGCAATTCATGCAGCGCGCGGCCTGGTCGCGCAGCTCCTTGTCCGAGAGCGGAACGACGAATTCGTGGAAGTGTTTGATGCGCTCGGCGACGGGCGTGTACTTGCGATCGTGCCGCTCGATTTCCAGAAAACCTGTGACCTTGCCCATTGACCCAAAAACCCCTGCGACTGTCTGGTCCGTCATTCCGGGATGCGCCGCCAGGCGCGAAAACCCGGAATCTGGAGATTGTTTCGCGAGATTCCGGGTTCGCTTCGCGCCCCGGAATGACGCCCGTTAAACTTACGCCCCGATCGCGATTTTCGGCTCGGCGTCGGCGTTGGCCTGCAGCTCGCGCAGCGCGCGGCGGTACTCGACCGGCATCACCTTGCGGAATTTCGGCAACCACTGCTTCCAGTTGGCGAGGATCTCGCTGGCACGTTTCGAGCCGGTGGCCTTGGCGTGGCGCGTGATCAGGACGTGCAGCCGCTCGACGTCGCTGTCGAGCAGATTCTTGAACACGTCGACCCGGCCATGCGCCTCGAGATCGCCCATGGCGCCATAGACGCTCTCGTTGACCATCTCTTCCGACAGCACCGGCTCGAGGTCCACCATGGCGAGGTTGCAGAGCTTGTCGAAGTCGCCGGCCTCGTCCAGCACATAGGCGACGCCGCCCGACATGCCGGCTGCGAAGTTGCGCCCGGTCCTGCCGAGCACGACGACGATGCCGCCGGTCATGTATTCGCAGCAATGGTCGCCGGCGCCCTCGACCACGGCGACCGCGCCGGAGTTGCGCACCGCGAAGCGCTCGCCGGCGATGCCGCGAAGATAGCATTCGCCCTCGATCGCGCCGTACAGCACGGTATTGCCGACGATGATGCTCTCTTCCGGCACGATGCCGCCGTTGCGCGGCGGCTTGACGATGATCTTGCCGCCGGAAAGGCCCTTGCCGACATAGTCGTTGCCTTCGCCTTCGAGATCGAAGGTGACGCCGTGCGCAAGCCAGGCGCCGAAGGCCTGGCCGGCCGTGCCCTTGAAGCCGACATGGATGGTGTCGTTCGGCAGCCCGGCATGGCCGTAGATCGTCGCGACCTGACCCGACAGCATGGCGCCGGCGGAGCGGTCGGTGTTGTGGATCTCGGCCTCGATCTTCACCGGCGCACCGCGGTCGAGCGCGGGTTTCGCCTTCTCGATCAGCTTGCGGTCGAGCACAGCCTCCAGGTGATGGTTCTGCGGCTCGGAGTGGTAGATCTTCTGGCCCTTGGCTTCCTTCTGCCGCACGAACAGTTTGGAGAAATCGAGCCCCTTGGCCTTCCAATGCGCGACCAGCGTGCTCTGGTCGAGCATCTGGGTCTGGCCCACCATCTCGTCGAAGGTGCGGAAGCCGAGGGAAGCCATGATCTCCCGCACCTCTTCGGCGACGTAGAAGAAGTAGTTGATCACGTGCTCCGGCTGGCCGGTGAAGCGCTTGCGCAGGACGGGATCCTGCGTCGCCACGCCGACCGGGCAGGTGTTGAGATGGCACTTGCGCATCATGATGCAGCCGGCGGCAATCAAGGGCGCGGTCGCAAAGCCGAACTCGTCGGCGCCCAGGAGCGCGCCGATCACGACATCGCGTCCGGTGCGGAAGCCGCCGTCGACCTGCACCGCGATCCGGCTGCGCAGCCGTTCGCGCACCAGCGTCTGATGCGTTTCGGCAAGCCCGAGCTCCCAGGGCGAGCCGGCATGCTTGATGGACGTCAGCGGCGAGGCGCCGGTGCCGCCCTCGAAGCCGGAGATGGTGACGTGGTCGGCACGCGCCTTGGCAACGCCGGCGGCGACCGTGCCGACGCCGATCTCGGAGACGAGCTTCACCGAGACCTGGCCGTCCGGATTGACGTTCTTCAGGTCGTAGATCAGCTGCGCCAGATCCTCGATCGAATAGATGTCGTGATGCGGCGGCGGCGAGATCAGGCCGACGCCGGGCGTCGAGTGCCGCACGCGCGCAATCGTCGCGTCGACCTTGTGGCCGGGCAGCTGCCCGCCTTCGCCCGGCTTGGCGCCCTGCGCCATCTTGATCTGCATCATGTCGGAATTGACGAGATATTCCGTGGTGACGCCGAAGCGGCCCGAGGCGACCTGCTTGATCGCCGAACGCATGGAATCGCCGTTCGGCAGCGGCTTGAAGCGGTCGGATTCCTCGCCGCCCTCGCCGGTGTTGGACTTGCCGCCGATCCGGTTCATGGCGATCGCAAGCGTCGTGTGCGCCTCGCGCGAAATCGAGCCGAAGCTCATCGCGCCGGTGGCAAATCGCCTGACGATCTCCTTGGCCGGCTCGACCTGGTCCAGCGGCACAGGCTTGCGCTTGTCCTCGTCCGCCGACTTGATCCGGAACAGGCCGCGTAGCGTCAGAAGCCGCTCGGACTGCTCGTTGAGGATCTTGGCGAAGGCCCGATAGCGTTCCTGCGAATTGCCGCGCACCGCGTGCTGCAGCAGCGACACCGATTCCGCGGTCCAGGCGTGATCCTCGCCGCGGGTGCGGAAGGCATATTCGCCGCCGACGTCGAGCGCGCTCTTGTAGACCAGCGCCTCGCCGAACGCGTCCTGGTGCCGCCGCACGGCTTCTTCGGCGATCTCGGCAAGCCCCACGCCCTCGATGCGGGTATGGGTGCCGGCAAAATATTTGGCGACGAAGTCCGCCTTCAATCCGACGGCGTCGAAGATCTGCGCGCCGCAATAGGATTGATAGGTCGAGATGCCCATCTTGGACATGACCTTCAGAAGGCCCTTGCCGATCGATTTGATGTAGCGCTTGACGATCTCGTAATCGTCGAGCGAGCTCGGCAGCTTGTCCTTCATCGCGATGATGGTCTCAAACGCGAGATAGGGATTGATCGCCTCGGCGCCGTAACCGGCGAGGCAGGCGAAGTGATGCACTTCACGCGGCTCGCCGCTCTCGACCACGATACCGACCGAGGTGCGCAGGCCGACGCGGATCAGATGGTGATGCACCGCGGCGCAGGCGAGCAGCGACGGAATCGGGATGCGGTCGGCGCCGACCATGCGGTCGGAGAGGATGATGATGTTGACGCCTTCGCGCACCGCGGCTTCGGCCCGGGCGCAAAGCTCGTCGAGCACCTGCTCCATCCCCGAGGCGCCGAGGCCCGCATGGAAGGTGGTGTCGATGGTGCGCGAGACGAAATGGCTGTCGCCGACCTCCGAGATCGAGCGGATCTTTTCCAGGTCCGCATCGGTCAGGATCGGCTGGCGCACCTCGAGCCGCTTGGTCGAGGCGAGACCCTTGAGGTCGAACAGGTTTGGCCGCGGCCCGATGATCGAGACCAGGCTCATGACCAGCTCCTCGCGGATTGGATCGATCGGCGGGTTGGTCACCTGCGCGAAGTTCTGCTTGAAATAGGTAAAGAGCTGCTTCGGCCTGTCCGACAGCGCCGAGACCGGCGTGTCGTTGCCCATCGAGCCGACCGCCTCCTCGCCAGTGGAGGCCATCGGCGTCATCAGGATGTTGATGTCCTCCTGGCTGTAGCCGAAGGCCTGCTGGCGATCGAGCAGCGGCAGGTTGGAGCGCGCGCCGGTGATCCGTGCGTCCGGAAGTTCCTCCAGCACGATCTGGGTGCGGTCGAGCCACTCCTGATAGGGATGACTCTTGGCGAGCGAGGCCTTGATCTCGTCGTCGGGGATGAGCCGGCCCTGTTCGAGATCGACCAGCAGCATCTTGCCCGGTTGCAGCCGCCACTTGGTGACGATATCCTCCTCAGGAATGTTCAGCACGCCCATCTCGGAGGCCATGACGATGCGCTCGTCCTTGGTGACGAGATAGCGCGCGGGCCTGAGTCCGTTGCGGTCGAGCGTCGCGCCGATCTGGCGGCCGTCGGTAAAGGCGATCGCGGCGGGGCCGTCCCACGGCTCCATCAGCGCGGCATGATATTCGTAGAAGGCGCGGCGCTGCTTATCCATCAGCGGATTGCCGGCCCAGGCCTCCGGAATCATCATCATCACCGCGTGCGGCAGCGAGTAGCCGCCCTGCACCAGGAATTCGAGCGCGTTGTCGAAGCAGGCGGTGTCGCTCTGGCCTTCGTAGGAGATCGGCCAGAGCCGGCTGATATCCTTGCCGTAGCGCTCGGAGCTCACGGAGGCCTGGCGCGCCGCCATCCAGTTGACGTTGCCGCGCAGCGTGTTGATCTCGCCGTTATGGGCGATCATCCGGTAGGGGTGCGCCAGCGACCAGGTCGGGAAGGTATTGGTCGAGAAGCGCTGATGCACCAGCGCCAGCGCGCTCTCGAAATCCGGCTCGTGCAGATCGGGATAGTATTTGCCGAGCTGGTCGGCGAGGAACATGCCCTTGTAGATCACGGTGCGGCACGACATCGAGCAGGGGTAATAGCCGGCGCCGCCGCGATCGCGGCGCTGATAGATCGCCTGCGAGATCGATTTGCGCAGGATGTAGAGCTTGCGCTCGAACTCCTCGTCGGTCTTGGCCGCGCCGTTCCGGCCGATGAAGACCTGCATGTGGGTCGGCTCGGTCGGCTTGACCGTCTCGCCCAGCGAGGAGTTGTCGGTCGGCACGTTGCGCCAGCCGAGCAGGGTGAGGCCCTCGTCCTTGATCTGGTCGGCGATGATGCTCTGGATCACCTTCCGCCACGCGGCATCCTTGGGCATGAACAGCGCGCCGATCGCGTACTGGCCGGGATCCGGCAGCGCAAAGCCGAGCTCGGCGGCCTTGCGCTTGAAGAAGGCGTGCGGGATCTGCACCAGAATGCCGGCGCCGTCGCCGGCGCGCGGGTCGGCACCGACGGCGCCGCGGTGCTCGAGATTGCAAAGGATGCTCAGCGCATCGGAAACGATCTGATGCGACTTGTCGCCCTTGATATTGGCGATGAAGCCGACGCCGCAGGAATCCTTTTCCAGCGAGAGGTCGTAGAGGCCTTCGGCGGCCGGCCGCCAGGAATGCTCATGATCGTGCGTTTCGGCGGCCGGTTTCGAATCGCGAGCCGCCGACGAGATGTCGTTGACGATGTTGTGGCGCTCGAATTCCAACCCGCTCATTTTCATCCTCTTAGGCCCTGCTGACGGTGGCTCACCGTCCGGCGCACCTTTGACGTTCCGCGGCACCCGGGAAAGGCCACCGCTCGTCGTCTGCGAGCCGGATTTTTCGCTTTCAGGTTTGGGCGTTCAGCGTCCCTGAAGAACGGCCCTGCCTGCACTTTCCGGCGCAAAACGCCGAATCTTCGCGGCAATCCCTGTGCCGGGATTGTCCAAAAATTTGAGACAGCGAGGCTGTCCTAACTCCGACCATGCCAAACTTTTTACTATCACACAAGCGCGTGAAAGTCTGTGCGCGGCTGGCATGTTCGGAGCTCAACATTTAGCGCGCCCCGGATTTGAAGCAAGCGCGCTGCGATCCAACCCAATGACCGTCGAAATCCCCAAGGGTTCTGACCTCGGCTGTACACCCGCCAGCGCCAGCCGCGCGGTGCACGCCGGCAGCCAACCGCGGTTCCCGCGAAGTCGGCCGAGCGGATGCCGCTCGCACCTGTGGAGAAGCCGGCTCCAGCCGCGAACCTGGCCGCGCCTGCCCGAAGAGCGCCGGTATCGCCACGCTCGGCAAGCCGAAGCTGCGGGGCCGCAGACCGCCGCCCGATGCGCGCCATTCCGGGGCGGTGCGCCAGCGCCGAACCCGGAATCCAGAGGTTGTCCTGCGCGATTCCGGGTCCGGCGCCTTGCGCCGCCCCGGGAATCACAGGGGCCTTCTCAGCTACGCGGTTGGCCGGCCGCCTGAAGAATCAGGTTGGCCACGTCTTTGGGATCGGAGACCAGCGACAGATGGCCCGCATTGAGCTCGACTGTGGTGGCGATCATGCGCTTGGCGAGAAAACGCTCGAGGTCGGGATTGATGGTCTGGTCGAGCTTTGAGACGGCATAAAAGCTCGGCTTCGACCGCCAGGCGGCCACCGTGGTTCGATCGGCAAAAATCGAAGCGGCCGTGGGCCACTGCTCGGCGTAGAGTTCCTTCGCCTTGTCGGGCGCCACGCCGTTGGCGAAATATTTCAGGAAGGCGTCTTCGGACAGTTTGGTAAACCCGTCGTGCTCGACGACGCCCGCGCGCACGGCGCCGGCCGGGAATTTGTTCGAGAGCGCCACGAAATCTTCGCCCGCATCGGGAGCGCGCGCCGCGATATAGACCAGCGCGGTGACCTTGGGGTCGGTCCCGACCTCGCTGATGACAGTGCCGCCCCAGGAGTGCGCGACCAGCACGGTCGGCCCGTCCTGCTCGGCCAGCGCCCGGCGCGTGGCGTCAACGGAGTCCTTCAGCGAGGTCAGCGGATTCTGCACGGCAGTCACATGCAAGCCGGCCGCTTGCAGGATGCGAATGACGCCGCCCCAGCTCGAGCCGTCGGCCCAGGCTCCGTGCACCAGCACGACGTTCTTGGCGGGTGTGGGCTGCGCCGCTTGCGCCAGGCCAAACGGCGCGGCGAGAAGGGTGGCGGCAAGGGTCAGGGTTCGGATCAGGGTCACAGCGCGCTCCGTGTTTGCATCGGTCGCCATGACCTTCGCTCGCGCGGGGGAGGGTGTTACGGACCCTCACCCCGCTGTGATCGCCCCCTGCAAAAAACGCCCCGGCAAGCCGGGGCGTTTTATTCAGCGTGTTTGAAGCTTAGCGGATCAGGCGGCGGCCTTGTCGGCCGAGCCGGTGGTTACCTGCGCCGGTTGCGCAGCGCCGTTGATCGGGATCTGCCGCGGCTTCTTGGCCTCGGGAATCTCGCGCACGAGGTCGACGTGGAGCAGGCCGTTCTCGAGCGACGCATTCTTCACCACGACGAAATCGGCGAGCTGGAATACGCGCTCGAAGGCGCGCGCGGCAATGCCGCGATACAGCACTTCGGTCCTGTCCTTGCCGTTCTCGTTGGCGACTTTCTCGCCCTTGATCGTCAGCGTGTTTTCTTTCGCGACGATGGAAAGCTCATCTTTGGAAAAGCCGGAGACCGCGACGCTGATGCGGTAGGCGTTCTCACCGGTCCGCTCGATATTGTAGGGCGGATAACCGGGGCTGCCGTCCGAGGTCGTCTGGTCGAGCAGGGAGAAGAGGCGGTCGAAACCGACGGTGGAACGATAAAACGGAGTGAGATCGTAGGTACGCATGTAGTCCTCCATTGAGCGACTGTTGCAATCAACCCGCCCGCCAACGGGGCCGGGCCTTCAAGGATGTGCAGCCTGATGTCCGGAGACACTGGTAGCGGCCTGCACGATGGTGATATGGGAGGGGTGAAACCGCGTTCAAGAGGGCGCGACCAGCGTGCTTTTTGACGTTCCCACCCTTGCCCATCCCTTGAATTCCCGCACCTTTCACCTAGTCCGCGAAACGCCATGACGCTGGTCTCCATTCCTGCCAATCCCGTTCCGGAAGACGTGATCAGCGGCATCATCAAGACCCCCGACGGGGCCGAGTTGCGCTTTGCGCGCTGGGCGCCGCCGGCCGGCCGCAA
>JBLMWS010000097.1:0-29109 GCA_050257355.1 Gemmatimonas sp.
ACGACAAAGCCCTCGCGCGCCAGCCTGATTGCAGGCTGCAGCAGTTCGGCCAAACTGAACTTGCCTGAGCCGTATTTTTCCAGCGCCAGGCTGAGCCCGGCGACCGTGCCGGGAACGCCGACACCGAGCGCGGAATCGCGCGATTTTGCCGGATCCGGCTTGCCGTCGGCGCCGAGGAACATGCCCGGCGTCGCCGCAGCCGGCGCCGTCTCGCGATAGTCGATCGCGACATCCTCATTGCGGGCGGCGAGATGGATGACCATGAAGCCGCCGCCGCCGATATTGCCCGCGCGCGGATAGGTCACGGCGAGCGCGAATCCGGTCGCGACCGCCGCATCGATGGCGTTGCCGCCGCGCTTTAGGATGTCCGCGCCGATGCGCGCGGCGATTTTCTCCTGCGCCACGACGAGGCCGTGCTTGGCAGGGACGGCATGGACGCTATCGGCAGCAGGCGGCGTATAGGCGGCGCGCCGCTGCGCCGGCGCGGACGTCGCCGTCAAGCACAGCGCCAGAGCCGCACAGGCTGCGACCAGCCTGCGCCTTGTAAAGATGAACGCGTCCATCAAATTTCCGCCGCGGGAGACGACCAATGGGATGTCACGGCCATGCTATAGGCATTGCGACGGGTTTGGCAAAGCGCGACGGCGTGAAGGGCAGCTTGCAATGGCGGTGACGGCAGTGACGACGGACGACATCGGGGCGCAGCGAACCTATCCCTCGCGCGCGGCCGTCATTAGCTGGATCTTCTTCGATTGGGCGGCACAGCCTTATTTTACGCTGATCACCACCTTCGTGTTCGCGCCCTATTTCGCGACCCACGTCGCGCCCAATCCGGCCAGCGGCCAGGCCCTTTGGGGTTTCGCGACGGCCGCGGCAGGCATGGCGATCGCGCTGCTGTCGCCGGTGCTCGGCGCCATCGCCGATGCCTCCGGCCGCCGCAAGCCGTGGATCGCGGCCTTTGGCGCCCTGCTGGTGATCGGTTCGTCCTTGATGTGGTTCGGCGCGCCAGGCAACACGCACCTCATTGCCCCGCTCTTGTTCGCATACGCGATCGCAACCATCGGTGTGGAATTCGCCACCGTCTTCAACAACGCAATGATGCCGACGCTGGTGCCGCCGGAGCGCATCGGCCGGCTGTCCGGCACCGGCTGGGCGACAGGTTATATCGGCGGCATCTTGAGCCTGATCCTGGTGCTCGGCTTTCTCGCCGCCAATCCGCAGACCGGACGCACGCTGTTCGGCTTTGCGCCGCTGTTCGGACTCGATCCGGTCACCCATCAAGGCGACCGCATCTCCGGTCCCCTGACCGGCGTCTGGTTCATCGTCTTCGTGCTGCCGATGTTTCTGCTGACACCCGACTATCCGGCACGGCTTCGCTTACGCGAGGCTTTGGGCGAGGGCCTGAACGAATTGAAGCAGACGCTCATCGAGCTGCCCAAGCGTAAACGGATCGCAACCTTCCTGATCGCCAACATGATCTACACCGACGGGCTCGTCTCGCTGTTTGCCTTCGGCGGCATTTACGCGGCGGGCACTTTCGGCTGGAACACCATCCAGATCGGCACCTTCGGCATCATCCTTGCCATCGCCGGCACCTTCGGCGGGTGGTTCGGCGGCAAGCTCGACGACTATCTCGGGCCGAAGACGGTGATCACGGGCAGCATGACCCTGCTCTTGGTCGCGATCGTGATGATCCTGTTGGTGGAGAAGGATTCCATTCTCTTCATCAAGGTTGCGCCGCCCGTCCCCGGCGGCGCCTTGTTCGCGTCCGCCGCGGAGCGCGCTTATCTCATCCTGGGCTGCCTGATCGGCGCCGCCGGTGCACCGCTGCAGGCAGCTTCGCGCTCGCTTCTAATCCGGCTTGCACCCAAAGACCGCATCGCGCAGTTCTTCGGCCTGTTCGCGCTGACCGGGAAGGTGACATCGTTCATAGGCCCGCTCTTGATCGGCATCGTCACCGCCGCGACCGCAAGCCAGAAGGCCGGCATGGCCGTGCTGGTCTTGTTTTTCGTCGCCGGATTGGCGCTGCTCTCGCGCGTGAGGCAGTAGTTATTTGCCGTCATTCCGGGGCGATGCGACGCATCGAATCCGGAATCTGGAGATTGCGGCGCGAGATTCCGGGTTCGCGCTCACGCGCGCCCCGGAACGACGCGCCCGAGTTAATGCCTAAAATGCCTGACCCCGGTGAACACCATGGCGATGCCGTGGTCGTCGGCGGCCTTGATCACCTCATCGTCGCGGATCGAACCGCCTGGCTGGATCACGGCGGTGGCACCGGCCTCGATGCAGGCCAGCATGCCGTCGGCGAAGGGGAAGAAGGCATCGGAGGCGACCACCGAACCCTTGGTCAAGGGTTCGGCGAGCTTCAACTCCTTCGCCGCATCCTGCGCCTTGCGGGCGGCGATGCGCGCCGAATCCACACGGCTCATCTGCCCTGCGCCGATGCCGACGGTCGCGAGGTCCTTGGCATAGACGATCGTGTTGGATTTGACATGCTTGGTGACGCGGAATGCGAATTTCAAATCGCGTAATTCGGCTTCCGTGGGCGCGCGCTTGGTCACCGTCTTCAGTGCCATGTCATCGACGACGGCATTGTCGCGGCTCTGCACGAGCAGGCCTCCTGCGACCGTCTTGGCCGTCAAGCCCAGCGCGCGCGGATCCGGCAGCCCGCCGACCAGCAGCAGCCGAAGGTTTTTCCGGCCGCCAATGATGGCGATGGCTTCGTCGGTTGCGTCCGGCGCGGTGATCACCTCGGTGAAAATGCCGGTCACGGCGCGTGCCGTGTCGGCGTCCAGCGTGCGATTGAGCGCGATGATGCCGCCATAGGCGGAGGTGGAGTCGCAAGCCAGCGCCCTGCGATAGGCGGTGACCAGATCCGGTCCTTCGGCGACACCGCAAGGGTTTGCGTGTTTGACGATCACGCAGGCCGCGGTCCGCTTGGGATCGAACTCGGCGACGCACTCATAGGCCGCATCGGTGTCGTTGATGTTGTTGTAGGAGAGTTCCTTGCCCTGAAGTTGCCGCGCGGTGGCAATGCCGGCGCGCTTTTCCGGCATCGCATAGAAGGCTGCGGTCTGGTGCGGATTTTCGCCATAGCGCAACGACTGGATCAGGCGGCCACCCAGGGTGCGATAGTCCGGCGCCTCGATCTGCAATTGCTTTGCGAACCAGTTGGAAATCGCCGCATCATAGGCCGCGGTGCGCGCGTAGGCCTTGGCGGCGAACCGGCGGCGCAGTGCGAGCGTGGTTGCACCGTCATTGGCGGCGAGCTCGGCGAGGACGGCTTCATAATCCTGCGCTTCCACGACGACCGCGACGTCCTCATGGTTCTTCGCGGCAGCGCGAATCATCGCCGGGCCGCCGATGTCGATATTCTCGATGCAGTGGGCGAAATCGGCACCTTTATCGACGGTGGCCTCGAATGGATAAAGGTTGACCACCAATAGATCGATCGGCGCAATGCCATGCGCCTTCATCGCTTGCGCATGTTCGGCATTGTCGCGGATCGCCAGCAGGCCGCCATGCACTTTCGGGTGCAGGGTCTTTACCCGTCCGTCCATCATCTCCGGAAAGCCGGTGAGGTCGGAAACGTCTTTCACCTTCAGCCCGGACGCGGCGATCGCCTTCGCGGTGCCGCCGGTCGAAACCAGTTCGACGCCTCGGGCGGCGAGGGCGCGGGCGAATTCGATCAAGCCGGATTTATCGGAAACGGACAATAGCGCGCGGCTGACGCGGCGGAGTTGGTCGGTCATGGGCAAAATCCTCTGTTCAGGAAGTGCTGATGCCCAGGCGCGCGGCAGAAACTCTCGCGCTTCCCGATGGTGCTCCATCCAAAATCGCCAGTCGCGCGAGCGCATGCTGGTTAGCAGCTTCCGGCATCATCCACAACGGCTAGTGTCGTGACTCTGATTGCTTCATTCCGTGATTCTGGGGCGCCGCATAACGACGAACCCGGAACCGGCAAGCTCGGCCACGGCGGGCCCTCTGCGCGGCCCTTCACGGCCGGATATTCGAAAGTCTGTTCCGGCGGAGACTCCAGCTACAGCGGCAATTCCGGTTCGCGCCGCGCATTGCGGCGGGCGTTGGTCGCGGCGGCGGAGGTGGCCGAACGCACGAGGCTCCAGCGGACCGAGCTGGCATGCCGCGCATCCTGCCTGACCACGATCTGGGCCGTGCGCCGGGGACCGTCATTGCCGGCCAGAAACACGCTGTCTTCAAGCTCGACCCTGTCGTCCAGCGCCTCGAAGGTCCAGACATCGCGATTCGGCAGCACCAGCATTACGCCGCGCGCATCCGACAACCGGCTCGCCTTCACCGAGGGATGCAGGTGGAAGCGCAAGGCGTAGTCCGCATCATGGCCTTTGATCCGCGCACCCGATGCCGGCGCAACCGTATCTTCGCCGTCGAGCCGGGACCCGTCATGCGCGAGCAGGACCACGCGCCGATGCCAGACGCCGAAGCGCGGCACGTAGCCGTCATGCGAGGTCGTCAGCAGCGTCCCGTTCGCAACCACCTCGCGAGACGCTTCGACATGCAGCGGCCCGCTGACGATCGGAGCCCCGCGCAGCAAGCGCTTCATCGCCGACATCTCGACGAACTGGCAGGAGGACGTGTCGTGATAGGTCAGGGTCGAATGCGCCACCGTGCTGCGCGCAAAGGCGCGCCAATTATCACGCCCGGTCGAGGGCATGCCGGTGTTGGTGACGATGCGGGTCTGGCCCGACGACATCTCGAACGACAGGCAGCCGGCATGGGCCTCGTGGCTGACGCTCGCCGGCGGCGGCGCGCCGGTATCCATGATGACGGTCGTGGCGCCGGCGTCCAGGCGTTGAAACCCGCTATGGGGCATGCTCGCCATCGGCGTGCCGTAGGTGTCGTCATAGGCGAGCAGCGTGGCCAAAACATCCGACGGCGTGCCGCTCATGCCGTTGAACAGCGCGATCGAACCATCGCCGTGGCGGAAGAAGCGCAGCATCGGCATCATGCGGTCGATCGCGTTCAAGAGCGCAGGCGGCGGCGCGATATTGCGGGCGGAAAAGGTCTGCCGCAGCGGCAACAAATCGATCAGAAGCTCGATCAGCGCACCCGGATTGCGCGAGACGTGGCCGCCGTCGGGCAGGATCTGGCGTTGCAGCTCCTCCGACAGCTTCTTGCTCGCGATCTTGATATGCCGCGCCTGGTTGGCAAGGCACAGCGAGGCGTAACACAGCGCAATCATCGCCTGCAGCCGCGGCACGCCGTCGGGCATGTTGATCATCACGTGGCGCAACTGGCGGATTTCGCGCGTCAGCCCGCGCAAATAGCGGCGATAAAATTTGCCGTCGGTATCGCTGAGCACGAGCGGGGCTTGCGACAGCAGCGAAATGATGCGCCGTGCCAGCACATCGGCGCGGCGCGCCACCGGCCGCTTCTGCGCCGGATTCGACATCCAGTCGTCCACGAGCGCCCGCGCGTTGGCGCGGGTCAGCGCGGTGTCGGCGGCGCGCAGGTGACGCAGCCAGCCGAAACCGAGCAGGGCGACTTCCCAGTCTTCCGACGGCGGCTCGAGCTCGAAGATGGAGCGGCCATGGCAGGTCACGATCTTGCCGGCGAAAACGAAGCGACCGGCATAGATCTCGGCGGCACGCGTGGCGTCCGCGGTGCGCAGATCGTGCGGTGCGATGATCAGCCGGTCGGCACGGCCGGGCCACAGCCGCGAAACCGCAGCCGATCCGCCGCTTGCGCGCGCCATCAGGTTCCGCGCGAAACGGCCCATGATCAGGGTCGAAATGCGTCTGCGTTGAGCGACCGACACGCCTAACCTTGAATTGGGGAGAGAAGTATTCTCTGGCGAATCCTTTTAATCCCGATCCGCGGCTTTAACATCCACTTGAAAGCGCGCGAATCAGGACACTAAGCGCAAATTCCGGTGCAAAATCAGGCTTAAGCCAACGAACTGACGCTACCATCCACATCTTGCGGGGACGCGTCAACGCACCAAGCGCGCAGCATAGAATCCGTCAAGTCCGGCGAAACGCGGATCGGCATGCGGCAGGTGGCAGGGCAGGGTCCGCAAATCGCCATCGCGATTGATGAGCTCGGCCACGCCGCCCACTTCGACCGGCTCGATTGGCAGGCGTCGCAGCTCGGGCTCGGCCTCGAGCAACGCGGCAATCGCCGCCTCGCCTTCCTCCGGTTCGAGCGAGCAGGTGCAATAGACCAGGGTTCCGCCTGGCTTGAGCAGGCTCACGGCCTTTGCCAGCAGCCGCTTCTGCAGCGCGACGAGCTGCGCGATGTCGCTCTCCTGGCGTAGCCAGGCAACATCGGGATGGCGCCGGATGGTGCCGGTCGAGGTGCAGGGCGCATCGAGCAGGATGCCGTCGAACAGGCCGCGCTCCCCTGCCTGCCACTCGCAGGCATCCGCCGTGACGGCCTCGGCCTGCAGCGAAAGCCGGGCAAGATTGTCGCGCAGGCGCGCCATCCGCGCCGGCGAACGATCGAGCGCGACGACCCGGGCGCCGGCGTGCGCGAGTTGCGCCGTCTTGCCGCCCGGCGCGGCGCAGAGGTCGAGAATGGTCTTGCCGGTGATCTCGCCGAACAGCCGCGCAGGCAAGGCCGCGGCGGCGTCCTGCACCCACCACTGTCCCTCCGCGAATCCCGGCAGCACGGTCACCGAGCCCTGCAGCAGCGTGCGGACCGAGCCCGTCGGCAGCACCTCGCCATGCAGGCGGCTCGCCCATTGCGCGGCGTCCGCCTTGACGGTGAGGTCGAGCGACGGCTCATGGCCGATCGCGGCCGCCATATCGCGGGCCGTGGCCTCGCCGTAATGAGCGATCCAACGCTGGGCGAGCCAGGGCGGCAGGTCGAGCATCTGCGCCTCGACTTCCGCGATCAGACCTTGGCCTTCACGTGCGCAGCGACGCAGCACGGCGTTGACGAGCCCGGCATATTTGGCAGCGCGCCGGTCCGACTGCACCAGTCGCACCGACAGATCGACCGCAGCGTGGTCGGGGACGTCCATCCAGAGAATCTGCGCGGCGCCGATCATCAGCGCGCTTTGCGCACGTGGCGCATCCGTCGGCATGCCGCGGTCGAGCAGGCGCGACAGGACATGGGTCAGCGTGCCGAGCCGACGCAGGATGGTGGCCACCAGCCGCCGCATCAGCGCGCGATCGCGATCAGGCAGCGTCTTCAGTCCCGGATGGGCGCCGGTCCCATCAAGCTGGTCGTCGAGCGTGCGGCGCTTGTGCAGGACGCCGTCCACGATATCCGCCGCGATCCGTCGCGCCGCGAGACCAGGCACTTCGGTAGGGGGCGCGAATCGCTGGGAGGGCATGCTGGAAGTTTACTTGGAGAGAAGTTTACTTGGAGAAAAGGGGCAGTTCCGCAAAAAGCTTCCGGGCATGCCGTTGAACAGGCGCCGACCTCTGGCATGCGAATATGCCAATTGTAAGAATCCGCCTCTGGCTTTTTCGCAACGCACCCACGATGTTTTGAAAAGCGAAAGCCGGCCTGTCAGACGCCGGGATGGAGCAAGATGATGAGCAACGATCCGTCACGATCCGAACCGGGCGCGGCGCCAGCCGAACGCAAGCCGTTGCCGCCGGCGGCCCAGCGCGCGCTTGCGGAAGCTGAAGCGCGCCGGCAGGCCGCGGCGAACGCCAAGCCGATGCCCAAGGAATTTCAGGGCCCGAAAGGGCCGGAACCGACCCGATACGGCGATTGGGAGAAAAAGGGCATCGCCTCGGATTTTTGAGGGCCGGCAGACCGCGACGCTGGGCGGCCCCGCGCAAGCAAGAGCCGCTGATCGTGCGGCTTTCGCTTCGCCTGCCCCTCGATGCTTCAGCGGGTCACCACCACCGGCGTGCCGACGGAGACGCGGCTATAGAGGTCGGTGATGTCGGCGTTGTACATGCGGATGCAGCCATAAGAGACGAAGCCGCCGACCGAACCCGGCCTGTTGGTGCCGTGGATGGCATATTCGCCGCCGGCGAGCGTGAGCGCCGCGACCCCCATCGGATTGTGCGGCGAGCCGCCTGGAATCACATTCGGCAGGCTCGGGATGTCATGCTTCACCTGGGCCGGCGGCGACCAGGCGGGATTGCGGTACTTGCCATCGATCTGCGTCGTGCCCGCCCACTGCTTGCCGGCCTTGCCGACGCCCACGGGGTAACGCATGGCGTGGCCGGCATCGAGAATGAAATAGAGCCGCCGCTCGTTGGTGCGGACCACGACCGTCCCCGGCGAATATTGATTGTGGATCTCGACCATCTCCGGTCGCGCCTGCGCCGCGCCGGTCGTCAGCAATCCCGTCCCGATGATGGCCGCCAGGGCCACCGCAATCCGCGTCGACATCGTTCCCCTCCGCGCTACATCGAGCCGCCCCGCGGGACCGTCAAATGCGTGCGAACCCCGCAGAAGCGCTGATGACCCACGCATTCTGAACCGCGCGCGTTAACCGGATGCTTGCCACGCGGAGGCGTCGGTCTCATTCGGTACGGAGATGGGAGGAAATGTTGCAGACAAAGTAAATGACTTGAAAACAACACCTGCCCGGAAAGCGCCGCAGAAGCGTCACATTCCCTGACAATCGCGTGAGCGGCGCGACTGATCCCATCAGTCCGGACCGGCATCGAACCCGGAATTTCGCGCCACAACTTCTGGATTCCGGGTCGCTCGCTAAAACGCGAACGACCCGGATGACGGTAATGTCCCGCTACGCCGTCGCCTTGCGGTTCTGCCGGTTCTTGACGAGGTCATCGACCACGGCCGGATCGGCCAGCGTCGAGGTGTCGCCGAGGCTGGACGGATCGTCCTCGGCGATCTTGCGCAGGATACGGCGCATGATCTTGCCGGAGCGGGTTTTGGGCAGGCCGGGTGCGAACTGGACCTGATCGGGGGAGGCGATCGGGCCGATCTCCTTGCGCACCCAGTTCACCAGTTCCTTGCGCAAATCCTCGCTCGGCTCGGTGCCCGCCATCAGGGTCACGTAGGCGTAGATGCCCTGGCCCTTGATGTCGTGGGGATAGCCGACCACGGCGGCCTCCGACACCTTGGCATGCGCCACCAGCGCGCTTTCGACCTCGGCGGTGCCCATGCGATGGCCGGAAACATTGATGACATCGTCGACGCGACCCGTGATCCAGTAATAGCCGTCGGCATCGCGCCGGCAGCCGTCCCCGGTGAAGTACTTGCCCTTGTAGGTCGAGAAGTAGGTCTGCTCGAAGCGGGCGTGATCGCCATAGACGGTGCGCATCTGCCCGGGCCAGGAACGGGTGATACAGAGGTTGCCGGTCGCCTCGCCCTGCAGCACGTTGCCGTCGGCATCGACGATCTCGGGCACCACGCCGAAGAAGGGCTGCGTGGCCGAGCCCGGTTTGAGCCTGGTCGCACCGGGCAGCGGCGTGATCAGGATGCCGCCGGTTTCGGTCTGCCACCAGGTATCGACGATCGGGCAGCGGTCCTCGCCGACGACGCGGTGATACCATTCCCAGGCTTCCGGATTGATCGGCTCGCCGACCGACCCAAGCAGCCGCAGCGAAGCCCGCGAGGTCTTCTTCACCGGTTCGTCGCCGGCCTGCATCAGCGCGCGGATCGCGGTCGGCGCGGTGTAGAAGATGTTGACCTTGTGCTTGTCGATGACATTCCAGAACCGGGAATTGTCCGGATAGTTCGGCACGCCTTCGAACATCAGCGTGGTCGCGCCGTTGGCGAGCGGCCCGTAGACGATATAGCTGTGGCCGGTGACCCAGCCGACGTCGGCGGTGCACCAATAGATGTCGCCCTCGTGATAGTCGAAGACGTATTGATGCGTCATCGCTGCGAACACCAGATAGCCGGCCGTGGTGTGCAGCACGCCCTTGGGCTGCCCGGTCGAACCTGACGTATAGAGGATGAACAGCGGATCCTCGGCGTGCATATGCTCGCAGGGGCATTCCGTGGTCACGACCGCGGCCGCCTCGTGATACCAGAGGTCGCGCGAGGGCTTCATGTCGACCTTGCCGCCGGTGCGCTTGACCACCACGACCCAGTCGACGTCTTCAGTCTTGGCGAGCGCGGCATCGACATTGGCCTTCAGCGGCACCTTCTTGCCGCCGCGCAGGCCTTCGTCGGCGGTGATGACCACCTTGGATTTGGCATCGTTGATGCGCTGGGCGAGGCTGTCGGGCGAGAAGCCTGCGAACACCACCGAATGAATAGCCCCGATGCGCGCGCAGGCGAGCATCGCATAGGTCGCCTCCGGGATCATCGGAAGATAGATGGTGACGCGGTCGCCTTTCTTGACGTTGCGGTTGCGCAAGATGTTGGCCATCTTGCAGACCTCGTCATGCAGTTCCTTGTAGGTGATGTGCCGGGACTGCGAGGGGTCGTCGCCCTCCCAGATGATCGCGGTCTGGTTGCCGCGCGAATGCAAGTGGCGGTCGATGCAGTTGTAGGCGACGTTGAGCACGCCGTCCTCGAACCACTTGATGGAAATATGGCCGGGCGCGAACGAGCAGTTCTCGACCTTGGTGGGGGTCTTCATCCAGTCGAGCCGCCTCGCCTGTTCCGCCCAGAAGCCATTGGGATCGGAGATCGAGCGGGCATACATCTCGCGATATTTGGCCTGATCGACCCAGGCGCGCTTCGCCCATTCGGCCGGCACGTCGTAAATCTTCTCGGACATTTCTCACCCTCCACCAACGCGGCCTGCGGGCGCTTGAACCCGCCGACTGCCGTCTTTGCTTGGCTTGCGATTATCGTCGGGCTTACCAGCACCGACAAGCGGAACAAGTAGGATCTTCGGACGTGCCGGGGCATGCGGGAGATCAAAGCGGCGCGAGGCCCGATGTGGAATGTGTTCCGGTTGGCTTCTCGCGATCCGTTTGGCGGCGCATCTACCTTGGGTCGGCATCAAGGTTAGCGGTCGAATACCTCCCATGACCGGTATTTGGGAACCGCGGCTCCCGCGTTTGGGACTCGCCTTGTGGAAAACTACGCCCTAAATGCCCCTCCCAGGGCTTGAACCGGCCCGGCCGGAACAAAGACACAAGAATCGGCGTTGGCGGATAAACAGGAGCAAGGCGTCTAAACCCATGATGGATCAGCAGAATTTCGAAGCCACGCGGCCGGATTCCGCCGATCCCGAGGTGGCGTTGGCCAAAGCCCTGGGCCAATGGCCCAAGCCGGCTCCCAAGAAGCCCGTGCTCAAGGCCGCGAATTCCGTCGAAGCCATGGCCAAGGAAGTCGGCCTGAAGCTCGGCGAGCAGCAGGAATTGACCATCCGCCGCATCAAGCGTGGCAAGGGCTATTCCTTCGTGCGGGCCAATGGCTCGCATATCCGCGATGCGCGCACCATCCGCCGCCTGCACGCGATGGCGGTGCCGCCGGCCTATCGCGAGGTGCGCTACTCGCCCAATCCCAATTCGCATCTGCAGGCGGTCGGGCGCGATGCCGCGGGCCGGCTGCAATATCGCTATCACGCCGATTGGGAAAAGGTGCGCGAGCAGCGCAAGGCGCATCGGCTCGCCAAGCTGGTCGGCGCGCTGCCGAAGATCCGGCGCAACGTCTCGGCGATTTTGTCGGGCGAGGAGCCGACGCGCGAGTTTGCGCTGGCGGCCGTGATCGAGCTGATCGCGCGCACCGCGATCCGCCCGGGCAGCGAATCCTATGCGCGGCTGAACGGCACGCGCGGCGCCTCGACGCTGCTGAAATCCAACGTCACGCTGGAAGAGGACAGCCTCGTCCTCACCTTCAAGGCCAAAGGCGGCAAGGCCGTGCGCAAGGAATGCAACGCGGCGAAGCTGGTGCGAGCGGTCCGCATTTTACGCAGCCTCCCCGGCCGGCGCATGTTCCAGTATCGCGACGGCTCCGGCACGGTGCGCGCGGTGAACACGACGCAAGTGAACAGCTTCCTGCGCGACATCGCCGGGATCAAGATCACGCTGAAGGATTTCCGCACCCTGATGGCGTCCGCCGTCGCGCTCGAATCGCTGTCGCGGATCACGCCGGCGAAGAGCGCCCGCGGTCGCAAACGCCAGGTGTTGGAAGCGGTGCGCGCCGCCGCCGACCAGCTCTCCAACACACCGGCGATCTGCCGCAAGAGCTACGTTCACGACACCATCGTCACCGCGTTCGAGGACGGCATCCTGGAGCGCTTTGCCGCCACCATGAAAGGCTGCCGCTCGCAGACCAGGCGCGAGCAGCTGCTGGCCGAGGTGGTGATGGCGGCCGCGATGTAATCTGCTGCCGGCCTATCGCATCATCCGGCCGCGACGGCATGGCCGCGGCGTTCCGGCGCAGTCAACAGCATCAGCAAGCCGGTGACGGCAATGACGGCGAGATAGACCAGCAGCTGCATTTCCGTCGGCTGGTCGGTGTAGCCGACCAGCGTATGCAAGGCTCGCCCGGGGATGCTCTGCTCCGACAGCAGCCAGCCCGAATTCCACACCACCGTGTCCAGCGAGGTCAGCCAGTTCGCCTGCTCGAGAAAGGCGACGGCCTGCGCGGCCATGCCGGCCGCTAGCAGGGTGATCAGCACCGTCGTGGTGCGGAACAGCGCCCGCGGCGGAATCCGCAAAAGGCCGAGATAGGTGAGGAGGCAGACGCCGGCGCCGAGCAGGAGGCCGAGAGTGCCGCCGAGCAGGAGCGCCAGACCCGAGCTGCCGTCGGAAGCCGCCACGCCGTACAGGAACAGCGCGACCTCGCTGCCCTCGCGCAGCACGGCCACGCCGACCACGACGGCGAGCGCGAGCAGCGGCTTATCGCCTTCGGCGACCGCCGTTCCGATCGCGCGCATTTCACCGGCGATCTCCCGGCCGTGCCGCGCCATCCAGACATTGTGCCAGGTCAGCATCACCACGGCGATGCCGAGGATCGCCGCGTTGAACAGCTCCTGACCCATGCCTTCGAACAGCTGCGACAACGCGCCGGCGAAGGCCGCGACGAGGCACGCCGCCACGACACCCGCCAGTACGCCGCCGCCGATCCAGCGCGTACGATGCGGCACCGATCCGGTGACGGCGAGAACGATGCCGACGATGAGTCCGGCCTCGAACACTTCACGAAACACGATGATGAGCGCCGCCAGCACCTTGGCTCTTCCTGTCGCAGCTATTTTATGGTCAGCGCGCCGCGCGCCTTTTGATTGAAGTCGTCGTAGAACTCGTAGCGGCCCGGTTTCAGCGCCCGCACGTTGATGATGCCCTCGCTCCTGGAAGGCACGACCTTCTCGACCCGCAGCGACGTGCTTTCAAATTCCATCGCCTTGCCGTCGAGATTCTTCACCCGGAACACCACCGGCCTGTCCGCCGGCGCGCGGACTTCGCCGGGCTGGAACGCCCCATTGGCATAGGTGAGGTGGACTTCGACCGCCTGCTCCGCGTGGAGCGGAACCGCATGGACAAGCATGAACGCGCATGCGGCGGTCAAAGCGAGCGGCCTTGCCATGTAACGAGTCATCATCGATCCCTTCCGAAGCAAGATCAGAATTCCCAGGCGAATTTCAAGCGGGCGCGGTTGCGCTGGAATTCCGACAGATTGAGCGCGAGCGGCGTGCCGGCCTCGCGGCCCCACACCTGGTAGTTCCAGGCCGCGACCATGAAGGTTTTCGGCGTGAACTGCACATAAAGCGACGGCCCGAGCATCACCGCGTCCCCGGTGAAGGCCGATAGCGTCGGGCTGTCATAGTGGCGCACATACCAGACCTCGCCGCCGATCAAGACGCCGGACGCGATGCGTAACGACAGCGCCGCCGACCCGCCGATGGTCGCTTCGCGCACGGTTTCGTCCAGCGCGGTCCAGGTCACTTCCGGCTCGTACAGAAGATCGAAGCCCGCATAGAGCCGATTGTGCAGCAGTTCGAGGTCGGCGTTGACGCTGGTCTCGAACTCGTAATTGTGCACGCGCTCGCCGCTGGTCTCGTCGATGAGCCGGACATTCGGCTCGAAGGCGAGCGTCACCGACAGCGGATTGTTCGAGGTGCGTTCGACCGCCAGGTAGCGGAATTCGGCAAAGCCGCCGGCAAAGCCCGCGGCGTTGCGGTTGTCGAGGCCGGTCACGCCGCCGATATTGTGAGTCGAGCCGAGCGCACCGAACTCGATCTGAACGAATTGGGAGGGCGTGAATTCGTACTCATATTTGGTCTCGGTCGCGGCATAATGACCGTCGCGCTTGCCGAAGCGGCCGATGCTGTCGACGGTGAATTCCTTCTCGCCCTCGATGCCAATGCCCGAGCCGGTGGTGAAGCCGAAGATGTATTTGGTTTCGATCTCGAGCCAATCATCGGCATCATCGGCGCGCGCGGCGCCGGACAGGCAGAGCAACGCGAGCGCGAGGCTGCTGGCGACGGCGGCATGCCGTGCAAATCCGACCGTTCCGCGCATGCTGATGACCCGCCGCTCGCCCCCTTTTGACGGCACCAGCTAACGGATTGCGACCGCGAAGACCAAAAAGACTCGTTCTAAACTGGAGCGATTCTAATCTTTCGTGACGAACGGCGCGGTCGTTCCCAGCGTCGGGCGCGGCCGTTCAATAACCCGCAACGGCCAATGCGACCACGGCGCTCATGGCGATCCAACCGAAATGCCTGCCGCGAAGCGCCCAGGCGTTGCCCAGCGCGGCAAAGCCGAACACGACGGCGAAGATCGCGATGATCCAGTGCCGCGCTGCTTGCGAAGCTATCTCTGAGGCCACGATCAGGAGGATGCCGCCGCCGATCCACGCGACGGTGCCGGCCTGCCATACCGCACGGATCAAGCTGCGAACCCGCTTCGGCTCAATCGTCGCGCGGGCAAACACCCTGGTTTCGCCGAGCATGCCGTGAGCCAAGGCCGCCGCTATCGCGAGCAGCCCCGAACTTTGCAGCAGGATGTCGCGCATCGACGCCCCCAAATATCTCCATACAGTTGTGTATGGATGTAAGGCCCGACTCTGGCGCATGTCAATACATGAGTGTATGGTTGCTCATCATGGCTGATCAACTCTCCGCTCAGGACTGGCTCGATGCGGGCCTCAGGGCGCTGGCGACCAGCGGATTCACGGCGCTAAAGGCCGAGCCGCTGGCCAGGGCCCTGGGTGTGTCGCGCGGCAGCTTTTATTGGCACTTCAACGATCTCGACGCTTATCACGCCGCGGTCCTGGATCACTGGCGGGAGGTCGCCGCCGAGCGGATCATCGCCGGCCTGGAGGCCGTGCCTGAGGGCGATGATCCGCTGCCGGCTTTGCTGCGCCGGAGCTTTTCCGGCCGGCTCGCGCTGGAAAAGGCCGTGCGCGGCTGGGCGACGTTCGATCCACGTGCGCGCGCCGCGGTGCAGGCGATCGATCGTCGCCGTGTGGATTACGTCGCAACGCTGCTGCGCGGAACCGGGTTGCCGCCCGCGCTCGCGGAGCTGCGCGCACAAATCCTCTATTGGTGCTTCGTCGGCTATGCCGTGTCCGACAAGCCATTGCCCAAGCTCAAGCAGGAGGCCGTGCTGACCGAATTGCTGCGACTGGCCTTGACGCAGGGCGACGACACGGCAGGCCCGGCTGTGCTAAGGATGGAATCAACGACTGGAGCACGTAAATGAACGCCGCGTCCGAACGCCCTGAGAACACCGTCGACCCCAAGCTGCTTGAGATCCTGGTGTGTCCGGTGACCAAGGGTCCGCTGGAATATGATGCCGCCAAGCAGGAATTGATCTCGCGTTCGGCCAAACTCGCTTACCCCATTCGCGACGGCATTCCGATCATGCTGCCGGAAGAGGCGCGAAAGATCGAGTGAGCCGGCCATGCGCGCGATGCTGGCGGCTCTCGGCGTCCTGCTGTCAATCCTGACCGTGACCGCGTCGGCCCAGGAGGCTCACGTGAACGGGACCAACGTGGGAGGCGCGACCAACGAGGGCGCGACCAACGTGAATACGGATGCGGGCAGGGCGGCTGCGAGCGGCGCCGAAGAGAGCAAGATCACCGTCGGCGCGATCGATGCGGTGTTGACGATGCCCGCGGGCGCCGATCATCCGCCGGTTGCGCTGTTGATCGCCGGCTCCGGCTCCACCGATCACGACGGCAACGGGCCGCAGATGAAGCCCGCGACCTTGAAGAAACTCTCCGAGCAGCTCGTGGCGCGCAACATCGCGACGCTTCGCTACGACAAGCGCGGGGCCGGGACCTGGAAGCCGGCGTTCGGCCGGCCCGAGGATTTCCGCTTCAAGGACTATGTGGGCGACGCGACCTCGCTCGTCAGCTATCTGCGCGGCACGGGCAAGTTTTCGAAGCTGGTGCTGGTCGGCCATAGCGAAGGCGGGCTAGTCGCCATCCTGGCCGCGCAAAAGCAACCCGTCGACGGCCTGGTGCTGCTGGCCACAGCTGCGCGAACGCAGGGCGATGTGCTCAAGGCGCAGCTGGAGAAGAAGCTCCCGCCCGAGAGCTATCAGCCGATCGCCAAGGCGATCGACGCCATCATGGCCGGCCAGATCGTCGATCCCACCCCGCCGGGCCTTTCCATTCCGCCGGCGTTGCAACCCGGGATCGCCTCGGCCTTCACCGCAGATCCGATCCCGCCGCTGAAACAGCTGCAACTGCCGATCCTGATCGTCGCCGGCGGTCGCGATCACCAGCTCGCCCGGGTCGATTTTCTGGCGTTGAGCGCCGCAGCGTTTGCCGCCAAGACCTTATGGATTCCGCAGATGAACCACGTCCTGGTCGACGTGAGCGACGACGCCGACGATCTCGCCGCCTACAACCAGCCGGATCGGCCGCTCGATGCCACGATGGTACAGGAGATAGCGGCGTTCATCGCGGAAAACGTGACGCATTGATTGAGGGAGGTCATTCCGGGGCGCTCGCGACTGCGAGCGAACCCGGAATCCAGAGCTTGTGGCGCGAGATTTTCGGGTTCGCGCTCACGTGCCCCCCGGAAAGACAGGGCCTGTTGCGCTACAACGCTTCGCCCTTCAGGAGCCGCGGCACTTCACCGGTGAGGCCCGCGGCCTCGCGGATGAAGAGGTTCTTCAACGGCGGCGTACGGTCGACGAAGCCAAGCCCGATGTCGCGCACGGTACGCAACAGCGTCGACTTGTTCGAGAACAGGAAGTTGAGCGAGTTGGTGGCGACACCCATGGCCATGGTGTCGAAGCGCCGCCAGCGCTGATAGCGCTCGAGCACGTCGGCCTGCCCGATGTCGATACCGAGCCGCGCCGCGTCGACCACGACTTCGGCCAGCGCCGCGACGTCCTTCAGGCCCATATTGAGTCCCTGGCCCGCGATCGGGTGAATGACATGGGCGGCGTCGCCAATCAGCGCCAGCCGCTCGGCGATGAAGGAGCGGGCGACGAAATAGGACAGTGGAAAGGCGCGCGGCTTGTCCAGGACCTTGATCTCCCCGAGATGCAGGCCGAAGCGCCGCTCGAGCTCCTCCATGAACGCATCGTCGGGGAGGGCTATGATGCGATTGGCCTCCGCGCGCTTCTCGGTCCAGACCAGCGAGGAGCGTTTGCCTTTCAGCGGCAGGATTGCAAACGGGCCGGCGGGCAGGAAATGCTCCTCGGCGCGGCCGTCATGGTCGCGCTCGTGGCCGACGGTGACGACGATGCCGGACTGATCATAGTCCCAGCCATGGGTCGGGATGCCGGCGCGCTCGCGCAGTCTGGAGCGGGCGCCGTCGGCGCCGACCAGAAGGGCGGCTGCGACGGTGCTGCCGTCGGCAAGGTGCACATCGATGCCGTCGGGGTGCGCCTCATAATCGCTGATGGCCGTGGCTCTGAGTTCGACGCCGCTGGCTTCGGCGCGCCTGACCAGGGCATCGATCAGGTAGCGGTTCTCGATCATGTGCGCGAACGGTTCGCCGGGCTCGACATGGCCGGCAAAGGTCAGAAACACCGGGCGGGTCGCGTCGTGCAGCTTGGAATCGGTGATCACCATGTCGAGGATCGGCTGCGCTTCGTCGGCGACGTCCTCCCACACCCCGATGGCGGCAAACAGCCTCCGGCAGGCCGCAACGATCGCGGTGGCACGGGGGTCGCGGCTGGGCCGGGAGGCCAGCGCCGGATCGGCCACAATGACAGGAATATCCGCGCCCAGACCCTGCCGGATCGCGAGCGCCAGCGCCAAGCCTGCAAACGCGCCGCCGCCGATGACAATGCTTCCTTGTGCCGACATGAACCTGGCCGCCTTCCACTCTTGCTACCTGGTTATAGCTGGGCGAAACAGAAGGGCGAAACAAGGGCCCACTGGCGCCCCAACCACGTCATTCCGGGGCGGCTCGAAAGAGCCGAACCCGGAATCTCGAGATTCCGGGTTCGATGCTGGCGCATCGCCCCGGAATGACGCCAACAGCCGAAAGCACGCAAATGTCCAAAAGCCTGATCGACCTGCTGTCCATCCTCGACCTCGAGCCGATCGAGGTGAATCTGTTCCGCGGCAACAGTCCCAAGACGAGCTGGCAGCGCGTGTTCGGCGGCCAGGTGATCGGGCAGGCGATGATGGCGGCGTGCCGGACGGTGGAGGGCAGGCTGCCGCATTCATTGCACTGCTATTTCATCCTGCCCGGCGATCCGCAGGTGCCGATCATCTATCAGGTCGAGCGTTTGCGCGACGGCAAGAGCTATTCGACGCGGCGCGTCACCGCGATCCAGCACGGCAATGCGATCTTCTCGATCATGGTGTCGTTCCACGCCGAAGAGGAGGGCGCGTTCGACCACCAGGACAAGATGCCTGACGTGCCGCCGCCGGAGAAGCTCACGGCCGAGGAATTGTCCAAGCAGCCGCTGTTTCCGGAAATGCCGGAATTCATCCGTCGCTATTATGAGTCCGATCGTCCGATCGAATTGCGTCCGGTCGAGATCGGCCGCTATTTCGGCCAGAAGATCGAAAACGGCCGCATCCATATCTGGATCAAGACCGCGGCCAAGCTGCCCGACGACCCGGCGCTGCATATGTGCGCGCTGGCCTATGCCTCGGATTTCTCGCTGCTGGATGCGGTGATGGCGCGCTATGGCCGCACGCTGTTCGACAAGCGGATGATGCCGGCGAGCCTCGATCACGCGATGTGGTTTCACCGCCCGTTCCGCGCCGACGAATGGCTGCTGTACGCGCAGGATTCGCCGAGCGCGCAAGGCGGGCGAGGGTTGACGCGCGGATTGATCTTCAAGCCCGACGGCACGCTGGTGGCCTCCGTCGCCCAGGAAGGCTCCGTGCGCGAGCGGCGCTGAGTTTACCTGCGCGAGACGATGCCCCTCGCGGCCAGTTCGAGTTGCGGAGAGCCGGCTGGAGTTGAACACCGCCGGAACCCTGCCGACGAACTTGCTTTGCCTCCCAGAAGGCAGAACCTGCAAATAGAGGGCAACGCCCCTCTTAACGTTGCAGCTTTTTTGTGCCATTTGCCCACAAAGATGCCAGACTGCCGCAGGCTGGTCCGTGACCGGCCAAGCCGCCTAATCCTGTGGGGCCCCCGACAATGAAGCTGATCGTCGCGATCATCAAACCATTCAAGCTGGACGAGGTCCGCCAGGGGCTGACGGCGATCGGCGTGCACGGCATGACGGTGACCGAAGTCAAAGGCTACGGACGCCAGAAGGGCCATACCGAAATCTATCGGGGCGCCGAATATGTCGTGAACTTCCTGCCCAAGCTGCGCATCGAGATTGCCGTCGCTGCCGACCTGGCCGACAAGGCCATCGAGGTGATCACCACCCACGCACGCACCGGCCAGATCGGCGATGGCAAGATCTTCGTCACGCCGATCGATCACGCCCTGCGCATTCGCACCGGCGAAACCGACAGCGACGCGCTTTGACCCCGGTTCTTTCCATCCTGCGGCCGGCAACGGCGCTGGCTGCGCATCACGCGGGAACATAAAAATGCGGGCACTCCTGCCTCGCGGCGCGCGCGGCGCGGCGCTGATCGGCTTTGCTGTTGCACTCTTCTCGGTCTCGACGCCGGCCTTCGCCGCGACCTCGAGCATCGATGCCGCCGACACCGCCTGGATGATCGTCGCCACCGCGCTGGTGCTGATGATGACCATTCCGGGGCTCGCGCTGTTCTATTCCGGCATGGTGCGGAAAAAGAACGTGCTGGCGACCATGGCACAGAGCCTCGCCGCGGTGATGATCATTTCGATCCTGTGGGCGGCGTTCGGCTATTCCCTGGTATTCACCGGTAACGGCGCCTTGCTCGGCTCGCTCGACCGCGTCTTCCTCGCCGGGATGAGCATGGACAGCGTCAACGCCGCGGCCAAGACGATCCCCGAAGCGCTGTTCATGCTGTACCAGATGACCTTTGCGATCATCACCGTGGCGCTGGTGGCGGGTTCGGTGGCCGACCGCATGCGGTTTTCCGCTTACTTGCTGTTCTCGATCGCCTGGTTCGTCCTCGTCTATGTTCCGCTGGCGCACTGGATCTGGGGCGGCGGCTTCCTGGGAAGCATGGGCGTGCTGGATTTCGCAGGCGGGCTCGTCGTGCACTTGTCCGCCGGCGTCAGTGGGCTGGTCGCCGCGAGGGTGATGGGCCAGCGCCAGGGCTATGGCCACGAGAACCTGTCGCCATTCGATCTTTCGCTCGCCGTCATAGGCACCGGCCTGCTCTGGGTCGGCTGGTTCGGCTTCAACGGGGGGTCGGCGCTGGCTGCCAATTCGCGCGCGGTGATGGCGATTGTCGCCACCCATCTGGCCGCCTGCGCCGGCGCGCTGACCTGGGGCGCGATCGAGTGGTCGAGCCGGCGCAAGCCGTCGGTGCTCGGCATGATCTCCGGCGCGGTGGCAGGCCTTGGCACGATTACGCCGGCCTCCGGCTTTGTCGCGCCCTGGCATGGCGTCCTTATCGGGATCGTTGCGGGCGCGGTCTGCTACTGGGCCTGCACCTGGCTGAAGCTGCGCTTCAAATACGACGATTCGCTCGACGTGTTCGGCGTGCACGGCATCGGCGGCATGACCGGAACCCTGCTTGCCGGCGTCTTTGCGACCGCTTCCATCGGCGGGGTGTCGGGTGTGATCGAGGGCCACCCGCAGCAACTGCTGATCCAGCTTTACGGTGTGGCCGTAACCCTGGTCTGGTGTTCCGGCGTCACTTACGCGATCCTCAAGCTCGTCAGTGTTGTGGTGCCGCTGCGGGTGTCACGCGAGGCTGAGCTCGAGGGCCTCGATATCTCGCAGCATGGCGAGGCGCTCCAGTAAACAAGGCTCAAATCCGGCTCCCGATACCGCTTTTCTGCCCGGCCGATGGGCAGGATTGTGTCGGGAGCTTGGCGTGCGCAGGATTTAATCACCAGTGACTATTCCTTGGGCGCGACCAAATAGCACAGCTCGCCCGTGGTTGCGCAAAGCGCGAAAACACGCGCGTTCATAATCCGTTAGGCGATGCCGCCGATCTGGCACGGCATTTGATTCTGTGGGTCCCGGCTGTGCCCCGCGTCGTGAATTTCTCTCCGCGTGGTGAACCTCAGTCGAGAACGCCCGGTCTTCGTCCGAGAGCCGGGCCCAAGCGGGGATAGGACCCATGAAAATTGTTATGGCGATTATTAAGCCATTCAAACTCGAGGAAGTCCGCGATGCCCTGACCGCCATCGGCGTTCACGGTCTCACGGTTACTGAAGTCAAGGGGTATGGCCGGCAGAAGGGCCATACCGAGATCTATCGCGGCGCCGAATATGCCGTGAGTTTCCTGCCCAAGATCAAGATCGAGGTGGCTGTCGCTGCCGACCAGGTCGACAAGACCATCGATGCCATCACCTCGGCGGCCAAAACCGGTCAGATCGGCGACGGCAAGATCTTCGTCATCAACCTCGACCATGCGGTTCGCATCCGCACCGGCGAGGCGGATGCGGCGGCCCTTTGATTTCGCGCTCACCCTTTATCACTCAGGAGTAATGGAAAATGACGTTTAAGCGTCCCACCCCAGCGGGATGGGCAGCCCTCGCCATCGCTGCGCTCTGCGTTGCCGGCTTCGTCGATACGGCGTTCGCCGACGACGCGGCGCCCGCCGCGGCCGCGGCAGCAGCCCCCGTTGCCAACAAGGGCGACGTCGCCTGGATGCTCACATCCAGCGCGCTCGTCCTGATGATGTCGATCCCGGGCCTCGCCCTGTTCTATGGCGGCCTCGTCCGCACCAAGAACATGGCGTCGGTGCTGACGCAGGTGTTTGCGATCGTCTCCCTGATCGGCGTGACCTGGACGATCTACGGCTACTCGCTCGCCTTCGGCGACGGCGGCAGCATGACGCCCTGGATCGGCGGCTTCGGCAAGGCCTTCATGCACGGGATCGATGCCAACTCGACCTCGGCGACCTTCTCCAACGGCGTGGTGATCCCGGAACTCGTCTACTTCGTGTTCCAGATGACCTTCGCGATGATCACGCCGGCCCTGATCGTCGGCGCTTTCGCCGAGCGCATCAAATTTTCGGCTGTGATGCTGTTCATCCTGCTGTGGTCGACCTTCATCTACTACCCGATCGCGCACTGGGTCTGGTATGTCGCCGCGCCCGATGACATCGCCGCCGCCGCCAAGGCGCTGGCCGCTGCGACCAATGCCGCGGCGAAGACCGCAGCGCAGGCCAAGCTCGACGAGATCACCGGCAATGTCGGCTGGCTCGCCGGCGCCGGCGCACTCGACTTCGCGGGCGGCACGGTGGTGCACATCAATGCCGGCATCGCAGGCCTCGTCGGCGCGCTGATCATCGGCAAGCGCGTGGGCTACGGCAAGGACCTGATGGCGCCGCACTCGCTGACCATGACCATGATCGGCGCCTCGCTGCTGTGGGTCGGCTGGTTCGGCTTCAACGCCGGATCCAATCTCGAGGCCAACGGCACCACGGCGCTCGCCTTCGTCAACACCATGGTGGCGACCGCCGGCGCGGCGCTGTCCTGGTTGCTCTGCGAATGGATCGTGAAGGGCAAGCCGTCGCTGCTCGGCATCTGCTCCGGCGCGGTCGCGGGCCTCGTCGCGGTTACCCCGGCCTCCGGCTTCGCCGGCCCGATCGGCGCACTGGTGCTCGGCCTCGTGGTCTCGCCGATCTGCCTGTTCTTCGTCTCCACGGTGAAGAACGCGCTCGGCTATGACGACGCGCTCGACGTGTTCGGCGTGCACTGCATCGGCGGCATTATCGGCGCGCTCGGCACCGGCATTCTGGTCAACCCCGCGCTCGGTGGCGTCGGCATCACCGACTACACCAACATCACCGGCAACAACGCCGGCACCTACGATCTCGTGACCCAGATGATCGCGCAGAGCAAGGCGGTGCTGGCAACGCTGGTGTGGTCGGGCGTCGGTTCGGCGATCCTCTACAAGGTCGTCGACCTGATCGTGGGCCTGCGTCCCTCGGTCGAGCAGGAGCGCGAAGGCCTCGACATCACCGACCACGGCGAGCGCGCCTACAACATGTGATCCTCCCGGGGCGCGGCCTGACCAAATCGGGCCGCGCCCACAACTTCGGTTCGGGCACATACCCGGCAATGCCCTGACCGTGGAGGGGCTCCAGCGCAAGTTGGGGCCCCTTTCTTTTTGCCCAAAAGCCATCCACACTCGCGCGGCCGAGGCCGACAGAAAACAAGATAGAACGAGGGAGGAGGACACCATGAAGCTGGAAGGCGGATGCTATTGCGGCGCTGTGCGCTACGTCGCCGAGGGCAAGGCGATGATGAAGGCGCAATGCCACTGCCGCGAATGCCAATATATCAGCGGCGGCGCACCCAACATGTTCATCGCCATGCCCAGCGACGGCTTCAGCTACACCGAGGGCAGCCCGAAGCAGTTCACCCGCAGCGACCTCGCCCGCGCGGTCACGCGCGAATTCTGCCCCGAATGCGGCACCCACTTGGTGACGCGCGTGCCCGGCCTGCCGATGACGGTGGTCAAGGTCGGCACCCTGGACGATCCCGGCCAGTTCCAGCCGCAGATCGCGATCTACACCATCGACAAGCAGGCGTTCCACCAGATTCCGGAAGGCATGCCGGCGTTCGAGCGGCTGCCGCAGAGGTAGCGGAACTCGCGAGGCCCATCCGTCAAGTCCCAGCTGGCGCTGCCGCCAGCAAGGTGATCGTCAGGAAGCCACGGGCGCCAAAATCACCGCTGGCTTCGATGGTTAATCGCGTCTTAACCTCGCCGTATCTATGGTGATTTGATCCGCCTCCGGCCGGTCCATTGAAACGCGATCGGCGGTTTTTTGAGTATTGGCGCCCGACCTATGGCTATGACCGCTCCAACCCGCGCGCCGCAAGGCGCCGGCCACCAGGACAGCGAACGCTCTCCCTTTGCCCGGACGGCCGAGCTTCTCGCCCCCTACCAGCCCGGCAAGCCCTTGATCACGCTGTCACTGGGGGAGCCGCAGCATCCGCTGCCCGGCTTCGTCGGCGAGGTGCTTGCGCGCCATACGGCCGAGTTCGGCCGCTACCCGATGGCCAAGGGCATCGAGCCGTTCCGGAAAGCTGCGGCAGGCTGGCTTTCCAGGCGTTTCCGGCTGCCGCGCCCGATCGATCCCGAAACCGAAGTGCTGGTGCTGAACGGCAGCCGCGAGGGTCTGTTCTTCGCCGCCATCACCGCTCACCGCTATGTCGGCGAGCGCCGCGGCAAACCCGCGATCCTCATGCCGAATCCGTTCTATCCGGTCTATGGCGCGGGCGCCCGCGCGGCCGGCTGCGAACTCGTCTATTTGCCGACCACGCCCGCCAACGGCTTTCTGCCCGACCTCGATGCGCTCGACGAGGCCCTGCTCACCCGCACGGTCGCGTTCTACATCGCCTCGCCGGCCAACCCGCAAGGCTCGGTCGCCTCGCCCGATTATTTCCGCCGGCTGAAGCAGCTCGCCGATCGCTTCGGCTTCGTGATCCTGAGCGATGAGTGCTATTCGGAAATCTACACCCGCGAGGCGCCCGGCAGCGCGCTGGAATCTGCCGGGCCCGATTTCTCCCGCGTGGTCGTGTTTCAGTCGCTGTCGAAGCGCTCGAACTTGCCGGGCATGCGCGTCGGCTTTGCCGCCGGCGACAAGAGGTTCATGAGCCTGTTCCACGAGCTGCGCAACGTCGCGGCGCCACAGGTACCGGTGCCGCTGCAGCATGTTGCGGTCGCCGCCTATGGCGACGAGGCCCATGTCGAGGAAAATCGGCGGCTCTACCGGATCAAGTTCGATCTCGCCGACCAGATCCTCGGCAGCCGTTATGGCTACAAGCGCCCCGCAGGCGGCTTCTGCGTCTGGCTCGACGTGTCGGACCGCGGCGGCGATGAAGCGGTCACCGTGCAACTCTATCGCGACGCCGGCGTGCGCGTCATTCCCGGCAGCTATCTGGCGCGCCCGCAGGTCGACGGATTCAATCCCGGCGCCGGCTACATCCGCCTGGCGCTGGTCTCGGACAGCGACTCGACGGCCGAAGCGTTGCACCGGCTGGTCGAGATTTTGGGGTAGAGCATGATCCGGAAAAGTAAGCACCGGTTTTCCGTCGCGACGAACGCGAGCGTCTGCGCGGAGATCCTGCTCAAACGGAAAAGTCGCTAGGGGCGCATGAGTATGCCGGCGATCGAACGTGTCATTCCGCTGGTCGGCCATTTGCCGAACTCGCTTCGCGAGGCGCTGGCGCGGCGCTTGCGCGAACTGGGCGGCCTCGGGCTGATCGGACTCTCGGGCGTCGCTGCCGCGGCGCTGATGACGTGGTCGGTGCAGGACCCTTCGCTCAGCCATGCCACCTCGCGCGCCATCCATAACCTCATCGGCTATCCCGGAGCGATCGGCGCCGATCTGTTGATGCAGATCCTGGGCCTCGGCTCGATCATGGCGATCCTGCCGCTCGCGATGCGCGGCTGGCGGATGATGAACCACCGCCCCTTCGACCGCGAGGCGCTGCGTCTGACCTGCTGGGTGCTCGCGACCGCGATCGCGGCCGGCTTTGCGAGCTGCTGGCCGCACAACACCGCCTGGCCGCTGCCGACCGGGCTCGGCGGCGTCGTCGGCGATGCGCTGGTGCGCGCGCCGGCGGTCGTGTTCGGTCCGCCCGGTTTCATCTATCGCTTCGTGCTTGGTCTCATCTTCTTCGTTGCCATGGCCGCAGCCTTCCTCATCGCAAGCGGTTTCGGCTCGCGCGAGGTCGAGGAAGACGACTCTGCCATCGCCGATGAGGACGCGCCGTTCGAGGAGGACGACGAAGACCGCGGCTCGATTTCGCTCGGCTGGATTTTCCACGCGCTGATGAGTGCGAAGGCGCGACTTGGCTGGCTGTTCGGCAAGGCGTATCGCTCGCTGGTCTCGAGCGCCTCGCAACCGCGCGCCGGCTTCGAACGCCAGGAGCCCAATCTCGGCGGCCGCACGGCGCCGACGCTCGCACCGGAGTCCGACGACGATCTGGACGACGACATCGACGAAACCGACGAAGACGAGGAGGAAGAGGAAGCGCCTGCCGCGCGGAGCCCCCGCAAGAGGCCCGCCCCCCGCGCCCCCGCGAAAAAAGCGGCCGAGAAGTTCGATCTGCCCACCGTCTCGATGCTTGCCGCGCCCCGGGCAGCCGACCGCCAGCCGCTCAGCAAGAGCGAACTGGAAGCCAATTCGCGCGCCCTCGAGGGCGTGCTGCAGGATTTCGGCGTACGGGGCGAAATCGTGAAGGCCAATCCGGGCCCGGTCGTGACGCTGTACGAGCTCGAGCCCGCGCCCGGCATCAAGTCGTCGCGCGTCATCGGCCTCGCCGACGACATCGCGCGCTCGATGAGCGCGCTCTCGGCGCGCGTCGCGGTCGTGCCCGGCCGCAACGCCATCGGCATCGAGCTGCCGAACGCGCATCGCGAGAAGGTCTATTTGCGCGAACTGCTCGTCGCCAGGGAGTTCAACGAATCGGTCGCCAAGCTGCCGCTCTGCCTCGGCAAGAACATCGGCGGCGAATCCATCATCGTCGACCTCGCGCGCATGCCGCATCTGTTGATCGCCGGCACCACCGGCTCCGGCAAATCGGTCGCCATCAACACCATGATCCTGAGCCTGCTCTACAGGCTGCGGCCCGATCAGTGCCGGCTGATCATGGTCGATCCCAAGATGCTCGAGCTTTCCGTCTATGACGGCATTCCGCATCTGCTCACGCCCGTCGTGACGGATCCGAAGAAGGCCGTGGTCGCGCTGAAATGGGCGGTGCGCGAGATGGAAGAGCGCTACAAGAGGATGGCCAAGCTCGGGGTGCGCAACATCGACGGCTACAACGCCCGCCTTGCCGAAGCGCGGTCGAAGGGCGAGGAACTGACGCGCACGGTGCATACCGGCTTCGACAAGGAGACCGGCAAGGCGATCTACGAGGAGGAGAAGCTCGACCTCGATCCCCTGCCCTACATCGTCATCATCGTCGACGAAATGGCCGACCTGATGATGGTGGCCGGCAAGGATATCGAAGGCGCGGTGCAGCGCCTCGCACAAATGGCGCGCGCGGCCGGCCTGCACGTGATCCTCGCCACTCAGCGTCCCTCCGTCGACGTCATCACCGGCACCATCAAGGCGAACTTCCCAACCCGCATCTCCTTCCAGGTCACCTCCAAGATCGACAGCCGCACCATCCTGGGCGAAATGGGCGCCGAGCAGCTGCTCGGCCAGGGCGACATGCTCTACATGGCCGGCGGCGGCCGCATCAGCCGCGTGCACGGCCCGTTCTGCTCGGACGAGGAAGTCGAAAAGGTGGTGCGCCATCTGAAGACGCAAGGCGCGCCGGAATATCTCGAGGCGGTCACCGCGGAAGAGCCGAGCGAGGAGGATGGCGCGGTGTTCGATGCGACCGGCATGGGCGGCGACGGCGGCGGCGATCTGTTCGCGCAGGCCGTGGCGATCGTCAAGCGCGACCGCAAGGCCTCCACCAGCTACATTCAGCGCCGCCTGCAAATCGGCTACAACCGCGCCGCCTCGCTGATGGAGCGCATGGAACAGGAGGGCATCGTGGGCCAGGCCAATCACGCGGGCAAACGCGAAATCCTGGTCCCTGAGGAGGAAGGCGGCTTTTAGGGCATGATCCGGACCCGAGGGCCGTTAGCCCAAAGTGGAGACTCGTTGTCCGAAAAGATGATGCCCCGACAAGAACCAGAATGCCTGAAAGGCCAAATTCCGCCGCGAAGATCATATTTCACGGAAAAGCGATACCTCCCTGCACCGAACCACGGTAGAAGTGTCCGAATCCAGACAGGACGACGCGTTGCATAAAGATCCAGCCCCTCGATCCGCCGAATCACTTGCCTCGCGCGGCGCGTCCCTGGCGGCGGCGCTCCTGATCACGGCGTCTCTCATCGCGCTCGCCGTGCCGTTGTCGGCGCAGGCGGTTCCAACACCAAAGCGCTCGCCCAGGAGCGGCGCGAGCGCGCAGCTGAGCGAAACGCAGCGCGCTCCGGCAACCACCGGCTCGACGCAGGAGACGCCGCCTGACCCGATCATTCCGGATCCGCGCCGCAACGTGCCGACCAACATCTTCCAGACGTTCGATGCCCAGCAAAAGGCCGAAGCCGCCAAGGTCAGCGCCTATTTGTCGTCGTTGCAGACGCTGGTCGGGCAGTTCGTGCAGGTCGGTCCCGACGGCACCAAGACCACGGGCGATTTCTATATCCAGAAGCCGGGCAAGGTCCGCTTCGAATATGATCCGCCGACCCCGACCGAGATCATCGCCGACGGCTCGTCGGTCGCGGTGCGCGACCGCAACCTGGCCACGCAAGACATCTACCCGTTGTCGCAGACGCCGCTGCGCTATCTGCTCTCCGACCGCATCGACCTGATGAAGGACACCGACGTGGTGAGCGTCACGGCGGATGACCTCTTCATCAGCATCACGATTGAGGAGAAGCAGGCCCTCGTCGGCACCAGCCGCTTGATGCTGATGGTCGGCGCCAAGGACGGCCAGCTCAAGCAATGGACGGTGACCGATCCGCAGGGCTACGACACCACGGTCGCCGTCTACAATCTGGACTCCACCAAGAAGCTCGATCCCAGCATGTTCAAGATCGACTTCACCAACTACAGCGGCGTACCTCCGGGCGGAGGGTAGGCGCGGCTTCCGCTTGCCCACCGCCGTCGCGACGGGCGCAAGAAATGGTGGGCACGGCGCGTTGCGCCTTTGCCCACCCTGCGGGAGCTTGCTATGACGCAGCTCTCATGCGTCTTTCCCTGACAACCTGGAACATCAATTCGGTGCGGCTGCGCATCGACCTCGTCGCCAAATTCCTCAAGAGCGCGCGGCCGGAC
>JBLMWS010000098.1:0-12394 GCA_050257355.1 Gemmatimonas sp.
CGGCTGCTTGCCGCAAAATAAATAGCCAGAAGAATCGTGCCGTTGGCGATCTCCGAATGAGTGAAGTAGTTGACGAAGAGACCGCCGTCACCGGCAAAGCTGTCGCCGTTCAGGAAAGCGGTGAAGCACACTATGAGGCTGAAGACGATCTTGTCGCGCCGATTGACGATACCAACCAGCGACGCGCAGCTCAGAAATCCCAGGAATGACAGCAGTCGGGACAGATAGGTTAAAGCAAAGAACAGCAGGTATGTGTGGCCGAGGTGCTTTTCGGAATTGCTCAGCAACAGCCAGACGCCTGACGAGAACTGCCGTAAAGACTGAATGAATGCATCGTCACGATATTGCGGCTCATCGAAGAGCCCCGCCACGATCGGCAAATGGAAGAGATTGTTTTCGATACCAAAGAGAAAGCCCGTGTGAAGCAGCGACAGCGCCGCCGCAAAAGACGCAACGATGAGAGTTTCGATCTGAGCGTCGGTAACGAGTTTCGTGCGTCGGCCGAGAACGAGAGCAGGTCCTACCTGGACGTCGAGCGCCAGATCGCTGCCAACGACCCGCTCCTGCTCCTTCATCTGCTGATGCATTTTCGCACGCTCTCTTGATACCGGTCGATCCGCCGGCATGCGCGCGAGCATATCTGCATCTCTTAAACGACCGCTTATCCGGCGAACATTCAACCGGAACGAGCATCAAGTTTTGTCGATTGATCCGTCGGAACGCAACCCATCCAGCGACGTAGCTAACGAGGGCTTAACCTTTTTCGACGAGCAACCGACCGCAATACCGCCGGCAGGTGCTGCCCTTGGCGCAGCCCCGCGGCAAGCAAAAATCCAGCGCGAAGCTCAGCTCGCCAGCACGCTCTGGATGCGCTGGCGGATCGATTCCTTCTCCTCGGCCCCCGTATCCGGCAAGATCGCCAGATCGAGGGCGATATTGGCGGGCCGCTTCAGCACCACGATGCGGTCGCCGATCTCCAGCGCCTCGTTGATCGAGTGGGTGATGAAGACCGCGGTCTTGCCGTTTTCCTTCACCAGCCTGAGGAACTCGGCGCGCAGCGTACGTCCGGTCATCTCGTCCAACGCCGAGAACGGCTCGTCGCAGAGCAGGATGTTGGCGTCGGTTGCGAATGCGCGCGCGATCGAGACGCGTTGCCGCATGCCTCCCGACAGCGCGTGCGGATAGTCATGCTCGTGGCCGCGCAAACCGAGCTTGCTGAGCCAGGACATCGCGATCGCCTTGCGCTTCTCCGCAGGGATATCGAGCATCTCAAGACCGAGCTCGACATTCTGCACGGCGGTCCGCCACGGCAGCAGGCGGTCGCTCTGGAACACGATGGCCATGTGGCCGCGAAACCAGTCGAATTCGCGGAACGGATTGCGGCCGTTCACCGTGACGGCGCCGGAGGTCGGCTCGGTGAGGCCCGCGATCATGTTGAAAATGGTCGACTTGCCACAGCCGGTCTTGCCGAGCAGGGCCAGCATCTGGCCCTCGGCGACCTGGAGATCGAGCCGGTCCACCGCGACATACGAAGTCGCGCCGGCCTTGGAGAAGCTCTTCGAAACATCCTGAAGGCTGATAACGGCTACGGCGGCGGTCACAGCGTTCGCTCCGAAACGGCCCGATAGCGGAAGGCGACGCTCTCGATCAACGTCAGCACGCCCTGGGCGATCAACACAAAGAAGACAAGCTGCAGCGTCCAGGCCAACGCCCCGGCCATGTCGAACACCTGCTGTTGCTGCAACAATTCGTAGCCGACGCCGCCGGTGGCACCGACCAGCTCGGCGACCACCACGACGCGCGAGGCGTTGCCGAGATTGACTTTCCACGCCGTGAGGATGTCCGGCAGGATCGCGGGGATGATCATGACGCGAAACAGTTTTGCGCGCGTCGGGCGGAAGCTCATGACCATTTCCATGAGGTCGCGCGACATCGCCTGCAGTGCGGCAAGCACTTGAAAGGTGAAGGCCGGCAGCGTGGTCATCACCATGATGAAGAAGATTCTCGGCTCGATGCCGTGAAACCAGATGATGGCGAACACCACCCATGACAGCGCCGGAATGCCCTGGAACAGGGTCAGGATCGGCGAGAGAAACTCGTTGACGCTGCGCGAACGCACCATCAGCACCGCGAGTGCAGCGCCGATCAGAAAGGCGCCGGCGAGGCCGGCCAAAATGCGGCCGACTGTCGCGAGCACATCGGAGAATTCACTCCACGTGATCAGGATCTCGAAGCAGCGCCTGAAGACGTCGACCAGCGAGGGAAACAGGAAGGGCGGGAAAAACGACGAGGCGAGCTGCCAGAGCGCCGCGACCACGAGAAACGGCAGGACACGGATCAATGCCCGCCGGCTCATCGCCATGGTCCACCCGGGCGAACTCTCCTGCAACATCGTCATTGCATGGGCCCGCTATAGATCGTGGCGTCGGACGGCATCGATGGCAGGAATGCGATCGACTTGCCGGCCTGGTAGACCGACTTGATCTCCTTGCCGAGCTCGGCGGCAGTACGGATGTTCATACCCAGCCGCTCATTGGCGCGAATGAGGTCGGCGATCGCCTTGCGATCCGCATCATTGCCTTTCGGCATGATCAGTTGAGCGGCTTCGTCGGGGTGTGCAGCCGTCCACTCGCCCGCTTCTTTGTAGGCGGCGTAGAGTTTTGGAATGAGCTTCTTGTTCTTCTCGGCCCAATCCGCATGGGCGGCAACGCCAAGATAGGGAATGCTGTGGCCGCCGGTCGCCTTTTGCCAGCTCTCCTGGATCTTCAGGTCCAGCATCCTGATGTCGGGCTTCTTGGTGTGCAATGCCGTGTAGGCGGGCTCCCAAAGCTGGACGGCGGAGGCACGGTCTGCGAGCGCATAACCTACGAGGCCCGGCGTTGCCGTATTGATGACGGAGAATTTGCCTGGGTCCGCGCCGAGTTGACGCGCGAACCAGTCGAACATGACATAATTGGTCGTGCCCTTCGCCGCGACGAGATCCTTGCCTTCGAGATCCCCAAGCGACTTGATTTCGGGACGCGAGGTGACAACCGTTCCCCAATAGTCGAACAGGTTGAACAGATAGGTCACCTTGACGCCCCTGAGATCGGCGAGGCCGACGGTCAGGAGCGCGGCACTGCCGCCAACCTGAAACTCTCCGGAGTTGAATTGCGCGGTGTAGGCGTCGGGCGTGCGCTCCTGGAAGTCGATGGACAACCCGTTCTTTTCATCAAGCTTTTTCGCTTTGATGACGGGCGGCAGGAACGCGCCCAGCGAGGGCTTGCCGAAAACCACGATCGAGAGCTTTTGCAGCTCCTGCGCCGATGCCGCCGTGGCGGACATCATCATTGTCGCCAACAGGGTGAAACCGATCCTCAATGACCTCACCGCAATCTCCTCCCGTTCGTTTTCTTGTCTGTCGGATCACTCCGCCGCGCCGCTGACCGGTGCCTCGAACTCCTTGCGAAGCGCAACGAAGAAGCGGCCGATCAGGTGTTTGGACACACTGGACAGTATCCGCTGCCCCACGCCGGCCACCAAGCCGCCGATCTCGCCAGTGCCTTTGTAAACGAGCCGGCAGCTATGTTCGCCATCCGGCTCGATTTCGAACCGCGCCGTCCCGTTGCCGTGTCCGAGCGAACCCGCTCCCGAGACCTTGATGCTGCAAGCGCGCGGTGCCTCCCTGTCGAGAAGCGAGATCTCGCCTTCGAACGAGCCGCCAACCGCCGCGACGCGCAGCTGCATGTCGACCTTGTAGGCGTCAGGTCCGATCTCGACCATGCTCTTGCAGCCGGGAATGCAGCGGGTCAGCACCTTGGGATCATTGAGCGCGATCCACAGCGCAGCGGCCGAACCCGGAATTACTTCACTGCCGCCGATATCGAGCTTCACGATGTCCCCTCAGAGTCCAAACAGCTTTTGTGCCAGCCCGCCATTGATGCTGACGCGCTCGGCCTCGGTAAACGATGTCTCCTGCACGATCTTGAGCGGCGCCAGGTCGCCGATCGGGAACGGCATGTCGGAGCCCATCATGATGCGGTCGGCGCCGACGACATCGGCGAGATAGCGCAGCGCGCGGACGTCCTGCACGATGGTGTCGTAATACATGGCCGCCAACGCCGCGTCGGGATCCCCGAGCTTGTCCTTGTCGAGGCTGTAATTGCGGCGGAGCCGCCCGATCACATAGGGCAGCGCGGCGCCGCCGATGCCGGCCACGATTTTCATATTGGCATAGCGCGTGACATGGCCGGCATAGATCAGCCGCGACATCGCGATCAGCGTGTCGGTGATGCGGCCTACCGCGTTCGCCATGCCGTAGTCGTGGACGCGATCGTCGCCGCTTTCGAACACCGGATGGATGAAGATGATGGAGCCGAGGCCGTTCGCGGCCTCCCAGAACGGCGAGAGGCCGGGATCGTCAAGCACGCCGCCCCGGCCCTTCGGTTGGGTACCGATCATCGCCCCCTTGAAGCCCAGGGCGTGCGCTTCCTTCAGCACTTCGGCGGCGCGGGCGCCGTCCTGCAGCGGAACGGTGCAAAGCGGGACGAAGCGCGGCTGCTCCTTCGCGGCTTGCGCAAGATGCGTGTTGATGAGCCGCGCCCAGCGCGTGCCCTCCTCGGCGGGCAGTTCGTTGCCGAACATATCGAGCCAGCCGCCGACGATTTGACGATGGATCTTGTTGGTGTCCATCCATTGCAGCCGCGCGGCGACGTCGCTGAGCGGCTTGGAAACGGGCCGCGTCGGCTTGTTGCCGGCAAAGGCAAAGCCCAGGCTGCCGCCCTCTTCGATCACACGGATGGAGGGGAAATTGGCCTTCTCGGACCGGATTGCATCCAGCAAGGATGCCGGGACGAGATGGGCGTGGCAGTCGATGATCATGCTTATGCCTTTGTCTGTGGCCCGCGCGCGGCGGCGATAGCGTCGCTGATGGCCGCGATCCGAATCGGCAGTTTCGAGAACGCGATTCCGAGCGGCGCCACCGCGTCGTTGATGGCGCTGGAGATAGCCGCAGGCGATCCCAGATAGCCGCTCTCGCCCGACCCCTTCTGCCCAAACACGGTGAAAGGAGACGGGGTGCAATGATGCACGATCTCGACCTTCGGCACCTCGTGCGAGGATGGCAGGAGATAGTCCATGAAACTCTGCGTCAGCATCTGGCCTTCGCTGTCATAGACGAACTCCTCGAGCAGCGAAGCGCCGATGCCGTGAGCGATGCCGCCCAGCGTCATGCCCTTGACGATATGCGGATTGATGACAGTGCCGCAGTCATGGCCGATCACGTAGCGAAGGATCTCGGGCTTGCCGATCACGGGATCGAAGGCGACGAGGACGAGGTGGAATTCGAACGAATGGCAGGGGTACATCTGCACCCGGCCGTTTTCCGGCAGCTTGGTGCCGGTCGGCACCTGCATCACATGGGTGGTCTCGAGCCCCGGCTCCATCCCCTCGGGCAGCAGATGGAAATTGCGGTGCGCGATATTGACGTGCTCCGCCCAGGCGAGCTTCTTGCCGGACGGCGCATGCGAAACGGTACCGCCGGCATAGACCACGTCCTGCTCGGCGCAGCCGAACTGATGCGCGGCCAACTTGATGAATTTGGCTTTCAGCTTTTGTGCGGCGTGGAAAGCGGCGCCACCGAGCATGATCGCCATGCGGCTGCCGACCGGCGTGTTGGACGGTAAGCTCGCCAACGAATCCGGCCGCACAACGCGGATCAGATCCGGATCGATCTCCAGCACCTCGCCGATGACGGTCGCCGCGAGTGTCTCGTGGCCCTGGCCGGAGGACGTCGTATGGATGGTCACGGTGACAAAACCGAGCCCGTCGACCACGATGCGGCAGGAATCCATCCAGGTGGTGGTCGTGTTCTTTTCGTTCAGCAGCGGCTCGAACGACGAGTTGCCGCCGCTCGGCTCCAGACACGCGGCGATGCCGATCCCGGCGCATTGACCCGCCGCGCGCAATGCGTCGCGCTCGCGGATCAACCCGTCATAATCGGCATGGGCGAGCACCTTGGCGACCACGGTGTGGTAGTCGCCGCTGTCGTAATGCGTGCCGCTTGGAATGAGATAGGGGAATTCATCGCTGCGGATGAAGTTGCGGCGGCGAACCTCGATGCGGTCGAGGCCGAGCGCAACGGCGACCTTATCGATCGCGGTTTCGATGGCATAGTTGGTCGGCGACTGGCCGAAGCCGCGCACTGCTTCCTGGGCCGCCTTGTTCGAGGTGACAGCGATCGCGCGGTATTGCACGCTCTTGATCTTGTAGGGCCCGACGATCGCACCGATCGGCTTGCCGAGCTGGAACGGCGAGCGCCCCGCATAGGCACCGACATTGTCGAGCGCACGCATCTTCATCGAATTGACGATGCCGTCGTCGTTGAAGGCAATCTCGACGTCGAAAATGCGATCCGGTCCGTGGGCGTCGCCGGCACGCATGTTGTCGAGCCTGTCCTCGATCAGGCGAACCGGACGCCCCAGCATTCGCGCGAGATGCGAAACCAGCACGGTCTGCTTGATGCCGCGCTTGACGCCGTAGCTGCCGCCGACGTCGACGTCGAAATGCACCCGGACATTGTTGAGCGGGATGCGCAACGCTCGCGCGATCTGATCCGGATATTTAGGCATCTGGATCGAGGCCCAGACGTCGAGCATCTCGCGCCACGGATCCCATTTGGCGGCGACGCCGAACGTCTCGATCGGCACCGTGGAGTTGCGGCCCCAGACCACGCGGAATGACAGATGCCGCTGGCTTTCGGCAAAATGCCTGTCCACCTCGCCCCAGACGAAGGTCTTGTCCAACAGCAGGTTGCTGCCGTGGCCCGCGTGAACCGGCGGGCTCTTGGGATCGAACGCCTCTTCGGCATCGATCACATAAGGGAGCTGTTCGTATTCGACCCGCACCTTTTCCGCGGCGTCCTCGGCCTGCGCGCGGGTTTCCGCGACAACCGCCACCACCCATTCGCCGGCATAGCGCACCTGGCCGACTGCGAGCGGATAGCGCCGGACATTCGGCGTATCCAGCCCGTTCATCAGGGGATCGATCGCCTTGGCAAGCTCTTCGCCCGTGAGCACATAATGCACGCCGGGCATTTTCATCGCCTCGATCGCATTGATCGAGACGATGCGCGCGGCCGGATGCGGCGACGGCACCACGGCGACGTGCAGGAGACCTTCGAGCGCGATATCGGCGACATAGCGGCCTTGCCCAGCGACAAAGCGGCGGTCTTCGCGGACCCGGCGATTGGCGGAGACGAATTTCAAGGGCGCAGCAGGATTCACCGGCCGCCTCCATGCGGCGCCTCGACCCGGGCCGCTTCGATCACACCGTGTTCCGGCGCATCGGTTTCGGCGGCAGGATCGCGCGATGGCTTGTCGAGATCGGCGCCATTCAGATGGCGCGGCACATTGGTCCGGCGCAGACGTTCGGCGGCCAATTCGATGGCTTCGACGATCTGGCCGTAGCCGGTGCACCGGCAGATATTGCCGGAGATTGCTTCCACGATATCCCCGCGGGTCGGCGCATCATTGCGTTCGAGCAGCGCATGCGCGGAGAGGATCATCCCCGGCGTGCAATAGCCGCACTGCAGCCCATGGGTTTCGCAGAACGCATCCTGGACGAGACTCAATTCACCGGGACCAGGGGCAATCCCTTCGATGGTGGTGATTTCATAACCGTCGGCCTGCACGGCGAACATCAGACAGGCGCGCGAGGGCTCGCCATCGATCAGCACGGTGCAGGCGCCGCAGACGCCGTGCTCGCAGCCCGCGTGGCTGCCGGTCAGCAGGAAGTCCTCGCGCAGCGTATCGAGCAGGGTCTTACGCGGTTCGACATCGGCTGTACGCAGGCGTCCGTTGACTTTGAGAGTGACTTTCATTGCATGCCTCCGCCCGCTGCGCGCGCCTCAGCGATCGCATCGGCAAGCGCGCGTGTGCCAAGCACAGCGGCCGCGCGCCGGCGGTAGTCCGCACTCACTTGCAAATCGGAATTGGCTTCGAGGTGCTCGGTTGCGGAGCGGACGAGATCGGAGACCGGAAATCGCGCGACATCTTCGCCGACCAGAGCGGCGACGTCGATACGCTCGGCGCGATCGCCGACGCCGCCAAGCCCAAGCGCCGCTTCGATGCAGCGACCGCTCTCGTCGAGCGCGACCTGCGCCGCAGCAGCGACAAAGGCGAAGTCGGATTGCCGGGCGGAGACTTCATGGAAACCGGTGCCAAGCCGCGGCTGCGACCACACCGGGAAGCGGACGGCCGCCACACAGTCGCCCGGCAGCACCGACGTGACCATGGCGCCGATAAAGAACTCATCCGCCGGCATCGACGTGCGGCCGTCGCTGTTTTCGATTTCGATCTCGGCGCCCAGCGTCACCGCTACCAGCGGAATTTCAGCTGACGGATCGGCGTTCGCGATCGAACCGCCGACGGTGCCACGGTTGCGCGTCGGCGGATGACCGACGTAAGGCAGCGCCTTCATTAACAGCGGCAACGCCCGTCGCGCCAGTTCGCTGCGCTCGATCTCGACCTGGCGCGTGACCGCGCCGACGCTGATCGCACCGTCCTCAGAGCGGATGCCGCGCAATTCCTGCAGGCGAACGATGTCGACGAGTCGGGTCGGCCGCGCCAAACGCATCGCCAACATCGGAATGAGCGTCTGGCCGCCGGCGATGATCCGCGCGTCTTCGTCAGCCGCCAGGATCTCGCAAACCTCGGCAACCGAGTCCGGCCTGACATAGTCGAAGGGCGCGGGTTTCATGCGTGCACCTTACAAATCCGGTTCAGGTGAGCAGCAGGCCCGCCACGGCCGGCGACAGCACCGCCACGGATTGATTCTTCAGAAGCGGTCCGTCGACCTCGGTCGCCGCCTTCACGGCGCGCCATTCCGGATCTGCGCCAAAGGCGGCCCACGCCTTGCTGCGCTCGTCCTCCGATTTGAAGCGCGTCAGATAGGTCAGTCGCGCAGCATCGGATGCCTGCTCGAACACGCCCAGCAATTCGATGCCGTGGTTCGGAAATCGTTTGACGACCTCGTTCTTGAACCGCGCCTTCATCGCCTCGGCCTTGCCGTCGGCGGCTTCATACACCCTGATTTCGTAGATCACTGTCTCAACTCCCTTGCAGTGAGCTAAAAGCCAATACCGCGGCGATGTCAAACTTATTCTAGTTCAATTGGACGTAATTGACGCAATGAACTGTAACAATAAAAAGCGGATGACGCGAAAAATCCTCAGATTGGTTCCATACTGAATTTTCGACGTTATTTAAATCGAGATGTCATGCGAAAGACAACAGAGCTATTGCATCAATTCTTGAATTGAACTATCCGAAGGAAACAGGAAAGGGACAACGACCGTGCCACAGGCTGAAGGCTCCGAGGATTGGGTGCCCAAGCTCTCGGATGCCGAGGGGCCATTTTATCTTGCCTTCGCGCGCGCGCTGGAGAGCGACGTCAATAGCGGTGCCCTCAAGCCCGGCACGCGGCTGCTGCCGCAACGGGATATGGCAAGCCTGTTGGGCCTAAGCGTCGGGACCGTGTCTCGCGCCTATGCGGAAGCCGAGGCACGCGGACTGATCTCGGGCGAAGTCGGCCGCGGCACCTTTGTCCAACGCCGCCGGCCGCCCACCAGCGCCAGGAACGGCGGACAGGCGACGATCAATCTCGCGCTCAACGCCCCGCCCTCGACCGGCGAGGACGAATTGATCGAAGCGGTGCTCTCGGAAATCCTGTCCGATGGCGCGCTCAAGCCCCTGCTCGACTACTTGCCGCATCAAGGCTTGCCGACCCATCGCGACATCATGAACGCCTGGCTTGCGACTTTGGGCGTTAAGGCCGATGTCGCCAACCTTTTCATCACGCACGGCGGGCAACACGCAATCTCGATCGCGCTCAACATGGTCGCCGCGCCCCACGACGTCGTACTCACGGAGCGCTTCACCTATTCCGGCATGATCGCGCTTTCGGCTCAGAACGGCTACCGCCTGCACGGGGTTGATGGCGACGCGGACGGTCTGCGGCCCGAGGCGCTCGATCGTGCGTTTGCCGAGACCGGGGCGCGCGTGCTGTTCGCGAGCCCCACTTTGCAAACCCCGACCGGCACCGTGATGAGCACGGACCGGCGAGGCGAGATCGCCGAGATCATTCGCAGACGCGATGCCTATTTGCTGGAGGACGACGTCTACGCCTTTCTGTTCGCAACGGCGCCGACGCCCCTTTCCGCGCTCATTCCGGAGCGCAGCTTCTACGTGACGAGCTTCGCCAAATGTCTCGCGCCGGGCTTGCGGATCGGCGCCATGATCGCGCCGGAGCCGTTTCGCGACCGTGCCATCAACGCGGTGCGCGCGACGGGATGGATGGCCTCCCCGGTTATGGCGGAGGTCGTCACGCGGCTGATCCACAGCGGCGACCTGCTGCGGCAGGTTCACGCCAAGCGCGCTGCGGCGGCGCGCCGCAACGCGATCGCCGATCGCGTGTTGGGCAACTGGCTCGCGCCGATGGCGGGCAGCCCCGGCTTTCATCGCTGGTTGCCGATCCCGGCCGGCCGCACTCTGATCGCGCTGGTCACGCAGGCGGCTCAGGCCGGTATCACCGTGGCGCCGCCGGGAGCGCTGCAGCAGGTCGATCGCGGCACGCTAGGCATTCGCATCTGCCTCGGCCACCCCGCAACCGACGAGATGCTAGAACAGGCGCTCTCCGAACTCAGGCAAATTCTGGAGAGCGCCGAAGCGATCTCCTTCGTTTAGCCCCTCGGCTCCAGATCGCTACCTTGCAGGCGGCCGATTGGCCGTCTCCGGCGCCGGTCAATCGAACAGAGCGGCATCTGCTAGAAATCGCATGGCCGAATGCGAACGCGGAATACCGCGTGAGCGATACTACGCCGGGACATTGCGAGCTTCGTGGGAAATTCCTGTAAGCTGCGGCGTCGGACCTGGAGAACCGAAATGCGCGGGCTTCGATACCTTCTTCTCGCATTGGCGATGCTGGCTCTCGGCACGCCGTTACATGCAGCGCCGCAATGGCTCAGCCTGCCGCCCACGCCGTCGTTGCCGAAAGCGGCGCAAAGCGGACTGGCCCCCGTCAACGGCATCAAAATCTGGTACGCGGTCTTTGGCCACGGCCACCCCGTCCTGCTGCTGCATGGCGGCCTCGCCAATGCCAATTACTGGGGTCATCAGGTCCGTGCGCTGCAGAGCCACTACCAGGTCGTCGTGATGGACAGCCGCGGCCACGGACGGAGCAGCCGCGATGCGCAACCTTACGGGTACGACTTGATGGCATCAGACGTGCTCGCGCTGATGGACCACCTCGGCATCAAGAAGGCCGCGATCGTGGGCTGGAGCGACGGTGCGATCATCGGCCTGGACATCGCCATGCACCATCCGGAGCGCGTCTCGAAGCTGTTCGCCTTTGCCGCGAACTCCGATCCGTCAGGGGTCGCGGACATCGCCAAGAGCGAGGTCTTCAACGCCTTCATTGCGAGGGCGGGAGAAGAGTACAAGCATCTGTCGCCGACTCCGACGGAGTACAATGCGTTCGTCGAACAGATCACCAAGATGTGGGAGAGCCAACCGCATTGGACCGAGGCCGATCTGGCCAAGATCCACGTTCCAACCTGGTTCGTGGACGCCGTCCACGACGAGGCGATCAAGCGTGAAAACACCGAGTTCATGGCGGCCCACATTCCGGGCGCCGGCCTCTTGATCCAGGCCGAGGTGAGCCATTTCTCGTTCCTGCAGGATCCTCAGCAGTTCACCGACGACGTGCTGCACTTTCTGGAACATGTGCCGCCGCGCTAAGGGATCGGCAAATTATCTCCGGCTCCCGACATCAGCGAAGCAGGGCCTTGCGCGGTTGGACGGCATTCCAGTCGCCCCAGCTGACATTTGCCAGACTCCGCAGGTCGGTGCCGAGCGGTCGCTTGGTCCGCCGTTCGTACTCGGCGACGCAACGCTCCGACTCCGCGATCTTGCGCGTCAGGTCGTCAATCTTCGCTTGCGTGAAGGCAGCAGCCTTCGCGCCCATGTCTCCCGTCGCGAATCTGGCCCTTTCCAGGTCCTTCACAGCCTCGCGATTCTTCCTGAGTTGGACCCGGTGCCAGGCGATTTTGCTGTCGCTGTCGGCCACCATCCTGGAATTCTCCTGATTCGCCGCAACGAGCATACTATCGATTGTGGCGAACGACGATGGGGGATGCCGCCGAAAGCGCGGCGGTCCGCGCATGGGAGCCAGCGCGAGGCGCGCAAAACCACGGTACCGCTCAGATGTCGACGTCTGCCGCAGTGCGCCGCCGACAAAAATCGGGATAGGGGGAAGCCTCGCGGCTTCTCCCCTCCCACACCACCGGACATACGGGTCCGTATCCGGCGGTTCGGTGGATTATGCGGGCTGCTGTGCCGCGACGGAAGCCAAGCCGAGT
>JBLMWS010000099.1:0-9575 GCA_050257355.1 Gemmatimonas sp.
CGAGGCCGTTCGGTTGCGGCTGGGTGGCGACCCCCGTACCGCACTGGCCGGGGCCGTTGACCTGGTCGGCGGTCGCATCATAGGAGGCGCTAGTCGGCTTGACATAGGCGTGATCGTACCAGCCGTCGGAGTCGTCGTAGGTGATGATCACGGCGGTGTCCTTCCACTCCGGCCGCTTCTGCAGGAAGTTGATCAGATCGACGGTGCCTTCCTGCTCGTCGAGCGGGTCGGAATAACCGGCGTGGGCGTCCTGATAGGCCGGCAGCTTGATGTAGGACACGGCCGGGAAGTTGCCGGCCTTCACCGCGGCGTAGAAGTCGTCCAGATCGTAATTGTGGTTGGCGGGGTCCGCGGTCTTGCCATCCGTCTGCACGCTGTGGCCGATCGCCTGGATCGAGCTCGGACGGGCATGGGTCGGATTGGCGGTCGACACGTAGTACTGGAACCAGGCGTGATGCGGAATGTAGTCGGCAGTGGAGGCCCCCACCACGCTCGTGAAGGTGCTGCGCTTACAGCCGGTGGTGCCGTTCGTGTTGGTGAGCGACAGATCGAACCCGCCCATGAATGAGCCCCAGGTGATGTGGGCGTCGTTGAGCAGATTGCCGATGTTCTTGCCGTCCAACGTAAAGGCGCTCTTGGTGCTCGAGCACACGTCGTAGGCGGGATCGGTGTCGTTGATCAGCGTCAGGCCGCCCTGGCCGTCAGGGATCGAGGCCGAAGTGCCGACGATGTTCTTGACGCCGTTGGTCTGGCCCGCGACCACCTCGAGTGCGCCCGGGGTCGACGGACCGTAGGTGTCGGTGTAGGCGGCGTCGTTCATGGCGAAGTTCTGAGCGTAATTCCACAGCGCCGTGATGGTGTTGCCGTCGAAGTAGCCCATCACCTGGCCCTTGGTGCCGAACGCGCCGACCCCGCCGGGCGTGCCGCGCCCGGTATATTTCGGGAACAGGTCGGCCTTGCCGTTGTCATAGGCCTGCTGCTCGGGAGTGTAGGCGTGGTTCTGCGAGGCGGTGTTGGCCTGCGTACGGTCGAGACGGAACGGGTTTGCCGCGTCGCTGCCGTTGGCCGGGTTGGTGAAATTCGGGTTGTTGGTCAGCAGATTGGCGTTGGCGAGATTATTGACCTTCGGCGTATGCGGCTTCGCATGGAAAGGGATTTCGCCGGGCGGGTTGCTCGCGTTCGGATAGGTCGCGAAGTAGTGGTCGAACGAGCGGTTCTCGTTGAAGATGATCACGAGATGCTTGATCGGCGTTGCCGTATGGACATGCGAACCATGATGGTGATCGTCCCGGTCGCCGTGATGCTCGTCGGCGAAAACCGCACCGCTGCAAGCAATCGTCGCGGTGATCGCGCAAAGCGCAACCGTGGAGAGCAAAGCCTTTTTCATCCTGCTGCCTCAACAAAAATGGTGGGATTGTGGTTTGGCGGGGTGTGCTCGGATTTATTCGGCGTCGGTGACAGGCTTGTGTCGGTTTTATTTTGAACGACGCCGATCTCAGCCTTTCGCTGCAGCAAGCCTCCCTCGGACAGCGCTGCATCGCCCGCAAACATGTTGTCGGGCGAGAAGGGGCGACCGAGCACAGATCAAGGTTGGAGGGTTGGTTCTCGCTTTTGCGAAATTACCATGATCCCGGCTGCGCGGGGCGAAAAGAAAGCCGCCAACTCTTGGGGGGAGTTAGCGGCTTTTACTGGGCTGGCGTAGCGGGGTCTACGCGAGCTTCATCTGGCCACATTGGAATGCCCGCGCGTTGACAAGGATCAAGCTCGACCGATCCGAGCCCGTCTTGCGCAGGATCAACGCGTTCTCCGCCCCGACCAATAGCCTGTCGACCGAAATCGTGGAGAGGCGCCATGGGCCGCTCCACGGGCTTGCCAACTCATTCGAGTGGAGAGGCTTATGTCGACTTATCCAATTGATATCGAGCCGGAACAGATCGTGAGATGGCTCCTGGCTGAGCAGAAGAGTACGCCGCTGCTGTTCGGGTTCGACGCGCGGCGCGCGGTCGCGGTGCACCGGATCCCGCCCCTTCCGAACTACCGTCTCGGCGACGAGGAACGCGAGGATATCCACGAGGTTGCAACGCTCGCAACGCTGGAGGTAACGCCTGCCCGCAGAAGCGACGGCTGGACCTTGAAGATCACGGTCGAAGACGAGACAGGCCCCCGCATGTCGGCCCCGGAAGCCGCCCCAGCGCCGGAGCAGGAGATCGATGTCCGCACCTTCTACCACCAGTTCATCCAGCCCTCGCGCGGGGTGGCAACCGCAACGGCGGAGGTGCGCGATGCCGCCGCCGAGCGCCATTTGCATCGCCTGCTCGATTCGATACGCGTCGACCGCCACCCGGCGGCGACTCCGGCCGAATGGAGCTTGCAGGCGTGACGAGGGCGCCGGGCCCATTGGTCCGGACCAGGCGCAAATCACCGATGTTCCGCCCATCGTCCGACGGCGCGCCGACATCGGTCAGTTGATGCTGGCTCGCCGCAGCGAAGCGCGATTTGCGCAAGGCCCGCCGCGACGCCCCGCTGTCTCCTGAAGGTTGACGGAGAAAACCATGAAGCTCGTTTCAAGCGTCTTCGCCGATGGCGCCGCCATTCCGCGGCGCTTCACCTGCGACGGTGACGACGTGTCGCCGCCGCTGCAATGGTCCGGCTCGCCGGGTGGCACCGAGAGTTTTGTCCTGCTCTGCGAGGATCCGGATGCGCCAGGAGGCACCTGGCATCATTGGGCGGCCTACGACATCGACGCGAGCGTCACGCAGCTTGCAGAAGGCGCCGCGCGGAACAAGAAGCTGAAGCAGGCGGTCAACGATTTTCGAAGGCCGGGTTATGGCGGGCCGTGTCCGCCCCCTGGCCACGGGCCGCACCATTATCAATTCCGGTTGCTCGCGCTTGCGACCGATCATCTGCGGCTGGACGCCCATGCATCCTGCCGCGACGTCGAGCGCGAGGCGCGCAAGCACCTGCTGGCGGAGGCTGTCCTTGTCGGCTGGTACGAGCGATAGGAGCAAGCGGCGCGAGTTGCCGGTGACGGAACGCCGGGTCGCCCGCACAGCGCTCACCAAGCGTTAACCCGGCTGTCCCACACGGGGACGCTCGATGCCTGCGCTTAAGGCTTTCTTCACCGCTTGTTAGGACGCGGTTAATCACAAGAAATTGTTTGTCTTCCAATGGGTTGCATTGGGGTCCGGTGTGTTCCGGCGGTGACAGCATTTTAGTCAAAAGCGGTCTATCTGGCGCCCATCGATGGCGTCCGTTGGCGGCGCCGCTCGCCTGTTTTGTTCGGAGACCAAAAATGAAGAAAGTTTTCCTGGCCACTGTGGCGCTCGCAGCCGTCGGCGCGGCCGCGCCAGCACTTGGTGCCGATCTCGGCGCCCGCGCGCCGTATTATCAGAAGGCCCCCGCCTATGTGCCGGCGCCGATCTACAACTGGACCGGCTTCTATATCGGCGGCCACATCGGCGGCGCCTTCTCGAGCGACAACAATTTCTCGGGGCTTTCCACCGGCAACAACTCCAACGGCCGCTTCCTCGGCGGCGTGCAGGCCGGCTACGACTGGCAGCTCAACCCGGCCTTCGTGATTGGCCTGCAGGGCCAGTACAGCTGGCTGTCCGGCAGTGTTGGCGCGGTGTTTCCGAACGGCGACCTCTACACCAACAAGCAGCGCGGGCTCGGCTCGATCACCGGCCGCGTCGGCTATAGCTGGGGTCCCGGCCTGGTCTACGTGAAGGGCGGCTACGCCTATTCCGACAACAACGAGAGCGTGACGTTCGGCGGCGCGCCGGTGCCGTATGCGATCACCGGCGACCACAGCAACGGCTGGACGATCGGCGCCGGCCTTGAATACATGTTCGCGCCCAACTGGTCGGCAAACGTCGAGTACCAGTACTACAACTTCGGCGACGCCCACTTCACCGCGCCCGCGGCGCTGGTCGGTGTCGGCAACTTCACCACCGACGACCACACGGTGAAAGCCGGCGTCAACTATCGCTTCAACTGGGGCGCCCCGGTCGCGGCCCGCTACTGATCGATCTCGCCGTTAACGGATTGGAAAGAGGCCGGCGCATTGCCGGCCTCTTTTGCTTTTGTTGCTCAAAAGGCGAGCAAAACGTCGGAAAGTTCCCGACTTTGTTAACCCGGTGCCGCGATACTGCGCGCCATTCGTCTTCAGGTAGCGAGCTCGGGGCATTGGGCATGGCGTTACGATCGGGCATTGGGAAGTTTTTCCGTATCTTGCGACCACGCTTCGGCGTCAGGGGCAGTCTGTTCGCCGCCTTTGCCGTGATCGCCGGCATGGCGATCGTGATCTCGATCGGCGCGGCGCTGGTGTTCCGCCATCTCGGCGGCGTCATGATCGATTTCTCCGGGCGCGACATTCCGCGGCTTGCGGCGAGCCTGCAGTTGCAGACACTGAGCGAAACGCTGGCGGCCCAGGGACCGGCGGTGCTTTCCTCGCCGGACGAAGACACCCTCCAGGAGCACGAGAAGAAGCTCGCGGAAATCCAGAAGGCGATCACGGACAAGCTCGGCGAGATCATCGAACTCGGCGCCGGCAAGAGCGTGGTCGATCAGCTGCGCGACACGATCAAGAACATCAATGACGCGACGAAGAGCCTGGGATCGGCGGCGCGCGAACGGCTCGGCGCGGGAGCCCAGCACAACAAGGCCTATGACGCGTTGCGTGCAGCCCAAGCTGCCTTCGTGGCCGCCGCCGGCCCGCTGATGCTCGATGCGCAAGCCCAGACCAATGCCATTCTGAGCGCCGCCGAGATCTCGGTCGACGACGCAACGCAGGCGTCGCGAACCGTCGAACAGCTCGGCAACGTCATTGCCAGCGGCAATCTCGCCGCCTCCGACATGGCGGCGGCGCTGTCGGCCAATAGCAGCGACACGCTCGACGACATCCAGAAAAACTTCAAGGCGAGCCAGGACAAGGTCCACTCCAACCTCGAACTGCTGCCCGATACCAGCGGGACCAAGGCGCTGAAAGCGGCCGCGGAAAAATTGCTGGCGTTCGGCCAGGGCAAGGCCGGCGTGTTCAAGGTGCGGCAGGAGGAGCTCGACGCGGACGATTACGGGCAGACGGTGCTGGACGAGACCCGCAAGCTCAATGTCGGTCTCGGCATCAGCGTGCAAGAGCTGGTCGACGGCCTGCAAAAGGAGACCAATGCCTCGACCTTCCAGGCACGCCGGGAGATTTCGCTCGCCACCACCGTCATGCTCGGGCTCGCGGTCGCGACGCTATTCGGCTCCGTGCTGTTCGTCTGGCTCTATGTTGGCCGCAACATCCTGCGGCGGATCGGCAATCTGCAGCGCTCGATGCAGCGCCTGTCCGACGGCGATCTCGACAGCGAGATCTACCAAAGCCACCAGGACGACGAGATCGCCTCGATGGCGAACGCGCTGCAGGTGTTCCGCGAGAGCATGATCGAGGCGCAAACGCTTTCCGCCGACCAGGACAAGGACCGCCACGCCAAGGCGGAACGCGCCTCCCGCATGGAGGCGCGGATCGCCGAGTTCGAAGCGACGGTGCGCGCCGCGCTCGACAATCTGCAGGAAGCCGCCAACTCCATGCAGGCAACCGCGCAGAGCATGGCCAATACGGCGGATCAGTCGAGCGCGCTGGTGAGCGCGGTGGCCTCCGCGGCCGAGGAAACCTCGGTCAACGTGCAGACCGTGTCCGCCGGTACCGAGGAATTGTCGTCCTCGATCGCGGAGATCAGCCGGCAGGTGGTGAGTTCGGCCGAGATCGCGCGCAAGGCCGTCGACGAGGCGACTGCGACCGACTCGACCGTGCAGGGCCTGGCCGACAATGCGAGCCGCATCAGCGTGGTGGTCGACCTGATCCAGGTGATCGCCTCGCAGACCAACCTCTTGGCGCTCAACGCCACCATCGAGGCCGCGCGGGCCGGCGAAGCGGGCCGCGGCTTCGCGGTGGTCGCCTCCGAAGTCAAGAATCTGGCGAGCCAGACCGCCAAGGCAACCGACGAGATCCGCACCCAGATCGCCAGCATGCAGGAGGTGACGACATCAGCCGTCGGCGCCATCCGCAACATCGGCCAGACCATCGGCGAGATCAACGACGTGACCACCGCGATTGCGGCTGCGGTCGAAGAACAGGGCGCCGCGACCCGCGAGATCGCTCGCAACATCCAGCATGCGGCCGGCGGCACCAGCGAGGTCTCGAGCAACATCGTCGGGGTGTCCACGGCGTCCGCCGAAGCCGGCGCCGCGGCGACTCAGGTGCTGGATGCCTCCGCCGAACTTCGTCGCGAGGCCGACATGCTGCGCGCAGGGATCGATGCGTTCCTGACGAATATTCGGGCGGCGTAAAGGTCGCTTGTTCGCGAGCGCCCTGGAATGACAGCCATGCAGGGCTAGCGCCGGAGCTTTTCGGCTGGCGCTAGGCCAATTGTGCAGCTAAGTCGTCCCCATGCATTCGAAGACGCAACCGATTCAGTCCTCGGCCGAGGCACTGAGATACCCTTGGGACGCCCACCCCGGACCGGATCAGGTCGTCGAGGTGATGCCGGGCGTGCTCTGGGTGCGCTTGAAACTGCCGTTCCGCCTCAACCATGTGAACATCTATCTGATCGCCGATGGCGATGGCTTTGCCATGGTGGACTCCGGCTTCGGCAACGAAGAGTCGATTGCCGCGTGGACGGCGCTATTCGACGGCCCGCTCCGCCATGTGAAGGTGACGCGGCTCATCGTCACCCATTCGCATCCTGACCATGTCGGGCTCGCCGGCTGGATCGTCGAGCGCTTCAACTGCCCGCTGCAGATGTCGCAAGTGGAATATCTGCAATCGGTCTATCATCAGAACCGCGGCACCGAGGAGCGGCGCAACGCACAGCGACTGTTCTTTCGCCGCCACGGCATGGACGAGAGCCTGACCGACCAATTGCTCGGCCGCGGCCAGGAATATCTGAAGCGCGTCTCCGTGCTGCCGGCGTCCTACCGCCGCATCTCCCATGGCGACGAGGTCACCATCGGCAGCCGCCGCTTCAAGGTGATCACCGGCGGCGGGCATGCGCTCGACCAGGTGATGCTGTATTGCGCCGCCGACAAGCTGTTCCTTTCCGCCGACCAGGTGTTGAGCAAGATCTCACCGAATGTCAGCGTCTGGGCTGTCGAGCCCGACCAGAACTCGCTGGGCGAATATCTGGCCTCGCTGGCGAGCCTCACCACCAGCCTGCCCTGGGACGTGATGGTGCTGCCCGGCCATGGTGTCCCGTTCTACGGCCTGAAGACCCGCATCAAGCAGCTTGCCGACCATCACGAGGAGCGCTGCCGGCTCATTGCAGAGGCCTGTCAGGACGACCCGCAGACCTCCGCGCAGCTGGTCCCGGTCGTGTTCCACAAGCACGTCCTGGACGCGCACCAGATGGGCTTTGCCGCCGGCGAACTGATCGCCCATGTCAACTACATGCTGGTCGAGGGACGGCTGACCGCGCGGGAAACCGACGGCGTCCTGCGCTTCAAGACCACCTGAGTCGCAGGGGTCGGCGTCGCCCGACCTCTCACACGGGATTGATCCGGATCAATCCCGTGATCGGGCTTTCTTGTAAGGCTTTCTTTCGCGAATGCCCCACCTGATGGACAATTCGCCCTATCTCATGGGCAATTCCGGCTCTCGACAGCAAAGCTGGAAAGGCTCTAGAAAGGTCACCACCCATCCGGTTTTCAAGCTCCCGCCCCAGGTCTTGCGATGGACTATGATCAGTTCTTTACTGCCGCCCTCGGTCGCCTCCACAATGAGCGCCGCTACCGCGTATTCGCCGATCTGGAACGCATCGCCGGCCGTTTCCCGCACGCGATCTGGCACTCGCCGAAGGGCGCACGCGACGTCGTGATCTGGTGCTCCAACGACTATCTCGGCATGGGCCAGCACCCCAAGGTGGTCGGCGCCATGGTCGAGACCGCGACACGGCTCGGCACCGGCGCCGGCGGTACCCGGAACATCGCCGGCACCCATCATCCGCTGGTGCAGCTGGAGGCGGAACTCGCCGATCTCCATGGCAAGGAAGCCGCGCTGCTGTTCACCTCCGGCTATGTATCCAACCAAACCGGGATCGCAACCATTGCCAAGCTGATCCCCAATTGCCTGATCCTGTCGGACGCGCTCAACCACAATTCCATGATCGAGGGCATCCGCCAGTCCGGCTGCGAGCGGGTGGTGTTCCGCCATAGCGACGTCGCGCATCTGGAGGAACTTTTGCAGGCGGCGGGCGAGAAGCGTCCCAAGCTGATCGCCTGCGAAAGCCTCTATTCCATGGACGGCGACATCGCGCCGCTGGCCAAGATCTGCGACCTCGCCGAGCGCTACAACGCCATGACCTATGTCGACGAAGTGCACGCGGTCGGCATGTACGGCCCGCGCGGCGGCGGCATTGCCGAGCGCGACGGCGTGATGCACCGGATCGACATTCTGGAAGGCACGCTGGCCAAGGCGTTCGGCTGCCTTGGCGGGTACATCGCGGGCAAGGGCGTGATCATCGACGCGGTGCGCTCCTATGCCCCCGGTTTCATCTTCACCACGGCCTTGCCACCGGCCATCTGTTCCGCTGCGACCGCCGCGATCCGGCACCTGAAGACGTCCAGCTGGGAGCGCGAGCGCCACCAGGACCGTGCCGCCCGGGTCAAGGCCATCCTCTCCGCAGCCGGTCTGCCCGTGATGTCGAGCCAGACCCACATCGTACCGCTGTTCGTGGGCGACCCGGAAGCCTGCAAGCGGGCCTCCGACATCCTGCTCGAAGAGCACGGTATCTACATCCAGCCGATCAATTATCCGACCGTCGCCAAGGGCAGCGAGCGGCTGCGCATCACGCCCTCGCCCTATCACGACGACGGCCTGATCGATCAGCTCGCGGAAAGCCTGCTGCAGGTCTGGGAGCGGCTCGGGCTGCCCTTGAACCAGAAGTCGCTGGCGGCGGAATAGCGGCACGCGATACGGCCCCTCCCCGGGGCCAGCCCCGACGATGATGCTTGTTCCTGAAATAATTCAGGAATTACTGTCGCCTGCCGTGGCGTGAGGCGCTACACTTCTCCGGATTTTTGGATTGCGGAATTGAATTGACGGAGTTCCCCCCGCACTCCGTCATGCCCTGCGAATGCGGGGCATCCGGTCGCCACCGGCGCCAGCGATGAATTGCCGGCGCCTTGGACACTGGATCGCCCGGTCAAGCCGGGCGATGACAGCCGCGGAGGAAACGCGCCCCTTCAGGAAACCGCCGCAACAGGAGGATCGCGCCAACGATGCTGCACGACTGGGGCGTCATCGCAGCCGCCTTCGGCTACATCGGCTTTCTGTTCCTGGTCGCATATTACGGCGACCGGATGTCGCCGGACCAGCGCGGGCGGGCGAGCGGGCTGATTTATCCGCTGTCGCTGGCGATCTACTGCACCTCCTGGACCTATTTCGGCTCGGTCGGGTCCGCCACCCGCACCAGCGTCGATTTCCTTGCGATCTATGTCGGCCCCATCCTGATGATCGCGGTGTTCACGCCGCTGTTGCGCCGGGTGATCCACCTCGCCAAGAGCCAGAACATCACCTCGATCGCCGATTTCATCGGTGC
>JBLMWS010000100.1:0-4338 GCA_050257355.1 Gemmatimonas sp.
CCTGCGCCGGGCGCTGATCATGACCTTCGGCGACCACGAGGCGCGGCTCAGGACGCTGCGAATCCTCAACGAGATCGAGGAGCATCTCGGCAATTACCTGCTCACGGTCACGGTCATCAACCTCGGTGTTGGGCTCGCCACCGGCATCGCTTGCGCCTTCGCGCAGATGCCCCGCCCCGCCGGACTCGGAGCACTCGCCGCCACGCTCAATTTCATTCCGATCATCGGGCCGATTGTCACGTTCGTGGTGCTCTGTGTGGTCGGCATTATCTCACTGCAGAGCCTTGGCGCCGCGCTGATCGCACCGCTGGCCTTTTGCGGCATCGCCTTTCTGGAAGGTCATTTCATCACGCCCACCATCATCGGCCGACGGCTTGCGCTCAACGCGCTCGCTGTATTTCTCGGCATCGCGTTCTGGACCTGGATGTGGGGACCGATGGGCGCCTTTCTGTCGTCGCCGCTTCTGATCGTAGGCCTGATCTTGAAAGAGCACCTGCTGCCAGACAATTCGCCGCAGCTTCCGGCCGATTGAGGGTTTCCGGAGCTGGAACTTCCCGCAAACGGCGGCGTTCTCGGCTCGACCAACGCACGTAGACGACGCAAGTAGACCAACGAAGTACTTGGGAGCATCCGATGGCAAGCACCGACAGCCTGACGCGCGACGCAGGCGACAAATCGAGCTACGACCGGCTGGAAAGGGATGTCACGTCCGTAAAGAACGACATCGCGGCTCTGACCGAGCAGATCACCGACGCGCTCAACAGTTTTGCGGGTGCCGCCAGGCGCCGGGCGCGACAAGGCTACAAGCAGGCCCGTGCCAACGTCGATTCCACCGTGGACGATCTCTCCGAGCGCAGCGGTGCGATGATGGATGCAGCGCAGGATGCGGCGAGTTCCATCGAGGAAAGCCTGGAAGACGTCATCACGCAGCGACCGCTGGCGACCGTGGGACTCGCGCTGGGCCTCGGCTTTTTGATCGGCCTGACCTGGCGCCGCTGATTTGGCGTCGGCAAGCAGGGAGATTTCGAACGTAGTCAAGGGATCGGCGATCCGCGGAGACCGCGATGGTTATCACCAAGACCGCAAGCCTCTTGAACGAGTGGCGGCGCTGGTGGAGAACGCTCGCCTTCGTTGATGCGCTCTACAGCGCGAGGCGCAAACATGTTTCAACGCATGATCGATGACTTGAAGGAGTCGGTCTCTTCCAGGCTGCAGCAGGTCGTTCTGACCGCCGTTCTCGCCGTCGCACTGTTGATTGCCGTCGCGTTTCTGTTCGCGGCGGCCTTCGTGTTCGTCGCTCACGCCTACGGCGCGATCATCGCCTGTCTGGCGGCCGCCGGTCTCTTCTTCATCGTCGCAATCATCGTCGGTATTTGGCATGCCGCCCGCAAGCGCGACATCGAGGCACGGGCACGCGAGCGCGCCCGCGCCAGAGCGCGCAACCTGCTCACCGACCCGGCAATAGTGACGACCGGCCTGCAGGTCGTCCGCGCCGTCGGCGCCAAGCGGCTCATTCCACTGCTTGCGGTGGCAGGCGTTGCGCTCGGCGTTTTGATGAGCCGCAGCGCGGCACAAGATCAGGCAACGCCGGCCGAATAGCCCGGCGAAGCATCAAGCGCTGATGGTGCGAGATCGCCCGGCCCTCAAGCGACGCAGCGGCCCGGTTGCAGCCGCTTCGCGACGTCGGTCAATACGCTGACGACGGGCTCGCAGGCCACCATCGGCTTCTGCTGCGTGGACTTGATCGGAGGCGTCCGCTTGATCTCGCGGGCGGTCACCGTCGCCGGAATGCGAACGAGAACCGAGGTCGCGGCGATCCCCGCGGGGCGGAACGCGATGGTCCGTGTCGTCAGCACCGATGCTGCGAGAACGGCGGCGCGGTCGGCCTTGTCGGCGCGGTTGACGCTGTTGCCGGGAGCGGCCGATAGCCCTTCCAGCGAGGCTGCGAGATCATGACCTGAAGCAAATTGCACGGCACCGAGCGTCAGCGAAACGGCGGCGGCACCCAGAATACCCTTAATCAGATAAGACATGGCGGTTGGTCCCTGGCCCATGACGATCAGGCACACAACGTTAGTCACGGGAACGGGGTTCGCGGACGGGTGGATCACTTAACCGTGTGCAAAAAAATTTTGACGGCCAGGAACGACTTTCGCTGGCAGGCGTCATCTCGACAGCCGGTTATTCCCCCCTGCCCCATTGACCGGCGACGTAGGGCGCGGCTGTGGTGATGCCAGCCGTGCCCTACTTTTTTGCGCACAGAAGTGCTGCACGATTCGAAGCTCCGTTTGACGCCCTGCTTGTTCTCCGTGGCCGCGCCTTGCGCGCCCTCGCCATCCTTGGCGGAGGCCGTATCCCTCGCCATGACAAAGATCAAAGCGCGTTGCACAAAAAAGCCCCGGCGCGCTGTTCAAGCGCGCCGGGCCAATACGCAAACGCCACTCACTCAATCAACCGGCGCAACTTACGACGCCGCCGCCTTTGGCATGCGGTTGCGCGAGTTACGCTGGAAGAACAGGGCCTGGCTGGCAACGGCCGAAACCATCGCCGGCTGGAACGGCTTGGAGATCAGGAACGCAGGCTCCGGGCGCTCGCCGGTCAGGAAGCGTTCGGGATAGGCGGTGATGAACACCACCGGCACCTCGAAGCTACGCAGCAACTCGTTCACAGCGTCCAGTCCCGACGAGCCGTCGGCCAGCTGGATGTCGGCGAGAATCAGGCCCGGCTTCTTGTTCTTGGCGATCGCCACCGCATCGGCGTGCGTGCGCGCCACCCCGATGACGTTGTGTCCGAGATTGCGCACCAGGCTTTCCAGGTCCATCGCGATGAACGTCTCGTCCTCGATGATCAACACGTCGGTCGCGATCTCGGCGGCCATTTCCCGGCCCGCCGCGTCGGCCAGACGCCGCGTTTCGGCGACATCGGTACCGAGAATGAAAGCCACCTCCTGCTCCGAAAAACCCTCCAGCGACAGCAGCAAGAAGGCCTGGCGCGGCAGTGGCGTGATGTTGGACAGCCGCCGCTCGGGCGGCATCGGCAACGTGGTGACTTCGGAATCGTCGTTGAGCGATACCGAATTCCAGATTTGCGTGAACAGTTTGAACAGCCCGGCCTTGGCCCCATGCTGCTCGTCGAGCAGCGAAGGATCCTGAAGCAGGGCCTCGAGCATGGCGCCGACATAGGCGTCGCCGGATGCCTGGCTTCCCGTTAGGGCGCGGGCGTAGCGCCGCAGCAAGGGCAAATGTTCAGCAACAAGCTGTGATCGGGACATCCCCACTCCATCCGCTGTTGGGCCATGCGTTCAAAAGGGGCGGCCCGCCTCCCCCTGACCGGCTGATTACGCACCAACAAAAGAAAAGTTCCAACGAAGCGGGAACTTTCGGCGCGAGTTTGCATTAGCTCATTTACGCAACGCCTCGCGCGCCAAAAAATCCGTTGAACGACAGGGACTTAACCCCGGGGAAACGTGGAACAGGTCATGAAGGATGTGAAGTCTCAGGCCAGCAAAAATGCGCCACCCGGCCGGCAGGGTGGCCTCAATGCCGAGATCCAGTCGAGAATCGGCCATCAGCTGCGCGCCATGTACGACGACGTGGTGCGCCAAGGGGTTCCGGAACGATTTGCGGACCTGATCCGCAAGCTTGATGCTCCGACCGCGGCTCACCAAGTGAGAAGCGAGGACGAATCGGGCGGGGGGGCAAACGACCAAGAAAACGGGAGGGATTAATGCCTCTCACAGACTCCCTTCGCGACGACATCCTGGCGGCGGTGCCGAGCCTCCGCGCATTCGCGATCTCACTGTCAGGCAATGGCGACCGTGCCGACGACCTGGTGCAGGAAACGCTGCTGCGTGCGCTCGCAAATATCGACTCCTTTCAGCCGGGCTCGAATCTGCCGGCGTGGCTGTTCACGATCCTGCGCAACCTGTTCCGTTCCGACTATCGCAAACGCAGGCGCGAGGTCGAGGACGCCGAGGGCAACTACGCCAAGACGCTGAAGACCCAGCCGGCGCAGGGTGCGCATCTGGAGTTCGAGGAGTTTCGGGCGGCGCTCGACAAGCTACCACAGGATCAGCGCGAGGCGCTGATTCTGGTCGGCGCGTCCGGTTTCTCGTATGAGGATGCGGCGACAATCTGCGGCTGCGCAGTCGGCACCATCAAGAGTCGCGTCAATCGCGCGCGCTCGAAATTGGCCGCGCTGCTCTATGTCGAAGGCGCCGAGGATTTTGGCCCTGACGAGACCGTGCGCGCGGTGATCGGCGGGAACGGGTGATGCGGCGATCGCCCCCGGCCAGCAAAAACGCGAGCCGGGACTCATAGAGCCTCGTGCTCGCGAAGA
>JBLMWS010000101.1:0-10221 GCA_050257355.1 Gemmatimonas sp.
CCGATGCGCTGCGCGGTGGCGCGGGCGCGGGCGACACCGCCGACGTCGGGCGACACGATCATCACCTGGCCCTTCTTGTAGTTCTTCTGGATGTCCCGGACCATCACGGGCGCGCCGTAGAGGTTGTCAGTCGGGATATCGAAGAAGCCCTGGATCTGACCCGCATGCAGGTCGAGCGTCAGGACGCGGTCGGCACCGGCGCGCGTGATCAGGTTGGCGACGAGCTTGGCCGAGATCGGCGTGCGCGCCGCCGGCTTCCGGTCCTGCCTCGCATAGCCGAAATACGGGATCACCGCCGTGATGCGGCGCGCCGAGGCCCGGCGCAGCGCGTCGGTGATGATCAGCAGTTCCATCAGGTGGTCGTTGGCCGGGAACGAGGTGGACTGGATGACGAAGGCATCCGCGCCGCGCACATTCTCCTGGATCTCGACGAACACCTCCATGTCGGCGAAGCGGCGCACCACCGCCTTTGTCAACGGCAATTCGAGCGAACCGCCGATGGCCTGGGCCAAGGCGGGATTGGAATTGCCGGCAACGAGCTTGATGGCGCCGTTCTTGGCCGACATCGAGATTTCTCCCCGCGGCTTGGAGACAACGTTCAACATATCAGGTCTGCCCGTGGAACCGGCTGAATTCACGGGCAGGGAATATCAGGGAGATAATGCCGCTGGCAACCCGCCGATCAGCTTTTCCCGGGCAAAAATCCCTCTGGCCGCCGAGATTTGCCTAACGATCAGTGTAGCTCAGCGCGGTGACTTCGTCGCCGGCGGACCCGGACGGGGGCGGTTCCGCGCTGGCGATGGCCGGGCCCGATGGCGCGGCGGGTTGCGGTGCGGGGGCGTCCTGCGGAGTTCCATTGATGACGCCGGAGAGGCCACTCAAGCCCGCTTGCGCGATCTTGCGCAGGACCATGTCGTCGGCGGCGGTCCAGGGATCGTGGCCGGCCTTGCCCGCGGGCTCTTCGCCGGAAAGCCGCAGGGCACGTTGCTGGTTGCGGTCGTAGACATCCCAGACCCAGGCGATCATGGTGCGGCCACGCACAACCTGCGCCGCGAGATAACTACGCACGCGGTAGGCGGCCTGCGTCTCGCGCGAGACGATGGCGAGGTTGCGCAGCTTGCTCTCGCTGTCGAGCACGCCGACCATGCGGTCGAACACGTCAGGGGGCGGACCGTCGATCTGTTCGAATGCAATCGTCGGACCTTCGCTCCTCGCCATTGCATAGGCGCCGCTCGCGGAGCCGTTTGCTGCACAGCCGCCGAGCGCAGCGGTGGTCGCGAGCAACAGAGCGGCGAAACAGAGGCGCAGGCCCGCGCGCCCCGGCTGCTTTGGATGAATTGACGCTTCCCTCATTTAGGGCAGCGATATCGTTAAAATGCATTAACGTCTAGGGCAGAGGAGAGTACGGAAGATGAACGCTCGCCATCACGATTCCAGCGCAATCGCGTGGACGTGCCGGCCGTAATCCGGCTCGTTGCGGTGCACAGAGCGGCGGTAGCTGAAGAAGCGTTCGTCCGAATAGGTATCGACACCGAGGTCGTCGATCATCAGGACGCCCGCATGTTCGAGCCGCATCCGGATGTAGCCTGCAAGGTCGAACATGGCATGGCCTGCGCGCTCGGAGGGCAGGAAAAATACGGCGTTCGCCGCATCGATATCGAGAAAGCGCGCGACGAACTCGCCGCCGACCTCGTAGCTCTGCTGGCGGATCAGCGGACCGATCGCGGCGATCATGCCGCTTCGCTGGGCACCGAGCTTCTCCATCGCCGCGATGGTGGATTCCAGGATCCCGGTCAGCGCGCCCTTCCATCCCGCGTGCGCCGCACCGATGACGCGCGCATTCGGGTCCACCAGTAGAACGGGACCACAATCGGCCGTGGTTACGCTGACCGCTAGATTTGCGTGTGCAGTCACGATGGCATCGGCCTTCGGCCGCGCGCTCGTCTGCCAGGGCGCCGTGGCGACCACCGTATCAGGCGAGTGTATCTGATGCGCGCTGATGAGACGGTCCGATACGACCCCCATCCGCTCGGCCATGCGGCGGCGGTTTTCCGTCACTTGCGCCGGAGCGTCGTTGGAACCGAGCCCTCCGTTGAGGCTCTGATAGATGCCGTCCGACACGCCGCCCTCGCGGGTGAAGAAGCCGTGACGCAGGCCGGGCACGGCCGAAAGCAGAGGCGATGTCAGCATCATGGTGCCGCCGACTCCTCGTCGCTCAAGCCGGGAAGCGAGATGAGGTGAGGTGCCGAGATGCCGAGCACCTTGAACATCGACCCCATGCCGCCGCGGCCGCCGCCGGTCAGTCGCTGGAGTGCGCCGGCGATGTCCTCCGCAACCTCGGCGCTGGCCTTGGCCATCAACGTCGCCGCGCGGGTCTCGATGCCGAGCCGCCGCAAGAACTCGCCCTGGGTCACCGGACCATGGATGCCGGCGCCGACGTCGGAAGCGGCGTGCGAAAGCGCCTGGAAATCGACATGCGCGGTCACGTCGGCCCAGCCCGGCGCCTCCAACGGATCGGCGTAGCTGTGCCGCGCGATGGCCTGCAGCGTATCACCGACCTCGCTCTGCAGATGGCCGTAGTCGATGATCAGCGCGGCGCCACCCTGCTCGCGCACCCGGGACGCGAGCTTCATGATCTCGACGTCGGGCCGCCATTCGAACACTGCGCCCACCGGCGCCGCGCGTACCCCCGGCGGCAGCAGAACCTCGAAACGCGGAATCGGTTCGGCGGCCTGGCCGAAGGCAAGCTCGTCATTCGCATCGAGCTCGACGACCCGTTCGTGCCATCCCGTTTCGCTTCTGACCGCCTGATGGATCGGCAGCACGTCGAAATATTCGTTGGCGAGGATGATGGCCGGGCCTTCCGGTACCTCGTCGATATGATTGTGCCAGGTGATGTTGCGTGTGTTCGAGAGCATCGCGCGTTGCCGCTCGCGCAACAGCGGGTTGATCTCGACCAGGTGAACGCTCAGCGTCTGGTACAACGGGGGCACCACGCGCATGGCGCGCAGCGCATCAGCCATCATGGTGCCGCGGCCGGGACCGAGTTCCACCAGCCGAAGCTCCGACGGCGAGCCCATCGACTTCCAGACCGAGGCCGACCACAGGCCCAGGAGCTCGCCGAACATCTGGCTGATCTCGGGCGATGTCGTGAAATCGCCCTCGCGGCCGAGCGGATCGCGCGACACGTAATAGCCGTGCTCGGGATGCATCAGGCACAATTCCATGTAGCGCCAGACCGGCATCGGCCCGGAAGCCCTGATCAGCCTTTTGATCTCGGTCAGCAGCGGCGAAAACCCGGTCACGCGCTCTAAGCACCTTGGGTCAGGAATTAACGATTGGCCGGCGCGGCCTTGGCTGAACTGCGCCGCAACACCAGCACGACCATGACAATGCCCGCAATCACCATCGGTATCGATAGCAACATGCCCATGGTCAATCCGCCCCACAAGAAGCCGAGTTGCGGGTCGGGCTCGCGAAAATGCTCGCCGACGATCCGTGCAACTCCGTAGAGCGCAATGAAGGAGCCGAGGATCAGGCCGGGCCGTTTCAGCGCGCCGAAGCGGATCATGACGGCCAAAATGGTGAACAGCAAAATACCTTCCATGCCGGCCTCGTAAAGCTGGCTCGGATGCCGCGGCACCGGCCCGCCGGTCGGGAAGATCATCGCCCAAGGCAAGCTGGGATCGGCCGGCCGGCCCCATAATTCACCGTTGATGAAATTGGCGATGCGGCCCAGGAAGAGCCCGATCGGACCAACGGCGGTGGTGATGTCGCCGAGCGAAAGGATCGGGACATTGTTCTTGCGCGCGAACCAGATCACCGCGACGACGCAGCCGAGAAAGCCGCCGTGGAAGGACATGCCGCCCTTCCACAACTCGAAAATCTCCGCGGGATGCTGGGCGAAGAAAGGAAGGTTGTAGAACAGCACATAACCGGTGCGGCCGCCGAGAATGATGCCGATCGTCACCCAGAGGATGAAGTCGTCGAGCTGGATCAGCGAGATCGGCGCCGGCCCGCCCCACAATTTCTCGCTCTTGAGCAGCGAGCGCGCGTAAATCCAGCCGATCACGATCCCGCCGATATAAGCGAGCGCATACCAGCGGATGACGATGGGGCCGATCGCAATCGCGACCGGATTGAAGACCGGGAAGTTGATCAGGAGAAAAGGCATCGGCAACGACGTCATGCGGTTTTGACCCTGGCCCGAAAGGAGTGACGGCCACGGCGCTCGGGAGGGGGGAGAAAGGTCGTGCTACGGCCGATCTGCTGGTCGATCATGGCGCTTCTGTGTGATCTGGATTCGGCCCGTCCATTACGATGACAACGAAACTCCGGCATGACAAGGCGGGCCGTTGCGGCAAGCGCGGGACTTGAATGCGACGTTCGGTATCGCCATTCTCTGGCCCGGACAATGCGCAAAAGGCGTAAGCCCACCGGAGTTTTCCATGACCCAGACCACCAATCGGTTCTTTGATGAGATCGGCCGCCTGATGAACGACGCCGCGGGCGCGGCACAGGGCATGAAAAAGGAGGTCGACACGCTGTGGCGTAATCAGGCCGAAAAGATCCTGCGCGACCTTGACGTCGTCAAGCGCGAGGAGTTCGAGGCAGTCAAGGACATGGCGCGCCTCGCGCGCGAGGAGAACGAAGCGCTGAAGGCGCGGATTGCGGCTTTGGAAGCCAAGCTTGGAGTTTCTCCCTAGTACCGACAACCTCCGGATAGCGGGTTGGGGCTGGGACGGCGCCGTTGGGGCCGTTCCAAGGACGAGGCACGGCTCGGTGCTTGCGCGTAGGCCCGGACCCGCAGAAATATCCCTTCATTTCCTTGTCATTTCGCCGCTTTGCGGCTAGAACGCCGCCACGTCCGCAGCCCCGACACCCCTGGAGGCATGCTCGCGGCGTGAGCAAAACGGGCCGCTTTTGCGGCCTTTAGCTTTTAAAACAAGGACTTAATACGATGGCGACCGTCAAGGAATTGAAGGCGACCGCCCGTCCGTCAGTCGGCAAGGGGGCCGCACGGGCAGAGCGTCGCGCCGGGAAAGTTCCCGGAGTGATCTATGGCAACAACCAGCCCCCGCTGCCGATCTCGGTCGAGGACCGCGAACTGCGCCAGCGCATTCTGGCGGGCCGGTTCCTCACTACGATTTACGATATCGAGCTGGACGGCAAGAAGCACCGCGTGATCCCGCGCGACTTCCACCTCGACCCCGTGCGCGATTTTCCGATCCACGTCGATTTCATGCGGCTGGGGGAAGGCGCGACCATCCGCATCAGCGTGCCGCTCCATGTGCAGCGCGTGGATCTCTCGCCCGGCGTCAAACGCGGCGGTACGGTGAACATCGTGACCCACGCGATCGATCTCGAATGCTCGGTCGAAAACATCCCGCAATACCTCGATGCGGACGTCGGCGCGCTTGAAATCGGTCACTCGCTTCATCTCTCGGATATCAAGTTGCCGCAAGGCGTGAAGGCGCTGACGCGCGAGGAGGTGACGCTCGTCACCATCGTGCCGCCCTCCGGCTACGCCGAAGAGCAAAAGGCGGCTGCGGCCGCTGCTCCGGCGGCGGGGGCTGCGCCTGCGGCTGGTGCGGCAGCGCCGGCGGCGGCTGCTCCTGCGGCCGGCGGCGCTGCTCCGGCGGCAGGTGCGAAGGCGCCAGCTGGCGGTGACAAGAAGAAGTAGGGCGAGAGCCCGGGATGCCGCGTCATGCAGCTCTTCGTGGGACTCGGCAATCCCGGCACGAAATACGCGCGTAACCGGCACAATATCGGCTTTCTTGCCGTCGACGAGATTGCGCGGCGTCATGGGTTCGCCCCGTGGCGCCGCCGCTTTCAGGGCGAGACCTCGGAAGGAAGTCTGGACGGCGAGCGCGTGATCCTGCTCAAGCCGACGACCTACATGAACGAGTCCGGGCGGGCGGTGCAGGAGGCAGCGAGCTTCTTCAAGCTCGGCGTTTCCAAGATCACCGTGTTCCAGGACGAACTCGAACTTCCGCCTGCGAAAGTTCGGGTCAAAATCGGTGGTGGCATTGCAGGTCACAACGGCCTGCGGTCGATCAGTTCGTACATCGGCAACGACTATCGCCGCGTGCGGCTCGGCATCGGTCATCCCGGCATCAAGGAGCTGGTGCACAGCTACGTGCTGGCCGATTTCGCCAAGCAAGAGGTGCCTTGGGTCGCGGCGCTGTGCGAAGCGGTTGCCGATAGCGCCGCTCTTCTCGCGACTGGCCGCGACTCCACTTTCCAGAACAAGGTGCATCTGGCGATGCAGGCAAAGGGATTTTTCGAGAACGGCGAGAGCAGCAGCCAAGGTTAGGTGGCTTTCGCTATCGTCACGACCGGGAGAAGACCGGCCGTGACGGCGGAGTTTAGAGGACGCAATGGGATTCAAATGCGGTATCGTCGGCTTGCCCAATGTCGGCAAGTCGACGCTGTTCAACGCGCTGACCGAGACGGCGGCGGCGCAGGCGGCTAACTATCCGTTCTGCACCATCGAACCCAATGTCGGGGAGGTGGCGGTGCCCGACCCGCGGCTGGACAAGCTCGCCGCGACTGCAAAGTCGGCGCAGATCATTCCGACGCGACTGACCTTCGTCGATATCGCAGGGCTGGTTCGCGGTGCCTCCAAGGGCGAGGGACTCGGCAACCAGTTTCTTGCGAATATCCGCGAGGTCGATGCGATTGCGCATGTCGTGCGCTGCTTCGAGGATTCCGATATCACCCATGTCGAAGGCAAGATCGCCCCGCTCGCCGATATCGAGACCATCGAGACCGAGCTCATGCTCGCCGATCTCGACAGTTTGGAGAAGCGCGTCGACAACCTCGCCAAGAAGGCGAAGGGTAACGACAAGGAGGCCAAGGAGCAGCTGGATCTCGTCAATCGCACGCTGGAGCTGCTGCGCGCCGGCAAGCCGGCCCGCCTGCTCCAGCGCAAGCCCGAGGAGGAGCGCGCCTTCGGAATGCTCGGGCTGTTGACCTCAAAACCCGTGCTCTATGTCTGCAATGTCGAGGAGACCTCGGCCGCGAGCGGCAATGGGTTTTCTAAGGTGGTGGCCGAGCAGGCGGCAAAAGAGGGCGCCGTCTCGGTGGTGATCTCGGCAAAAATCGAATCCGAGATCGCGACGCTGTCGCGCGAGGAGCGCGCCGACTTCCTGGAGACGCTGGGACTGGAGGAAGCCGGGCTCGACCGCTTGATCCGCGCCGGCTATCAGTTGTTGGATCTCATTACCTATTTCACCGTCGGCCCGAAGGAAGCGCGCGCCTGGACCATTCACCGCGGCACCAAGGCGCCGGCGGCAGCCGGTGTGATCCACACGGATTTCGAGAAGGGCTTTATTCGCGCCGAGACTATCGCCTACGCCGACTACGTCGCCTTCGGCGGCGAAGCCGGCGCACGTGACGCCGGCAAGCTGCGGCTGGAAGGCAAGGATTACGTCGTCGCGGACGGCGACGTCATGCATTTCAGGTTCAATACGTGATCTGCACGCTCATTCCGGAGCGCCGCAACGTGATGTCGCGAACCCGGAATGACCTTACCGCATCCCGCCTTGGTCGCGGATGGCGCCCAGGTGCTCGTTGATGCGAAAAACGATCAGGACAAACTCCGCCAGAATGCGGGAAAACACGATGCCGACGACGACGCTGGCGATCGACGAGAGCAGCACCAGAAATCCGCCGAACGGACTGATTGCCATGGCGGCCAGCCCGGAGAAAATGCCGGACAGGCCGAACAGGCAGATCAGCGCGATCACCAGCGCGTAAAACGTCTTGATGATCGTCGGCGTGATGAAGCGGTCCCACTGAAACAGGTCCCGAAATTGAAACATCGGTCGGCTCTCCCCCGGCAAATCGAAATGTGCTCACGCTTGAACTGCTGCCTCCCGCGTAGCCTCGAATGCGCCGTCCGGCAAGTTCGAGCATCGGCCATGCAGGCAACAGGATTGAGATTGCCCGAAAGTACGGCCACAATCTGGCTTTCTGCACCGCAATTCCCCGATGACCACACTGACCTTTGAAGATTTCGCGCCCGGCCGTTTCGCCAGCTTCGGACCGCGCCGCGTCACGCGCGAGGAGATCATCGCCTTTGCTGCCGAATTCGATCCGCAGCCGATGCATCTGGACGAGGCCGCCGCGAGCCGGTCGATGCTGAAAGGCTTGTCAGGCTCCGGCTGGCACCTCTGCTCGCTGATGATGCGCATGCTCTGCGACGGCTTCGTCACCCGCACGGCCTCGCTGGGTTCGCCCGGCGTGAACGAGCTGCGCTGGCTCGCGCCGCTCAGGCCCGGCGACGAGTTGACGCTCGATGTCGACGTCATGGAGGCGCGGGTCTCGCGCAGCAGGCCGGATACCGGCATCGTCACGTTCAAGAGCACCGCGCGCAACGCCGCCGGACAGGCGTTGTGCGAGATGATCTCGCCGATGATCATCGGCCGCAGGTCCGGCGCGGCGCAGGAAACGCGCTGATGCGGTTTTTCGAGGATATGGAGGTCGGAGACCGCCGCGAGGTCGGCTCCTTCACCTTCACCGCCGAGGCGATCAAGACCTTCGCCGCGCAGTTCGATCCGCAGCGCTTCCATCTGGACGAAGCGGAGGGACGCAAATCCCTGTTCGGCGGCTTGGCGGCCTCCGGCTGGCATGTCGGCTCCGTCTGCATGAGTCTCCTGGTCGCCGATGCCCAGCAGCAGATGCGGGAGGCGGCGGCACGCGGCGAGACGATCGCGACATGGGGACCCTCGCCGGGGTTCCGCGAGTTGCGCTGGCTCAAGCCGGTGCTGGCGGGCGACACCGTCACTTTCGTGGGCGAGGTGGTGTCCAAGCGGGTTTCAGAGTCGCGGCCGCAGTGGGGCATCGTCGAAGGCCGCCACACCGGCACCAACCAGCGCGGCGAGCTCGTCTACTCGGTGCTCGCGACCGCCTTCGTGCCGCGGCGCCTGGTAAACGAACGTGGTTAGCGAACGACGGCTGCGCTTGGTTGTTTTCCACAAGCTGGCGGAACCGATTCTTTGCTAACGCATTTTGAACACTGTCCTGCCCATATGACGACGACCTCGAACACGGCAGGGGGACGAACGATGGCTGATCGCGGCGCTTTGAAACTGGTGGGTTTGATCTTCGCAAGCATCACGATTGCGGTGATGCTGACCACGACCATGGTCGTGAAGGGCTATGCCGACGGCGTCTATTCGCTGGAGAGCACGGTCGAGAGCCGGTGAGCAGGTCTTTGCTAACCATGCCTGCTAACCATCGTTCGCATGATTGCGGGCGCGCGTAGGCAGGTCCGAATCCGAATCGCCGAATCAGAACCGCCGCGCTCCCGCGAGGGAGGCGGCGGTTTTTGCGAGAGAGACGAACGAGCGTCAGCCGTTGCGCAGGTTCTCGGCGGCGCGCTTCCACTGCGACACGTTGTCCGAGATCATGCGGGTCGACTTCATCGCCGCCTGGCTGAGCTGCGCATAGCCGGAGATCTCGCGCTGCACGCGCTGGCCTTCGGCATGCAAGAGGTCGCGCAGGCTTTCGAGCTCGGTGATCAGGTTCTCGATCTCCGAGAGCGAAGTGCCGGCGACGCGCTGGATCAGCGAGTTGACGTTGTTCACCGTAGCCTCCGCATTTGCATCGAGCGCGGGTTCGGTGCCGCCCTGCGACGCCGGGCGGCGCAGATAGGCGATGTCGTTGCGGACGAAATCGCGGATGCCGGCCTCGACTTCCGTGACAGCGGCGAGGTTGGTGTCCACCGCCTCGGGTTCGGTCGATTCAATTTTTTCCGTACGCAGAATGCTCATCGGCTTTTAACCCCTGTTTCGCTGATAGCGCGAGTGTCCCCCGCACGACGAATGAATACAGCCTGCCATCAAGGAGACTGAATTTGACCGCATCGCGGCCGATCTGCGGCAATGCTCGATCATTCGAAGGATTTGCCGTGGCAAAACGGCCGTCCTTCAAGAAAAAACCGGCATGATCCTTGACGCAGCGAGAAGAGAAGGCGGCCAATTCTCCGAAAATTTGATCCTATTCTTCAGCTTTACCAGCTGCGCTTGTAGCCGGCACTGATGCTGGTGCTGGTGACGCCCGGCGCGGTCTCGCCGATCGCGCCCGAGATGGTAACGCCGTCGGCAAGTTTCTGCTCGGCGCCGAATGTGCGCAGCCATTTGTCGTCGCTCGACGAGGACAGGCTCTGGCCCGCCACGAGACTCGTGCCGGTGTCGCCGATCTCGAGCTTGGCCG
>JBLMWS010000102.1:0-42292 GCA_050257355.1 Gemmatimonas sp.
ATCGGCACGCTTCTCCCGCCCGATGTCGTTTTGCGTTGCCGCAAATTTGAATTGACCCGTTGGTGTCGAAGATTGTACGATGATCTTTACAGTGTAAAGATTTGTGACGCGCGCAAGACAAAGCAGGCGCACGGGCACAAGCCGCGGTGGGTATGGTCGGCGAAGGCGGCATCAGGCCGGGCGAGATAGGGGCGAAAGCGAGTTGCGCGAAGATTCGAACATCCGGCCTCTGCCGCTGCAGGCCGTGCGAGCCGACATAACTGCTCCGAGGCAAATCTCTTTGCACCGCGCTCCGCGGTGGATGGCGGCTGTTGGCAGCCTCGGCCCGCTGGAAATGACGGGGTCCCATGCGCTGGCGAAGGGACCTCCGTCTTCCCCGCGACGCCTCGCTTCTCTAAATCAACTGACGGAATAATCTTTTGAATATTCACTGCATGGGATTCGACGTCAGCCCGCAGGGTTGGGCTCCTTGGCCGGAAAGGGAAGACCTGTCCGCCGAGTTCTTGCGCTTGCTTGGAGCGGCTCAGGAGGGAGGTTCGACCGTTGCCGAATGCCTGCTGACCGCAAGCCGCATTGATTTGTCCGACGACGATTCCTGGTACGCCGCGTGGAAGGCGATCGCCGAAAGCAATCACGAACGGGGTGATGCGGCGTTGCGCGACGGCAGCGTCCTCACCGCGAGGCGCAACTGGTTGCGCGCCGTGGGCTATTATCAGGCTGCTGCATTTCCCTTTGATGTGGCGGACCAGGATCACAGGCCCGTCGTCGAGGGCATGCGCCTTTGCGCCCGCAACTATCTGCGCCATGGCGATCCCGCAGGCGAGGTGGTCTCGATACCCTGGCCGGGTGGCTATCCGCTTGAAGCCTATTTTCTGCCGGCGCGCGAACGTTCACGCCGCAACCCCGCCGTCATTTGCATCGGCGAGCCCGGTCACCGGAAAGAAGAGTTTCTTTACAAGGCCGCGCGCCATGCCCGCGAACGCGGCATGTCGCTATTGGCCGTGGATCTCCTCGGCGCGGGTGCCGGCGAGGCGTTCGTGGATGCGGTCGGCCGTTCCGATCTTGAAATGGCCATCGGGCACATCATGGATCATCTGATCGAGCGAGAGGATGTCGACGGACGGCGAATAGCGATCCTGGCGGACGCCAGCAGCTCCTCCTTCGTTGCGCGCGGCATTGCCTTTGATGACCGATTCGCGGCGGCGGTCTGCGATGGCGGCATCTGGGATCTGCACGAGCGGGCATTCCTGCGCGATCGGCTCGGGTATGCTGGCGCCGCACGTTCGGTGAGCAGGGCGGCGCGCAACATCGCTTGTCCGGTGCTCATTTCTGCAGGTGAGCGCGGGTGGCTGACGGAGGAGCGGATTCGTGAGCTCTATGCCGAGTTGCGCGCCGGTGGCCGCGACGTGACACTGAAGCTATTCACGGCCGAAGAAACGGGTGCGATGCAGGGGCATGCGGACAATTCGACGCTTGCCAACGAATTCATTTTTGATTGGATTTCCGCGCGCCTGGGCGACGGTTCAGCTTGATCGGCGGTGCGATTCGGTGAGGCGAACCGTTCTCGGTCGCGCGATGCGGTCACGGACGCAACCGGCCTGCGCCGAATCATGGACTGGCCGAATCGGGTTTGGACGCCACGCCCTGATGCAGGCCACTGAGTGCTGCCCATTCTGCGACCCGCCGTGAGCCTCAGATGTCCAGCGTCACCTTCAGGCAGGCCTTCTCTAGCCGGATCTGGAGAGCCGCGAGCTTTTTCGTGAACTCGTCCAGTTCGCGGCTGTTGAATTCCGAGAAGATAAATTCGTTCAGCGCGTCCTGTTGTTCGGCCAGATTCGCCAACTGCTTGGCGCTCTTGTCAGTCAAGGACATTTGCACGATGCGCGCATCCTCAGTCGAGGGCTTGCGGCGGACAAATCCCTTCTTTTCCAGAAGCTTCGACTGAGTCGTGACAAACGAAGAATCGACGTGGAGCTTCTTGGAAACAGCATTCACCGGGACGCCTTCGCCCTGGTCCATGTCCGCGAGCGCCATGAGAATCATCCATTGCGGGCCGCTGATGCCGAGTGCCTTGGCCCAGAAATGACGCAGCTCCTCGAGGTGCACGCTGATCGCAGCGACCGCCCAGGTGAATCGCCTGACCAGGTCCTGATCCTTCCCTGCGCTGCTGTCCAAGCTCGTGATGTTCGCCGGACCGAGCTGGCCCACACTCTTTTTGTTCGCTGCCATGGCCTATCTTGAGCGAATTCTGTTGGGAAAAAAGCAAAAACATTCAGTTGTCAGATAGACACATTGGCCGATGTGACCGCGAATTTCCCGCGCGGCGGCAGTTGCAAAAAGGATACATGCGTTCCGCATTCGATTATATGAGCAAATAAACTATTTTTATTACGAAAGTTAGGAATGCATATTTCCACGCGACGGCCTGGGGGTCCTGGATCGTCCCGTGAAGTGGTTCGCTCAAGTCCCGCGCATTCAGGGCGGGAAGTCCCAAAGGCGCGAAACGACCGAGCGGTTTTTGAGGGGACAAAGGGGTCGGCGCTTGGGGGCATGCAAATCCGCTGAGCCGACGCCTTTCCCAGTGAGCAACTTGGAGGGTTAAAATGAAGACGATTAAGAGCCTCATCCTCGGCTCTGCGGCGGGCTTGCTCGCCGTGGGCGGGGCGCAGGCTGCTGATCTTCCGTTGAAGGCCAAAGCGGTCGAATACGTGAGGGTCTGCTCCCTGTATGGTGCGGGATTCTATTACATCCCCGGCACCGATACGTGTATCAAGCTTGGCGGCTATGTGCGCGCTGACGTTCTGGCCAATACCAACAGCGTCGCTGGCGGCAACACGGGTCTTCCCGGCGGTGCGAACAACCGCTTCACCAACGGCTACACCTGGCGTGCCCGGCAAGACCTGAGCATCGATACGCGCACCGCGACCGAGTACGGCGTGCTCCGCACCTACGGCGAAGTGACGCTCACCTGGACCAGCGGCAGCTACGCGGGTTCTGGTGGTGGTGCGTCGGCGTACGGCTCCACCAATGACGGTGTCGCAGGCGGTTCGCTCGGTGTCTACTACGCTTACATCCAGTTCGCCGGCTTCACGATCGGTAAGGCGATCTCGCAGTTCAGCGCTCCCTGGACCAACTATCCGGGCAACAACTTCGACGGTCTCGTCGGTGGCGGCGGCGACGTAACTGGTGTCAACCAGTTCACCTACACCGCGGACTTCGGCCAGGGGATCAGTGCGGCGATCTCGGCCCAGGATCAGACCCAGTATTATCAAGCTGGCGTCGATAATCTGAGCGCCACTGGCGCTGCCTTCCCCTACGGCAGCAGTGACTACGCCGGCACCATTGCTCCCGACATCGTCGGCATGGTCCGCGTCGACCAGGCTTGGGGTATGGTCCAGGCTTCGTTCGCAGCGCATGATAACCACGCCGCGTATTACGGCGCGAGCGAGTTGAGCGGTCACCCCGAGGACAAATGGGGCTGGGCGGGGCAGTTGGCCTTGCAGATCAAGAACATCCCGACCGGACCGGGCGACACGATCAACATTCAGGGCGTGTATACCGACGGTGCCACTCGCTACAACATCCAGGATCTCGCCTCCCAGGCTGGTGCGAGCCAGATCTATGGCGGCACCAGTGTCCCTGGAGCCTACCAGAGCCTCGGTCTAGGCTATGCCCCCGACACGGTGTTTGCGGCCGGAACGTCGCAGCAGCTGGTCCAGACGTGGGGTATGCGCGGTGCGTTCAACCACAACTGGGATCCGTACTGGAGCTCCAGCTTGTATGGTGCGTACGCTGCCGTTTCGTACAACGGTACGGCGAAGGCCCTGATCTGCTCGACGCCCGGGATCGGGTTTGCCGCCCAGGCGGGCCTGACCACCTGCAACCCGGACTACAACATCGGCCAGCTCGGCTTCATCACCCGCTGGACCCCGGTCAAGAACCTGACCTTCTCGGGTGACCTGACCTGGACCCATCTGGATCAGAAGTATGCAGGCACGCTGACGTTGCCGGCCAACGCGAGCGTCGCCAAACCGGCTGGCGTCTACGAGATGAAGAACCAGGACACGGTGACCCTTCTGCTCCGCGCTCAGCGCAACTTCTAACCGTGATCATCTGATCGCGATATTGGGAGCCCCGGCAGGAAGCTGCCGGGGCTCTTTTTCGTCCTGCGACAAGCTGGTGTCGTAGGCCTTGGCGCGTCGAACTTTCATATTCTCAATTAGCTTATTTACTCAGGTAAATTTCTCATGTAGTCTGTCTCTAGGTTGCTGACGGAAAGTCTGGCTGCCGCTTAGTTGAGAGGAGACTCTGTCTACTTCTTGCTAAACCTCCAAAGCCACCGGCGATGCCCCGCCGGTGGCTTTTTACCGTTTTGGCAGCCGCTCAGCTCCGCGCCCAAGACAAGAGAGCAGGCGTGCTCGGCGGGATGCCAGATCCCGGGGAACCTCGACCGGGAGCGGAGAACAGGCCTCCGTATCATTACGGAGCGTGCGCAAACGGGACCAAAAGAGCAGCAATTCTTCGATTTTCCTGAATTGCTGCGGCGCACAATCAGACTTTGTTCATCTTTCCTTCAGGCTGAAAAGCGCTTTTCCTGTTTTGACTTAGACCGGGTGTTCCGAGGGGGGACCGCCGGAGAGAACGGGAAAATCATGCTTGATCTCGCAATCGTCGGCGGCGGGCCAGGGGGCCTGATGAGCGCCTGGTATCTCAAGCGCAAGCTGGGCGATCTCTGCCGCGTCACGATCTTCGAGTCGTCCGACCGGCTCGGCGGCAAGATCCTCACGCGCAAATTCGATTCGGCGCCGGCCATGTATGAGGCGGGCGTTGCCGAGATCTATGACTACTCGATGACGGGGCCTGATCCCCTGCGCGACCTCATCCAGCATTTCGGATTGCAGACGATTCCGATGGACGCCGAGCAGGTCCAGCTCGACGGCGAACTGCTCAACGACGTGCCGGGCATGCGCCGTAAATACGGTGCGGCGACCGCGGAGGCGATCGAGGCCTTCCGCAAGCGCTGCACCGAGATGATCTCCCCGATCGAGTATTATGAGGGCGTCGGCGCGCACGACAACGAGCATCCGTGGACGCAGATCAGCGCGGAGGAATTGCTCGACAGGGAAGTCCGCGACGAGACGGCGAAGCGTTTTTTCAAGGTGATGGCGCGCTCCGATATCGCGACCGAAAGCCACAACACCAACGGCTTGAACGCGCTGAAGAATTTCGTGATGGACATTGACGGCTATATCGGCCTGTACTCGATCCAGAACGGCAACGAGCAACTGATCGATTGCCTGCAGTCCGAGGTCGACGCCGATATCCAGCTCAATCACCGCGTCCTGAAGGTCGGCAAGAGCGATTCCGGCCGCTACCGCCTCAACATGATGAACGGCAAGGGGCCGGAGACGCGCGAGTTCGACCTCGTTCTGATGTGCCTGCCGCATTCATGGCTCGCGACCCTGGGCTGGGAAGGCGAGAGCTTGCGCAAATCGATGGTCAAGCACATCGCCTATTTCGACCGGCCCGCGCACTATCTGCGCGCCTCGTTGCTGTTCGACGAGCCGTTCTGGGGCGACCGGATTCCGGGCGCCTGGTTCATGTCGGAGGCCTTCGGCGGCTGTTGCGTTTACAATGAGGGCGCCCGCCACGACGTCGGCAGGCACGGCGTGCTCAATTTCCTGATTCCGGGGTCCGATGCGCTGGCTTTCGCCAATCTCAGCGATGATGAACTGATCACCGCGGCACTGAAGTCGTTGCCGGCTTCGCTCGGTGACGCGCGCGCCCATTTCGTGGAAGGCAAGGTCCATCGTTGGCTTTCATCGGTGAATGCGATTCCCGGCGGCCTGCCCGCGCGGGACGTCATGACCAATCACCGGCCTGAGCCGAAGGAGCATCCCGGCCTGGTGCTGGTCGGTGATTATCTGTTCGATTCGACCCTCAACGGACTGCTCGATTCCTCGGATGCCGCGACCGACATCATCGTCACCGAGATGATGCGGCTGCGCCGGGCGCGCGTGCGGAACGACACGGCGCTCTGTAATAAGATCGACCGCAGCTATTTCGAGAACTATCGCGGGCTCGGCCCCTATCGCGAGGTGTGGCGGCAGTTCACCGATCCCGACTACCTCAGCGAACTGATCAGGCTCGTCTGGGGCCGCGACAAGGGCTACAAGCTTCTGGTGGCTGGCTCGGCCAGCGGCGAACTGGTCGGTGCGTTGCGCGAGCGTGGCATCGACGCCTGGGGCGTCGAGAATAACCGTTTCATCCACGCCGGGACGCCGGAGGAGCTGAAGCCGTTCAACAGACTAGGATCGATCGTCGAGTTGCCGTTCGGCGACGGCGAGTTCGATATCGTGTTCGAGACCAGCCTGTGTCACGTCGCCGAAAAGCAGGTGCGGCGCGCGATTCGCGAGCTCAATCGTGTCATCAACACCGGTCTCATCTTCGGGTCGATAACCTCAGACATGCCGCCGGCCCTGATCGACCGCTACGATCTGCTGCGTGGCGTGAAGAAGCTCGGCACCTGGTGGGAATGGTCGGAGCTGTTTTTCGGCAACGGCTTCGACCTTTCGATGCATCGCCACGACTGCACCGATGCGCTTTGGGCGGCGACGCTTGCCGCAAACAAGGGGCCGGGCCAGTGGTACGCGGATTCCGAGAGCCTGCGCTACTCATTCTTCGACAAGGTTGACGACGAGGATTAACCCCGTCGGCGCCATTGCCGGACTGGTTTCACTGAACGCGCGCCGACCGCATCAAATTTCGCGGTAGCGCGTGTTCCCATTTGCGGTCGTGCCGGCCGTACAACATCGGTTGGTCAAATGGCGCCCAAAACTTCATTGGACACAGCCTCATTGTCGGATGAGGACGTCCTGAACTCTCCGGAGGCGCTCGAGTCGGATGAGCGGCTGACCGTGCCCAAGGGGGCTGCCGTGCGCATGCTCCGGGATCGACCCGCTGTGCCGGCCTCGGCCAGGCCCCCGGAAGAGGACGACGAGGAAGACGAGGACGGCGAGGAGGCGGCGCTGGAAGCCGACGACGAGGATGAGGACCTCGTCGTCTTTAGCGCCAAAGAGGCCGCTGGCGCGCTCGCAACCATTTATGGCTTCATCAAGCCTTACCTCGGCAATTACAAAGCGATCCTGGCATTCGTCGGCGTCGGCGTCCTCGTCGAGACGCTGTTCAATGTCATCATGCCGCTCAGCCTGAAATTCCTGATCGACGATGCCTTGGGCGAGGAGGATTTCCACGCGCTGTACCGCATCCTCGGCGTGCTGGCGGCCGCGGGCATTTTCACCTCGATCGTAGCCGTATGGTACGAGCGATGGGATGCGCGCCTTGCGGCGGCCTTGATTTCGGATGTGCGCACCCGCCTGTTCGATCACGTCCAGAACCTGCCTGCGGCGTTCTTTGCCCGCACCAAGCGCGGAGAAATCCTGTCGCGCTTCTCCGTCGACATGTCGGCCTTCGAAGGATCGATCAAAGGCCTTTCCAGTAACGCGGTGCTGCCCTTCTTCGAACTGATCGCCGGCATCATCCTGATGCTGTTCCTCAATTGGCAGCTCGCGGTGGTGTCGCTCTTGGTGTTTCCGATCACGCTGATCGGCCCGCGCATTCTCACGCCCAAGGCAGTGCAGGCGAACTACGAGCAGAAGGTCAACGAATCGACGCTGCTCGGCATGTTGCAAGAAAACATCGCGGCGCAGGCGGTGGTGAAGGCCTTCAGCCTGCAGCGCAAGGCGTTCGGCTGGTTCAGCTTCCGCAACAACGAAGCGCGCCGCAAGATTGCTTCCGCGGCGTTCCTGTCGTCCATGGTCGAGCGTACCGTGACGATCGCCGTGTTGCTGCTCCATTTGGTGGTGCTGGCGCTCGGCGCCTATCTTGCCACCAAAGGCCAGATCACCGTCGGCACCTTTGTCACCTTTGAGAGCGCGTTCTGGGAGGTGTCCTACAACATCGCCCACGTGATGCACTTCATCCCGGTTTCGATCCAATCGGCCGCGGCCGCCCGTCATATCCAGGAACTCCTGGATGAGCCGACGCGCGGTGCCGACCGCCCCGGTGCACCGGATCTGCCCGGCATCACCCACGACATCAGCTTCGATCACGTCACCTTCCAATATGAAGGCGCGCTCAGGCCGGTGCTGGACGATTTCTCGCTTCGGCTGGATGTCGGCAAGACGATCGCCATCGTCGGCCCGAGCGGCTCAGGAAAGAGCACGCTGCTCAATTTGATCCTCCGTCTCTATGTCCCCGACGAGGGCAGGGTCAGCATCGACGGCATCGACATTCGCAAAGTCACGCTGGCCTCCCTGCGCCGGTCCATGGCGGTGGTGTTCCAGGAAAACATGCTGTTCAACATGTCGATCCGGGAGAACATCCGGCTCGGCAAGGAGGATGCGACCGACGCCGAGGTGGAGCAGGCGGCGCGCAAGGCCGAGATCCACCGCTACATCATGAGCCTGCCGCAGAAATACGACACCATCGTCGGCGAGCGGGGCGACACCCTGTCGGGCGGTCAGCGCCAGCGTATCGCGATCGCGCGCGCGATCATCCGCGACCCGGCGGTGCTGTTGCTGGACGAGGCGACCTCGGCGCTCGACCAGACCACGGAAGCCGCGATCAACCGCACGCTGCTGAAGCTCGCCAGGGGGCGGACCCTGATATGGTCGACCCATCGCCTCACGTCCGTCGTCGACATGGACGAGATCATCGTGATCTCCGGCGGCAAGGCGATCGAGCGTGGTTCACACCGGCAACTGCTGGCGAACAACGGCGTCTATTGCAAGCTCTGGGACGATCAGAGCCACGTCCACAACGGTGGAGACGACGCCGATGGTGACGACGACGAGGATTGAACGCGCGCGTTCGATCATCGGGGGAGCGCGGCCACCTTGCGGCGTGATGCGAGCGCAAGCTGTTGCAGACGCTCATCCGGTTCCGCAGGCTTGACCGGCGATCGGTTTATTCGCGCCGCGGACTGTGCAATTCGCCGGTCAGTTCACGAACCCTGATCTTGGCCTGCCTGTTGGCCTCGCGACCGAGCGCCGTCGCCCGATAGACGCGCCGGAAGGTTCGTCCCAGTTGCTCTTTTCGTGACTTCAAATAGCCGGTGCGTTCGAGCCCATGAAGCATCGGATAAAGGGTGCCCGGGCTCAACGCATAGCCATGTCGCGCAAGCTCATGGATCATCCACTGGCCGTAGAACTCGCCTTCCGAGGCGTGATGCAGGATGTGGAGTCGAATCAGACCCTTGAACAGCTCCTGATGCTTCATTTTGGCCATTGCAAGTGCCGTCGCCAACTGCGTCTCACGATATCAACCCTGCGACCTCAAACCAAATCGATCGGCGGCCTGACGTTATCGCTGGAGCGTTACTGGTCACCACAGGTTGTTCCGCCCACCAATGTCAAAATCGCTTCACGATATCGACAATCGATATTTTCGATCGGCAGCGTTAGCATGCGGCTGCGATTTGCAGCAACGGCTTGGAGGGAACCATGTCGATTGACCGCCGTCATCTGCTCAAAGGCGCCGCGCTGGTGCCGCTCGCCGGCGCCTGGCCCGAGATAGCCAGGGCCGAGCAGCAGGCCGCGGAGAAAGCCGACTATACTTTGCGGATCGCCAACGGGTTGGTCGAACTCGCACCGGACCACATCGTCTCGACGACGCTCTACAACGGACAATTCCCTGGACCGCTCATACGCTTCCGCGAGGGGCGGCGAACCGTCGTCGATATTCATAACGACACCGATACGCCGGAGTTGGTGCACTGGCACGGCCAGATGATTCCGGCCGATGTGGACGGCGCGGCCGAAGAGGGCACGCCCGTCGTACCGCCGCATGGTATGCGGCGCATCAGCTTCGTACCCAAACCGGCGGGTTTCCGCTTCGTTCACACGCATGTGGTGGCGGGCGGCGATCTCAGTCGCGGCACGTACACCGGGCAGGCCGCGCCCGTCTACATCGAGCCGAAGAACGAACCCGGCGCTTACGATCGCGAGGTGTTCCTGGTGCTCAAGGAGTTTCAGCCTTCGTTCAGTCGCGGCGGCGACATGGCGATGGATTTTCTCGCAGGCGAGCCGATCAAGGATCTTCAGGCGAAAGGAAAGAAGGCCGACGACGAAGCCAAGGAGAAAGCCAAGGGCTACGAGGTCGGCTACGATCTGTTCTCGATCAACGGCAAAATGCTTGGCAACGGCGAGCCCATCCGAGTCAAGCAGGGTGAGCGCGTGCTGTTTCACGTCCTCAACGGCAGCGCCGGCGAGATCCGCAGCCTTGCGCTTCCCGGTCACGTCTTCAAGATCGTGGCGCTCGACGGCAATCCGATGCCGACGCCGCAGGATGTGCCGGTGCTGTGGCTCGGCACGGCCGAGCGTATTTCGGCGATCGTCGAGATGAATCATCCGGGCGTATGGGTCATGGGCGATCTCGCGGACGACGATCGCAACCGCGGCATGGGCATCGTCGTCGAATACGCGGGCGCCAAAGGCAAGCCGCAATGGGTGACGCCGCAGCCGTATCGTTGGGATTACACGCAATTCGGCAAGCCGAATGCGACGCCTGACAAGCCCGACGAGACGATGGAATTCGCGGTTCTCAAACACAATGGCGCGCTGAATGGCTTCAACCAGTGGACGCTGAACGGGAAGGCGTTCTCGATGCAAACGATGCAGCCGAAATACAGAGTGCGCCAGGGGCGCCGTTATCGGCTCAAATTCCGTAACGCCAGCGACGACATCCACCCGCTGCATTTGCATCGGCACAGTTTCGAACTGGTCAGCGTGGGGGGCAAGCCTACAGCCGGTATCATCAAGGATGTCGTCATGCTCGGCGGCTTCCAGGAGGTCGAATTCGATTTCGTCGCCGACAACCCGGGCTTGACGCTCTTCCACTGTCATCAGCAACTGCACATGGACTTCGGGTTCATGTTCCTGTTCGACTATGCGTAGGCCGCAAGGCAATACGAGGCGAGAGGCCGGACGAAGATCGGATCAAAGCCCGCAGGGAGCGAGGCGATGACATCCTTTTCAACGCAATCGCCAACTCGACCGCGTTGGACGCGGAGGAGCGGCCTGTATTTCGTCCTCCTGTTCGGCGCGGTCAATCTGTTCGCCGATATGACCTACGAAGGTGCCCGCAGCGTTACCGGGCCGTTCCTGGGGATGCTCGGCGCGAGTGGTTTCATCGTTGGCGCCGTCACAGGGTTCGGCGAGTTTCTCGGTTATGCCTTGCGCCTGGTGTCGGGCCGATGGGCGGACCGCAGCCACTTCTATTGGCCGATTACGGTCGCCGGCTACATCGTTCAGATGGTCGCCGTGCCTGCTCTCGCCTTGAGCGGAAGCTGGCCACTCGCGGCAATGCTGATCTTGCTTGAACGGATCGGTCGGGCGACGCGCAATCCTCCGCGCGACGTCATGCTTGCACAAGCCGGCGAGCAAATGGGACGTGGCTGGGCTTTCGGCGTCAACGAGGCGATGGACCAGTTCGGCGCACTGGTCGGTCCTCTGGCAATTGCCGGTCTGCTTGCCTGGAAGGGAAGCTTTCAGCTTGCCTTCGCATCACTCGCCGTGCCGGCCCTGATCACGCTCCTCCTTGTCGTCGGTGCACGCGTGAGCTTTCCGGCCGCCGGCCGCATCGCGCGGGAGCCGCAGAACTCGCAACTCGGACGCTATCCGCCGGCCTATTGGTGGTACTGTTTGGGCGCGGGTCTCGTCGGGTTCGGGTTTGCCGATTACTCGCTCATTGCTTTTCATTTGAGCCGGACCCGGGTTGTACCGAACGAGTGGATACCGGTGTTCTATGCCTTGGCCATGGGAGCGGGCGGGCTCGGCTCGCTGATCATCGGCAAGCTGTTCGACCGCGTGGGCTTGATCGTACTTCTGCCCGTCACCGTTGTCGTCGCGATCTATGCCCCGCTCGCGTTCCTGGGCAGCTTTACGCTGGCGCTGATCGGCGCCTTGCTCTGGGGCATCGGGCTCGGCGCCCATGAATCGGTGATGCAGGCGGCAGTCGCCCATATGGTGCCGCGCGAACGGCTGGGTTCTGCCTACGGCGTCTTCGGCGCCGCATTCGGCGTGGCGTGGTTCGCGGGTAGCGCGGCACTCGGCGCGCTCTATGACTTTTCCGTCGGCGCCGCGGTGGCGCTGGCAGTCATCACTCAGCTGCTTGCGGTTGTCCCGATATGGGTCGCGACAAGGCTCATCCGGAGCAGCTAAGCCATAAGGGGCGGGCATGTCGGTGATTACCGAGACAGAGCAGCAGCCACAACACCGGACCGGCTCGCCGCTCGAGGTGCTTCGGGTGTTTGCGAAGCTTGGGGTCAGTTGTTTCGGCGGTCCGATCGCGCATATCGGATATTTCCGCGACGAATTTGTCGTGCGCCGGAAATGGATCGATGAACACGCCTATGCCGATCTTGTCGGTCTGTGCCAGTTCCTGCCGGGACCTGCGAGCAGCCAGGTCGGATTTTCGATCGGGCTCATGCGCGCAGGCTATCTCGGCGCACTCGCGGCATGGACCGGCTTCACCTTGCCGTCGGCGGCTCTGCTGGTGCTGTTTGCCTATGGTGCGGCCTCGCTGACCGGCCCTTTGGGCACGGGCCTGCTGCATGGCCTCAAACTCGTCGCCGTCGCCATCGTGGCGCAGGCGGTCTGGGGCATGGCGCGCTCGCTATGTCCCGATCGCGAACGCGCCTCGATCGCTGCGGTGGCCGCCGTCATCATTCTCTTCAGCACGGCCTCGATTGCGCAGATCGGGGCGATTCTGTTCGGCGCGGCAGCGGGCCTGTTGCTCTGCCGCGGGGCGCCATTGCCGCAGGCTGGTCATGTTCGCATGCCGGTTTCGCGCCGCGTCGGTGCCGCCGCGTTGGCCGCGTTCTTCGTCCTGCTGGTCGGACTCCTGGCCGTGCAGGGCCGCTCGGAGTTCGGCGGTCTTAATCTGTTCGCAGCCTTCTATCGGGCGGGCGCGCTGGTGTTCGGCGGCGGTCACGTGGTTCTGCCGCTGTTGCGCGAGGCCTTCGTCACGCCGGGCTGGATCAGCGACGATGCTTTTTTGGCCGGCTACGGCGCGGCCCAAGCGGTGCCGGGGCCGCTCTTCACCTTTGCCGCCTATCTCGGAGCCGTCGTGAACGTGGAACCGCATGGGCTCGCGGGCGCGGCGCTCGGGCTGGTCGGCATCTTTCTTCCAGGCCTTCTGGTTCTCATCGGGATGCTGCCGTTCTGGGATGCGTTTCGGGTCCGCCCCGGGGCGCAGGCGGCCATGCGCGGCGTCAACGCCGCCGTGGTCGGTATTCTCGGAGCCGCCCTCTACAACCCGGTCTTCAGCACCAGCGTGAAGGGGCCGGGCGATTTCGCCATCGCGCTGGTCGGATTCGTGCTGTTGACGGCGTGGCGGGCGCCGCCGCTCGTCGTTGTCGTCGCGAGCGCGTGCGGCGGGATGGCGCTCGCGCTGGTCTCGGCCTAAAGCCGATCCCTGCTTTAATCACGTATATACCCGGATAAAAATGAGAGATTCGGTTGCCCTTGGGCGCGCGGTTGAGCTATCGGATGACCAGGGCGGGCGCCCGGGATCGATCGGCAGCTGGTCGCGAAAACAGCCGATTCCATAGGCGCGAAAAGCGCTTCTTGACTTGTGCTTTCGCCTTGACTTGCCTATTTCACGCCTATACAACGCGCGCACTTAACGACAGGCGGTGAGCAACGCCAACGTCGGTACGGACCACCCATTAAGCCCTTCGGGGCAAGAATGGGCACCAACCTCGACGAATGCCGCTCAAACGCTGTCGCAAATAGCTAGGCAATGCCAGGACGATTTTAGTTCTTAAGAGCGCGTCCTCTTGAGATTGAATTCGGATGCATGACCTCGGTACCGGGCCGGACGGCAAACGCCGTCAGGTGCAGCGAACCGCGGTCCTCTGCGGCGTCGAAGCGCTTTCCGCTCAGCGATGAGCGGTTGGCGCGATTTCGCTTTGTGCAAATGGTTTTTGCGCGAGGCGGGCCCGGGTCGGGGCGGGTGATCCCGAAACCGCCGGGGCGGGTAACCCCGAAGAAGAGATTTTTGCGAAGCCGATCGGTTTCGCACGAACTGGAAGGTGAAGGCCAAGATGCCGACGATCAACCAACTGATCGCAAGTCCGCGCGCGGTGCAGAAGTCGCGCAAGAAGGTGCCGGCGCTGCAGCAGTCGCCGCAAAAGCGCGGCGTTTGCACGCGCGTCTATACGACGACCCCGAAGAAGCCGAACTCGGCGCTTCGCAAGGTCGCCAAGGTGCGCCTGACCAACGGCTTCGAGGTGATCGGTTACATCCCGGGCGAGGGCCATAACCTGCAGGAGCACTCGGTGGTGATGATTCGTGGCGGCCGCGTCAAGGACTTGCCCGGCGTCCGCTATCACATCCTCCGCGGCGTCCTCGACACCCAGGGCGTCAAGAACCGCAAGCAGCGCCGTTCGAAGTACGGCGCGAAGCGTCCCAAGTAAGCTGGCCGGGACGAGGGAACAGAACAGATGTCGCGTCGCCATTCTGCCGAAAAGCGTGAAGTGCTTCCGGACCCGAAGTTCGGAAACGTGATCATTACGAAGTTCATGAACTCGGTGATGTATGCCGGGAAGAAGTCGGTCGCCGAAGGCATTGTCTATGGCGCGCTCGGTCTCATCGAGACCAAGACCAAGCAGAACCCGCTGACGGTTTTCGAGCAGGCGCTGGAAAACGTCATGCCGACGATCGAGGTGCGTTCCCGTCGCGTCGGCGGCGCCACCTACCAGGTTCCGGTCGAGGTTCGCTCGGTTCGCCGGCAGGCCTTGGGGATTCGCTGGCTGATCGCGGCTGCGCGCGACCGCAACGAGAAGACCATGACCGAGCGGCTCTCGGCGGAGTTGCTCGATGCGTCGAACAACAGGGGGAACGCCGTCAAGAAGCGTGAAGACGTGCACCGCATGGCTGAAGCCAACCGCGCCTTCTCGCATTATCGCTGGTGATCCGGCGAAACGAACGGATTTGAAGGAATAGCCCTTATGCCCCGCCAACATGCCATCGAGGACTACCGCAACTTCGGTATCATGGCGCATATCGACGCCGGCAAGACCACGACCACCGAGCGCATCCTCTATTACACCGGCAAGAGCCACAAGATCGGCGAAGTGCACGAAGGTGCCGCGACGATGGACTGGATGGAGCAGGAGCAGGAGCGCGGCATCACCATCACCTCCGCCGCCACCACCGCGTTCTGGAATGGCAAGCGGCTGAACATCATCGACACCCCCGGCCACGTCGACTTCACCATCGAGGTCGAGCGTTCGCTTCGCGTGCTCGACGGCGCCGTGTGCGTGCTCGACTCGAACCAGGGCGTCGAGCCGCAGACCGAGACCGTCTGGCGCCAGGGCGACAAGTACCGGGTTCCGCGCATCGTCTTCGCCAACAAGATGGACAAGACCGGTGCCGATTTCTTCAAGTGCCTGTCGGACATCGTCGACCGCCTGGGCGCGAAACCGGTTGCGATCCAGCTGCCGATCGGTGCCGAGAACAACTTCAAGGGCGTCATCGACCTCGTGAAGATGAAGGGCATCGTCTGGAACGACGAGTCGCTCGGTGCGAAGTTCGATTATGTCGATATTCCCGCCGATCTGGCCGATCAGGCCGTGGAATATCGCGAGAAGCTGGTGGAAGCCGCTGTCGAACTCGATGACGAGGCCATGGCCGCCTATCTCGACGGCAAGGAGCCGGATGAGGCGACGCTGAAGCGGCTGATCCGTAAAGCGGTGCTGACCGGCGCGTTCTATCCGGTGCTGTGCGGCTCCGCCTTCAAGAACAAGGGCGTGCAGCCCTTGCTTGACGCCGTTGTCGACTATCTGCCGTCGCCGCTCGACGTGCCCGCGATCAAGGGCACTGACGACAAGGGCAACGAGGTCGTCCGCAAGGCCGACGACAAGGAGCCGTTGGCGCTGCTCGCGTTCAAGATCATGGACGACCCGTTTGTGGGCACCATCACCTTCTGCCGCATCTATTCCGGTGTGCTGCAGTCGGGCACCGGCGTGATCAACTCGACCCGCGAGAAGAAGGAGCGGATCGGGCGGATGCTCTTGATGCATGCGAACAACCGCGAGGACATCAAGGAGGCCTATGCCGGCGACATCGTTGCGCTGGCCGGCCTGAAGGAAGCGCGCACCGGCGACACGCTGTGCGATCCCAACCATGCCGTGATCCTGGAAAAGATGGAATTCCCGGACCCGGTGATCGAAATCGCGATCGAACCGAAATCGAAGGCCGACCAGGAGAAGCTCGGCATCGCGCTGGCGAAGCTTGCCGCGGAAGATCCGTCGTTCCGGGTGTCGACCGACCACGAGTCCGGCCAGACCATTCTGAAGGGGATGGGCGAACTCCATCTCGACATCAAGGTCGACATCCTCAAGCGGACCTACAAGGTCGATGCCAATATCGGCGCGCCCCAGGTGGCGTTCCGCGAGCGCGTGACCAAGCGGGTCGAACACAGCTACACCCACAAGAAGCAGACCGGCGGTACCGGTCAGTTCGCGGCGGTGACGATCATCGTCGAGCCGAACGAGGCGGGTAAAGGCTACGAGTTCGAATCGAAGATCGTCGGCGGCGCGGTGCCGAAGGAATACATCCCCGGCGTCGAAAAGGGCCTCGAGAGCGTGTTGGGCTCGGGCGTTGTCGCCGGCTTCCCGGTCGTGGACGTGAAGGTCCAGCTCATCGACGGCAAGTATCACGACGTCGACTCGTCGGCGCTGGCCTTCGAAATCGCGACGCGCGCTTGCTTCCGCGAGGCGCTGCAGATGGGCAAGTCGGTCCTGCTCGAGCCGATCATGAAGGTCGAGGTGGTGACGCCGGAAGACTATACCGGCTCCGTCATCGGCGACCTCAACTCGCGGCGCGGGCAGATCCAGGGTCAAGACATGCGCGGCAACGCCAACGTCATCAGTGCGATGGTGCCGCTCATGAACATGTTCGGTTACGTGAATAACCTGCGCTCGATGAGCCAGGGGCGCGCAACCTTCACGATGCAGTTCGACCACTACGCGGAAGCGCCGGCGAACGTGTCGGCGGAAGTCCAGAAGAAGTTTGCCTGATTATCGTTAGCCGAAAGCTAGCGATCGAACGGAGAGTCAAATGGCCAAAGCAAAGTTTGAACGTACCAAACCGCACTGCAATATCGGAACGATCGGTCACGTCGACCATGGCAAGACGTCGCTGACGGCGGCGATCACCAAGGTGCTGGCTGAAACCGGCGGTGCAACGTTCACGGCGTACGACCAGATCGACAAGGCGCCGGAAGAGAAGGCGCGCGGCATCACGATCTCGACCGCTCACGTCGAGTACGAGACCCAGAAGCGCCACTACGCGCACGTCGACTGCCCCGGCCACGCCGACTATGTGAAGAACATGATCACCGGCGCGGCCCAGATGGACGGCGCGATCCTGGTCGTGTCCGCCGCCGACGGCCCGATGCCGCAGACCCGCGAGCACATCCTGCTCGCCCGCCAGGTCGGCGTGCCGGCGCTCGTCGTGTTCCTCAACAAGTGCGACATGGTCGACGATCCGGAGCTCCTGGAGCTCGTCGAACTCGAGGTGCGCGAGCTGCTCTCGAAGTACGAATTCCCGGGCGACAAGATCCCGATCATCAAGGGCTCGGCGCTGGCCGCGCTTGAAGACTCCGACAAGAAGCTCGGCCACGACGCGATCCTCGAGCTGATGCGCAATGTCGACGAATACATTCCGCAGCCCGAGCGTCCGATCGATCAGCCCTTCCTGATGCCGGTCGAGGACGTGTTCTCGATCTCCGGCCGCGGCACCGTGGTGACCGGCCGTGTCGAGCGCGGGGTCATCAAGGTCGGCGAGGAAATCGAGATCGTCGGTCTGCGTCCGACCCAGAAGACCACCGTCACCGGCGTGGAAATGTTCCGCAAGCTGCTCGATCAAGGTCAGGCCGGCGACAACATCGGTGCGCTGCTCCGCGGCACCAAGCGCGAGGAAGTCGAGCGCGGCCAGGTGCTGTGCAAGCCGGGTTCGGTCAAGCCGCACACCAAGTTCAAGGCCGAGGCCTACATCCTCACCAAGGAGGAGGGCGGTCGTCACACCCCGTTCTTCACCAACTATCGTCCGCAGTTCTACTTCCGCACCACCGACGTGACCGGCGTCGTGCACCTGCCGGAAGGCACCGAGATGGTCATGCCGGGCGACAACGTGAACATGGAAGTGCACCTGATCGTGCCGATCGCGATGGAAGAGAAGCTCCGCTTCGCCATCCGTGAAGGCGGCCGCACCGTCGGCGCCGGCGTCGTTGCCTCGATCATCGAGTAAGCAAGAAGCACGTAATGAGGGATGGCGGGTGGCGAATGACAATTCGTTACCCGCTACCCCGCCACCGAGTTAAAGAAAGCAAACGGCAATGAACGGCCAGAATATTCGCATACGGCTCAAGGCGTTCGACCATCGGATTCTCGATACGTCGACGCGTGAGATCGTGAACACGGCGAAACGGACCGGCGCGCAGGTTCGCGGACCCATTCCGCTGCCGACCCGCATCGAGAAGTTCACCGTCAACCGTTCGCCGCATGTCGACAAGAAGAGCCGCGAGCAATTCGAGATGCGCACGCACAAGCGCCTTCTCGACATTGTCGATCCGACTCCGCAGACCGTCGATGCTCTGATGAAGCTCGACCTGGCCGCCGGTGTCGACGTCGAGATCAAGCTCTAAGAATTTTCAATTCCGTCCGCTTCCGTAGAAGTGGACAGTTAAGGACAGGAAGCACACCGATGCGCTCCGGAGTGATCGCACAAAAGGTCGGGATGACGCGGGTCTTCACGGAGGCCGGCGAACATATCCCCGTGACCGTGCTGAAGTTGGGCAATTGTCAGGTGCTGGGCCACTGCACCAAGGACAAGAACGGCTATGTCGCGCTGCAGCTCGGCGCCGGCGCCCGCAAGACGGTTTACATGCCGAAGGCCGAACGCGGCCAGTTCGCGGTCGCCAAGGTCGAACCGAAGCGCAAGGTCGCGGAATTCCGCGTCTCCGAAGACGCGCTGATTCCGGTGGGGGCGGAGATCCAGGCCGACCATTTCGTGGTCGGCCAATTCGTCGACGTGACCGGCACCTCGATCGGTAAGGGTTTCGCGGGCGGCATGAAGCGCTGGAATTTCGGAGGTCTGCGCGCCACCCACGGCGTGTCGATCTCGCACCGCTCGATCGGTTCGACCGGCGGCCGCCAGGATCCCGGGAAGACGTGGAAGAACAAGAAGATGCCCGGCCACATGGGTGTCGATCGCATCACCACGCTCAATCTGCGCGTGGTGCAGACTGACGTCGAACGCGGCCTGATCCTGGTCGAAGGCGCCGTGCCCGGCTCCAAGGGCGGTTGGATCAGGGTGCGCGATGCCGTCAAGAAGCCGCTGCCGAAGGAAGCCCCGAAGCCCGGCAAGTTCAAGGTTGCCGGTGCGGGCGAACAGGCGGCCGAAGCTCCGGCCGAGCAGGGAGCGTGAGATGGAACTGAAGGTCACGACCCTCGAAGGCAAGGAAGCCGGTTCGGTCACGCTGTCGGACGAGATTTTCGGTCTCGAGCCGCGCGCCGACATCATCGCCCGCTGCGTGCAGTGGCAGCTCAACAGGCGCCAGGCCGGCACGCACAAGGCCAAGGGTCGCGCCGAGATCTGGCGCACCGGCAAGAAGATGTACAAGCAGAAGGGCACCGGCGGTGCCCGCCACGGTTCGGCCCGCGTGCCGCAGTTCCGCGGCGGCGGCCGCGCCTTCGGTCCCGTGGTGCGTTCGCACGCCACCGAGCTGCCGAAGAAGGTCCGCGCGCTTGCGCTCAAGCATGCGCTTTCGGCCAAGGCCAAGGACGGCGATCTCGTCGTGCTGCAGGAAGCCAGGCTCGAGGCCGCCAAGACCAAGGCGCTGCTCGGGCACTTCTCGGGCCTCGGGCTGACCAACGCGCTCATCATCGACGGCGCCGAGCTGCATAACGGCTTCGCCGCTGCGGCTCGCAACATCCCGAACATGGACGTGCTGCCGATTCAGGGCATCAACGTCTACGACATTCTGCGCCGTCAGAAGCTCGTGCTGACCAAGGCGGCGATCGATGCGCTGGAGGCGCGCTTCAAATGAAGAATATCGAGCCCCGCCATTACGACGTGATCGTCGCACCGGTCGTGACGGAGAAGGCCACCATGGCTTCCGAGCACAACAAGGTGCTGTTCAAGGTCGCGGCCAAGGCGACCAAGCCGCAGATCAAGGAAGCGATCGAGAAGCTCTTCGACGTCAAGGTCAAGAGCGTGAACACGCTGGTGCGCAAGGGCAAGAACAAGGTGTTCCGCGGCACTTACGGTTCGCAGTCGAACACCAAGCGCGCGATCGTGACCCTCGAAGAGGGCCACCGCATCGACGTGACCACCGGACTCTAAGGCGATACGGTCATGGCACTCAAAACATATAACCCCACGACGCCAGGTCAGCGCCAGCTGATCATGGTCGACCGTTCGGCGCTCTATAAGGGCAAGCCGGTCAAGACCCTGACCGAGGGCAAGCAGTCGAGCGGCGGGCGCAACAACAACGGGCGCATCACCGTGCGTTTCCGCGGCGGCGGCCACAAGCAGGCCTACCGCGTGGTCGATTTCAAGCGCAACAAGGTCGACGTTCCCGCGACCGTGGAGCGGCTGGAATATGATCCGAATCGTACCGGGTTCATCGCACTGATCACGTACAAGGACGGCGAGCAGGCCTATATCCTGGCGCCGCAGCGGCTGGCGGTCGGCGATGTCATCGTGGCGGGCAACTATGTCGACGTGAAGCCCGGCAACGTGATGCCGCTCGGCAACATGCCGGTCGGCACCATCGTACACAACATCGAGACCAAGATCGGCAAGGGCGGTCAGCTTGCGCGCTCCGCCGGCACCTATGCCCAGATCGTCGGGCGCGACCAGGACTATGTCATTCTGCGCCTGAATTCGGGCGAGCAGCGCCTGGTGCACGGTCGTTGCCGCGGCACCATCGGCGCGGTGTCCAACCCCGATCACATGAACATCTCGATCGGCAAGGCGGGACGTAAGCGCTGGCTCGGCCGCCGTCCGCACAACCGCGGCGTTGCCATGAACCCGATCGACCACCCGCATGGCGGCGGCGAAGGCCGCACCTCGGGCGGCCGTCATCCGGTCACTCCATGGGGCAAGCCCACCAAGGGCAAGAAGACCCGCTCCAACAAGTCGACCGACCGATTCATTCTCCTAAGCCGCCACAAGCGGAAGAAGTAAGGAACGCCGGACATGGTTCGTTCAGTCTGGAAAGGCCCGTTTGTCGAGGCGTCGCTGTTGAAGAAAGCCGATGCGGCGCGCGCCTCGGGCCGTCATGACGTGATCAAGATATGGAGCCGCCGCTCGACCATTCTGCCGCAGTTCGTCGGACTGACGTTCGGCGTCTACAACGGTCAGAAGCACGTGCCGGTTTCGGTCAACGAGGAAATGGTCGGTCACAAGTTCGGCGAGTTTTCGCCGACCCGGACCTTCCACGGCCATTCGGGCGATAAGAAAGCCAAGAGGGCTTGAGGATTAAGCGATGAGCAAACCAAAGCGCGAACGCGCCCTCGCGGACAATGAGGCCAAGGCGGTCGCCCGGATGCTTCGGGTGAGCCCGCAGAAGCTCAACCTGGTTGCGCAGATGATTCGCGGCCGGAAGGCTTCGGCCGCGCTCGCCGATCTGCAGTTCTCGCGCAAGCGGATCGCGGTCGACGTGAAGAAGTGCCTGGAGTCGGCGATCGCGAATGCCGAGAACAACCACGACCTCGATGTCGACGATCTCGTGGTATCGCAGGCGTTCGTCGGCAACGGCATCGTGATGAAGCGTTTCGCTCCGCGCGGCCGCGGCCGCTCGGGCCGCATTTTCAAACCATTCTCGCAGCTGACGATCATCGTGCGTCAGGTCGAGGCGAGCGCGTAAATAACGGGCGCGGGAGAATAAGATGGGTCAAAAGATCAATCCGATCGGTCTGCGTCTCGGCATCAACCGGACCTGGGATTCGCGTTGGTTCGCCGGAAAGAGCGAGTACGGCAAGCTGCTGCACGAGGACGTCAAGATCCGCGAGATCCTGCACAAGGAATTGAAGCAGGCTGCCGTCGCGCGCATCGTGATCGAGCGGCCGCACAAGAAGTGCCGCGTCACCATTCATTCGGCGCGTCCGGGCGTCGTGATCGGCAAGAAGGGCGCCGACATCGACAAGCTGCGCAAGAAGGTCGCCGACATCACGTCGTCCGACGTCGTGATCAACATCGTCGAAATCAGGAAGCCCGAACTCGATGCGACGCTGGTTGCCGAATCGATCGCGCAGCAGCTCGAGCGGCGCGTGGCGTTCCGCCGCGCGATGAAGCGCGCGGTGCAATCGGCGATGCGGCTCGGCGCGGAAGGTATTCGTATCAACTGCTCGGGCCGTCTGGGCGGCGCCGAAATCGCGCGCATGGAGTGGTATCGCGAGGGTCGGGTGCCGCTGCACACGCTGCGCGCCGATATCGATTACGGCGTTGCCACCGCGTTCACGACCTTCGGCACCTGCGGCGTGAAGGTCTGGATCTTCAAGGGCGAGATCCTCGAGCATGATCCGATGGCGCAGGACAAGCGGATGGCCGAGGGCGAGAGCACGCGGCAGCGCCGCGATGCCGCCTAAGGGCTACTTGGAAGGGTTTGAGGGCTTAAAGCCATGATGCAACCAAAGAAAACGAAGTTCCGGAAGGCGCATAAGGGCCGCATCCACGGCGTTGCGTCTTCGGGCGCGACGTTGGCATTCGGCCAGTTCGGGCTGAAGGCGACCGAGCCGGAGCGCGTCACCGCGCGCCAGATCGAGGCCGCCCGCCGCGCGCTGACCCGTCACATGAAGCGTGCCGGCCGCGTCTGGATCCGTGTCTTCCCCGACGTTCCCGTCTCGAAGAAGCCGGCCGAAGTCCGCATGGGCTCCGGCAAGGGCTCGCCCGAATTGTGGGTGGTGCGGGTGAAGCCCGGCCGCGTGCTGTTCGAGATCGATGGCGTCAACAACCAGATCGCGCGCGAGGCGCTCGGCCTGGCGGCCGCCAAGCTGCCGATCAAGACGCGCTTCGTCGAGCGTATTGCGGAGTAATGCTCATGGCCCAGATGAAAGTGTCCGACATCCGCGCGATGAGCCCCGATCAGATGGAGGATGCCATCCTCAATCTGAAGAAGGAGCGGTTCAACTTGCGCTTCCAGCGCGCCACCGGGCAGCTGGAGAACACCTCGCGCCTCAAGGAGGCGCGCCGCGACATCGCCCGCATCAAGACCATCGCCGCTCAACAGCGCGCGAAGAAGAAGTAAGGGACCAACCTATGCCGAAACGTACGCTGCAGGGCGTGGTCGTCAGCGACAAGCAAGCCAAGACCATCGTGGTGCGCGTTGATCGTCGCTTCACCCATCCGATCTACAAGAAGACGATCCGCCGCTCCAAGAACTACCACGCCCACGACGAGAACAGCGAGTTCAAGCCGGGCGACACCGTGTGGATCGAGGAGAGCAAGCCGATCTCGAAGTTGAAGCGCTGGACCGTGATCCGGGGCGAACACAAGAAGACCGCCTGAAGCTTGCGTGTTCGGCCGCGAGGCCGGGCAGGCTTTTTTGAAATTCCAGCGCAAGCTGTTTGCGCGACAGATTGAAGAGGACGAGGTGCATCAATGATTCAGATGCAGACCAACCTCGACGTGGCCGATAATTCCGGCGCACGCCGTGTCATGTGTATCAAGGTGCTCGGGGGCTCCAAGCGCCGCTACGCCACCGTGGGCGACGTGATCGTCGTCTCCATCAAGGAAGCGATCCCGCGCGGCAAGGTGAAGAAGGGCGACGTGATGAAGGCCGTGGTGGTGCGGGTCCGCAAGGACATTCGCCGCCCCGACGGCTCGGTGATCCGTTTCGACCGCAATGCCGCCGTGCTGATCAACAACCAGCAGGAGCCGGTCGGTACGCGCATCTTCGGGCCCGTGCCGCGCGAACTGCGCGCCAAGAATCACATGAAGATCATTTCGCTGGCGCCGGAGGTGCTGTGATGGCTGCCAAGATTCGCAAGGGTGACAAGGTCATCGTGCTGACCGGCCGTGACAAGGGCCGCACCGGCGAGGTGTTCGAGGTGCGCCCGTCCGACGGCACCGCGCTGGTGCGCGGCATCAACATGGTGAAGCGCCACCAGAAGCAGACCCAGTCCCAGGAGGGCGGCATCATCTCCAAGGAGGCGCCGGTCCACCTGTCAAACATCGCGTATCTCGGCAAGGACGGTAAGCCGACGCGCATCGGATTCAGGATTCACACGGACGGCAAGAAAGTCCGCGTCGCCAAGAGCTCGGGAGCTGAGATCGATGGCTGAGACCGCTTACGTGCCGCGCCTGCGCGCGGAATATGATCGCCAGGTCAAGGCCATGCTGACCGAGAAATTCGGTTATGAGAACGTCATGCAGGTGCCGCGGCTGGACAAGGTCGTGCTCAACATGGGCGTCGGCGAGGCCGTGAACGACCGCAAGAAGGCAGAGACGGCGGCGGCCGACCTGTCGCTGATCGCGGGCCAGAAGGCCGTCGTGACCTATTCGAAGGGCGCGATCGCGACGTTCAAGCTGCGCGAGAACCAGCCGATCGGGTGCAAGGTCACGCTGCGCAAGGCGCGGATGTACGAGTTCATCGATCGTCTGGTGAACGTTGCGCTGCCGCGCGTGCGCGACTTCCGCGGGCTCAACCCCAAGAGCTTCGATGGCCGCGGCAACTACTCGCTCGGCATCAAGGAACACATCATCTTCCCGGAAATCGATTTCGACAAAGCCGGGGAGTCCTGGGGCATGGACATCACGGTGTGCACGACCGCGCGCACCGACGATGAGGCGCGCGCCCTGTTGACCGCTTTCAATTTCCCGTTCCGGCAGTGAGACGCTGAAGACAAGCTTCTCAAACGCGGATACCTAGGAGCCAAGCATGGCAAAGAAGAGTTCAGTCGAGAAGAACAACCGGCGCAAGCGGATGAGCAAGAACGCCGCGCCCAAGCGGGCGAGGCTGAAGGCGATCATCGCCGACAAGACCAAGCCGATGGAAGAGCGTTTCGCCGCGACCTTGAAGCTGGCCGAGATGCCGCGCAATTCGTCGGCCACCCGCATTCGCAACCGCTGCGAGCTCACGGGGCGCCCGCGTTCGAACTATCGCAAGAACAAGCTGTCCCGCATCGCGTTGCGTGAGCTCGGCTCGAAGGGCCTGGTTCCCGGGCTCGTGAAGTCGAGCTGGTAAGGAGGGTCGTCAGATGTCCACGCACGATCCGATCAGCGATCTGATCACCCGTATCCGCAACGCGCAGATGCGCTCGAAGTCCAAGGTGACGACTCCGGGGTCGAAGATGCGCCAGAGCGTGCTCGAGGTGCTGAAATCCGAGGGTTACATCCGCGGCTATGCCGCGGTGGAGCATCCCTCCGGGCGCAACGAGCTCGAGATCGAGTTGAAATATTTCGATGGCGAGCCTGTCATCCGCGAGATCGAGCGTGTCTCCAAGCCGGGACGGCGGGTCTACACCTCGGTGAAGAACCTGCCACGGATCAACAACGGGCTCGGTATTTCGGTGCTGTCGACGCCGAAGGGAATCATGGCTGACCACGAAGCGCGCGAGGCGAATGTGGGCGGCGAAGTTCTCTTCACGGTGTTCTGAGGAAGGATTTTACGCCATGTCACGCATTGGCAAGAAGCCTGTGGCGGTGCCGTCCGGTGTGACCGCGACCGTCGAGGGCCAGACCGTCAAGATGAAGGGGCCGAAGGGCCAGCTTCAGTTCATCGTCCACGACGACGTCGAGGTGAAGTTCGAGAACGGCACGGTCAAGGTCGCGCCGCGCTACGAGACCAACCGCGCGCAGGCGCTCTACGGCACGGCCCGGGCGCGGATCGCCAACCTGGTCGCCGGCGTCACCAAGGGCTTTGAGAAGAAGCTCGAGATCACCGGCGTCGGCTACCGGGCCGCGATGCAGGGCAAGAACCTGCAGCTCGCGCTCGGCTACAGCCACGACGTGGTCTATCCGATCCCGGAGGGCATCTCGATCGCGGTGCCGAAACCGACCGAGATCACGATCAGCGGCAACGACGTGCAGCGCGTCGGTCAGGTCGCCGCCGAGATCCGGGCCTTCCGCCCGCCGGAGCCTTACAAGGGCAAGGGCGTGAAGTATGTCGACGAATTCATCTTCCGCAAGGAAGGCAAGAAGAAGTAACGGAGCCGGTGATGTCCAGAAACAAGGTCACGAATGCCCGGCGCAAGCAGCGCGTTCGGCTGGCGTTGCGCCGGTCGGCAAACGGCCGCCCGCGGCTCTCTGTGTTCCGCTCGTCCAAGCACATCTATGCCCAGGTGATCGACGATCTGAAGGGCGAGACGCTCGCGTCCGCCTCGTCGCTCGAGAAGGAGATGCGCACAGGCGGCAATACGGGGGCCAATATCGAGGCGGCCAAGGCTGTCGGAAAGCTCCTGGCGCAGCGCGCCGTCAAGAACGGCATCAAGGAAGTGGTGTTCGATCGCGGCAGCTATCTATATCACGGCCGCGTCAAGGCCTTGGCTGACGCGGCGCGCGAAAGCGGGTTGAGCTTCTAAATTTATTGAACGGGTTACACGGACAGGGGCGAAGGCCTCTCTAGAGATTGGAAAGAACCATGGCAGCGGAACGCGAACGCGGCGGACGCGAACGGAGCAGGGAGCGCGAGGAGCGCGACAGCGAGTTCGTCGACAAGCTGGTCCACATCAATCGCGTGGCGAAGGTCGTCAAGGGCGGCAAGCGCTTCGGCTTTGCGGCACTGGTCGTGATCGGCGATCAGAAGGGCCGGGTCGGTTTCGGCCACGGCAAGGCCCGCGAGGTTCCGGAGGCGATCCGCAAGGCGACCGACTCGGCCAAGCGCAACCTGACCCGGGTTGCCTTGCGAGAGGGCCGCACCCTGCATCACGACATCGCCGGCCGTCACGGCGCGGGCCGCGTTTACCTGCGCGCGGCGCCCGCGGGTACCGGAATCATCGCCGGCGGTCCGATGCGCGCAGTGTTCGAGACGCTCGGGATCCAGGACGTGGTGGCGAAGTCGATCGGCTCGTCCAACCCGTACAACATGGTGCGCGCCACCTTCAACGCGCTGAAGAACCAGGACTCGCCGCGTTCGGTGGCGGCGCGCCGCAACATCAAAGTGTCCACGCTGCAGGCCCGTCGCGTCGGCGGCGATGCCGAGGCGGCGGCGGACTAATTAGAGCTCGGAGTTAAGACGATGGCCGCAAAGACGATCAAGGTCGAGCAGACCGGCAGCCCGATTCGCCGCCACCACTCGCAGCGGTCGACGCTGATCGGGCTGAAGCTCAATCGGATCGGCCGCATCGCCGAGCTGCCGGACACCCCGGCGGTTCGCGGCATGATCGAAAAGGTTCACCATCTCGTGCGCGTTGTCGACGAGAAGTAAGAAACAAGGAGAAGGGCGATGAAGCTCAGCGAGATCGCCGACAACACCGGCTCGCGCAAGAAGCGCATCCGCGTCGGCCGCGGCATCGGTTCAGGCAAGGGTAAGACCTCGGGCCGCGGTGGCAAGGGCCAGACCGCGCGTTCGGGCGTGCGCATCAAGGGATTTGAAGGCGGCCAGATGCCGCTTCACCGCCGCTTGCCCAAGCGCGGCTTCAACAACGTGTTCCGCCTCGAATACGCCGAGGTCAATCTGGATCGCATTCAGCAGGCGATCGAAGCCAAGAAGCTGGATGCGGGCGCCGTCGTCAACGCGGAATCGCTGGTGAAGGCTGGCGTGCTCCGGCGCGCCAAAGCCGGCGTCAGGCTGCTTGGCCGCGGCGAGATCAAGGCAAAGCTGAACATCGAGGTGCATGGCGCTTCGAAGTCCGCGATCGCCGCCGTCGAGAAGGCCGGCGGTACGGTCAAGGTGCTCGCACCTGCGAAGGAAGAAGGCGAGGCTGCGTAACGATGAATTCTGCGTCATTGTCCGCTTTCGCGGACCATGGCGAGGAATTTGCGATGGACTTATACAAAGCCGAGCACCAAATACTGTCCGGCGTCTGCCCGATGTCCCGCGTGTCGCGGACGTGACAGCGCAAGTGCGGCGGGAGAAAGTCGAAGATGGTCTCAGCAGCGGAACAATTGGCGGCCAACCTTAACTTCGGTGCGCTCGCCAAGGCCGACGAACTCAAGAAGCGTATCTGGTTCACCCTCGGGGCGCTCTTGGTCTATCGGTTGGGCACCTACATTCCGCTGCCCGGCATCGATCCCAACATCTGGGAGCAGGTGTTCCAGAGCCAGAAGGGCGGCATTCTCGGCATGTTCAACATGTTCGCCGGCGGCGGTATCCACCGCATGGCGATCTTCGCCCTGAACATCATGCCGTACATCTCGGCATCGATCATCATTCAGCTCCTGACCACGGTTTCCCCGCAGCTCGAGGCGCTGAAGAAGGAAGGCGAGGCCGGGCGCAAGACGCTGAACCAGTACACCCGCTACCTGACCGTCGTGCTCGCTCTCTTCCAGTCCTACGGTATCGCCGTCGGGTTGGAAGGCGCCGGCAATGTCGTCGTCGATCCCGGCCTGTTCTTCCGGCTCTCCACTGCGATCACGCTGACCGGCGGCACGATGTTTTTGATGTGGCTGGGCGAGCAGATTACCTCGCGCGGCATCGGCAACGGCGTTTCGCTGATCATCATGTCGGGCATCGTGGCGCAACTGCCGACTGCGCTTGCCAACATGCTGGAACTCGGCCGCCAGGGCGCGATGTCCACGGGGCTGATCCTTGTCGTCATCATCATGGCGGTGGCCGTGATCGCCTTCATCGTGTTCATGGAGCGCGCGCAGCGAAGGCTGCTGATCCAGTATCCGAAGCGCCAGGTCGGCAACAAGATGTTCGAAGGCCAGTCCTCGCATCTGCCGCTGAAGCTGAACACCTCGGGCGTGATTCCGCCGATCTTTGCATCCTCGCTGCTGTTGCTGCCGACCACCGTCGCCAACTTCAATGCCGGCAGGGGACCGGAGTGGTTCCAATGGATTACGACTCAGCTCGGCCACGGCCGGCCCCTGTTCCTCGTGCTCTATCTTGCTCTGATCTTGTTCTTTGCCTTCTTCTACACCGCGATCGTCTTCAACCCGACGGAGACGGCCGACAATCTGAAGAAGCACGGCGGCTTCATCCCGGGTATTCGCCCCGGTGAACGCACCGCAGAATATATCGACTACGTTCTGTCGCGGATCACGGTCATCGGCGCGATTTATCTTGCGATCGTCTGCCTGATACCGGAAATATTGATTTCCTACGCGTCGGTGCCGTTCTACTTTGGTGGTACCTCGCTTTTGATCGTAGTCAGTGTCACCATGGACACGGTGGCGCAAGTTCAGGGCTACCTGCTCGCCCATCAGTACGAAGGGTTGATCAGGAAGTCGAAATTGAGAGGGCGGCGCCGCTAGAACTGCGGTAGCCGGTGGACCGATAACAACGGGTGAGTTTCGCTCACTGATCGCCGGGGGGCGAGCACCGATGAGACTGATTCTTCTGGGACCGCCGGGATCGGGCAAAGGCACCCAGGCGCAGCGGCTGATTCAGCGTTACGGGATCGTGCAGCTTTCCACCGGCGAGATGCTGCGCGCGGCCGTGGTGGCGGGGACGCCGGTCGGGCTGCAGGCCAAGGACATCATGGCCGCAGGTGGCCTGGTGCCGGACGAGATCGTCGTCAGCATTATTTCCGACCGGATCGACCAGCCGGACGCCAAGAACGGCTTTGTGCTGGACGGCTTTCCACGCACGGTGCCGCAGGCCGAGGCGCTGGATGAACTCTTGAAGAAAAAGCACATCAAGCTCGATGCCGTCGTCGAATTGCGCGTCAACGAAAGCGCGCTTTTGGACCGCGTCGAAACCCGCGTCGCGCAGATGCGCGCCCGCGGCGAGGAGGTGCGGGTCGACGACACGCCGGAAGTGCTGACCAGGCGCCTGGCGAGCTACCGGGCGCAGACCGAGCCGCTGATTCACTATTACTCGGAGCGGCGCAAGCTCTTGACCGTCGACGGCATGATGACCATCGAGGAGGTCACCCGCGAGATCAACCGCATCCTGCATGCGATTGGAGCGGCAGCGGGCCAGCCGACGAAGAAGGCCGGCACGGCCAAGCGCAGTGCGGCGGGAACCCGAAAGGCGGCCAAAAAGCCGGCCAAACCGGCTGCCAAGGCCGCAAAGGGCCGGATTCCGGCCAAAAAGGCCGCCAAGGTGGCCCGTAGAGCGGTTAAACGGGCCTCCGAGGCGGTACGGAAGGGGGCCAAGAAGGCGCCCCGGAAGGCTGCAAAAAAGCTCACGAAAAAGCGAGCTAAAGGCTAGGGGCGGTTGACGAAAGCCACTTGAATCCATTAATAAGCGCGGCATCCTAGTCGGATAGTTTTTCAGACGATGCCTCGCCCGAGGAAGCAGAGGGCAAGGCGTCGTGTTCGCGTTTGCGGACACCTGCCCGAGATAGCAAGAACTTAAGTAGCCGCTTCCCTTGAGGACCGGCGACAGGAGAGAAGTCCGTGGCCCGTATTGCCGGCGTCAACATTCCGACCAACAAGCGCGTGCTGATCGCGCTCCAGTACATCCATGGCATCGGCCCGAGGATCGCGGCCGACATCGTGGAGAAGGTCAAGATCCCTGAGGATCGCCGGGTCAACCAGCTGACCGACCAGGAAGTGCTGCAGATCCGCGAAGTGATCGACCGCGACTATGTCGTGGAAGGTGACCTTCGCCGCGAGACCGGCATCAACATCAAGCGCCTGATGGACCTCGGCTGCTACCGCGGCCTGCGTCATCGTCGCGGCCTGCCGGTGCGCGGTCAGCGCACCCATACCAATGCGCGCACGCGCAAAGGTCCGGCCAAGGCGATTGCCGGCAAGAAGAAGTAATTCGAGATTTGCGGACGGCGGGCGCTGGGCAGGTTGGCTCACGCCCATCGTTCGCGTTTGCAGGTGTAGCCGCTGGCACTACGGCGGCGTTGAGATCTTAAGGAAAGGTTTTAGATGGGCAAGGAAGCCACCCGCGTCCGCCGCCGCGAGCGCAAGAACATCGCCTCGGGCGTGGCGCATGTGAACTCGTCGTTCAACAATACCACCATCACCATCACCGATGCGCAGGGTAACACTATCGCCTGGTCGTCGGCGGGCACGATGGGGTTCAAGGGGTCGCGGAAATCGACCCCGTATGCCGCGCAGGTTGCGGCGGAGGACGTTTCCAAGAAAGCGCAGGAACACGGCATGCGCACGCTGGAAGTCGAGGTCGCCGGTCCCGGTTCGGGCCGCGAATCGGCCCTCCGCGCGCTGCAGGCCGCGGGCTTCACCGTCACCTCGATCCGCGATGTGACCACGATCCCGCACAATGGTTGCCGTCCGCGCAAGCGCCGGCGCGTTTGACGTTGGCGCCCCAGGGAGAGCCAGTCCCTTGCGGCGTCTTTGGACTTTTATTGATGATCCGCGGCACGTGATCCGCGATGTTTCCAACGCCGGCAATCGAAATGGCAGATTGGCCGGCCTGAGGGTGAAACCGTGACGATCCAGAAAAATTGGCAGGAACTGATCCGCCCCAACAAGCTTCAGGTGACGCCGGGCACCGACGCCTCGCGCTTCGCCACGCTTGTCGCCGAGCCGCTCGAGCGCGGCTTCGGCCAGACACTCGGCAACGCGCTGCGTCGCGTGCTCTTGTCCTCGCTGCAGGGCGCGGCCGTGCAGTCGGTGCACATCGACGGCGTCTTGCACGAGTTCTCCTCGATCGCGGGCGTGCGCGAGGACGTGACCGACATCGTGCTCAACATCAAGGACATCTCGATCAAGATGCAGGGCGAAGGCCCCAAGCGCATGGTCGTGAAGAAGCAGGGTCCTGGCGTGGTCACCGCCGGCGACATCCAGACGGTCGGCGACATCACCGTGCTCAATCCGGAGCTGCAGATCTGCACCCTGGACGAGGGCGCCGAAATCCGCATGGAGTTCACGGTCGCGACCGGCAAGGGCTATGTGCCCGCCGAGCGCAACCGGCCCGAGGACGCGCCGATCGGCCTGATCCCGATCGACAGCCTGTTCTCGCCCGTGCGCAAGGTCTCCTATAAGGTCGAGAACACCCGCGAAGGGCAGATCCTCGACTACGACAAGCTGACCATGACGATCGAGACCAACGGCGCGATCACGCCGGACGACGCGGTGGCCTACGCCGCGCGCATCCTGCAGGATCAGCTCAACGTCTTCGTTAACTTCGAAGAGCCGCGCAAGGAAGTCACGCAGGAGATCATTCCGGATCTCGCCTTCAATCCGGCCTTCCTCAAGAAGGTGGACGAGCTCGAGCTGTCGGTGCGTTCGGCCAACTGTCTGAAGAACGACAACATCGTCTATATCGGCGACCTGGTGCAGAAGTCGGAAGCGGAGATGCTGCGCACGCCGAACTTCGGGCGCAAGTCGCTGAACGAGATCAAGGAAGTGCTGGCGCAGATGGGCCTGCATCTCGGCATGGAAGTGCCGGGCTGGCCGCCGGAGAACATCGACGAGCTCGCCAAGCGCTTCGAGGATCATTACTGATTTCGTCATTCCGGGGGATGCGTCAGCATCGAACCCGGAATCTCGAGATTCCGGATCGCCGCTTCGCGACAACCGGAAACACTCACCGGGCGAACGCAGGAAGCCCACCTGAGCATCATGTCCGACGAACCGTCGCGGCAGATCATACGTAGAGGAATAGATTATGCGTCACGGCAAGGTTCATCGGAAGCTTAATCGCACTCACGAGCACCGGCGCGCGATGTTTGCCAATATGTCCGCGGCGCTGATCAAGCACGAGCAGATCGTCACCACGCTGCCCAAGGCCAAGGAATTGCGGCCGATCGTGGAGAAACTGGTCACGCTCGGCAAGAAAGGCGGCCTGGCCGCCCGGCGTCAGGCCATCAGCGAGCTGCGCGACATCGACATGGTGAAGAAGCTGTTCGACACGCTGGCCACCCGTTACAAGGAGCGCCAGGGCGGCTACACCCGAATCATCAAGGCGGGCTTCCGCTACGGCGACAACGCGGCGATGGCGGTGATCGAGTTCGTCGACCGCGACGTCGACGCCAAGGGCCAGGATTCCGGCCCGGTGGAAGAGAAGAAGGCGGAGGCGGCGTAAGCCTCGCGTTCCGGTCTCGGTTTTCGAAAGCGGCGCTCCACGCGCCGCTTTTTGTTTTGCGACCGCTATCTCCCACCTCGTTCCGGCGTTCGCGGGACGAGCTGCTGAGCCACCATTCCGAGATGTGATGCGCCGGCAATTGCAGCTGCAACGGCGGTCTCCGATATCTCCCGGGATCATTGACGGAGACACCGCATGAATATCGACCTATCCGGAAAGACCGCGCTCGTAACCGGCTCGACCGCAGGCATCGGCTACGCCATCGCCAAGGGGCTTGCGGCCTCGGGCGCCGAGGTCGCGATCAATGGCCGCGGGCAGGCCAAGGTCGATGCCGCCGTGGCCAAGCTTGCGCAGGCGGTGACGGGCGCGAAGGTCCGCGGCCTTGCTGCCGACGTCTCGACGGCAGCAGGCTGCAATGCGCTGCTGAAGGCGCTGCCGGAGGTCGACATCCTCATCAACAATGCCGGGATCTTCGAGCCGAAGGATTTCTTCGAGATTCCGGACGAGGACTGGACGCGCTTTTTCGAGGTCAATGTGATGTCGGGCGTGCGGCTGTCGCGCGCCTACCTCCGCGGTATGCTGAAGCGCAACTGGGGCCGCATCGTCTTCATCTCCTCGGAGTCCGCGCTCAACATCCCGACCGAAATGATCCAGTACGGCATGACCAAGACCGCGCAACTGGCGATCTCCCGGGGGCTCGCCAAGCTCACCCGTGGCACCGCGGTGACCGTCAACTCCGTGCTGCCCGGTCCGACGCTGTCGGAAGGCGTGGAGACTTTTGTGAAGGATCTCGCCAGGCAGCACGGCCAATCGGAGGCGGAGGCGGCGGCCGGCTTCGTCAAGCAGCACCGGCCGAGTTCGCTCTTGCAGCGCTTTGCCTCAACTGAAGAGGTCGCCAACATGGTCGTTTACGTGGCCTCAAGGGAGGCCTCCGCCACCAATGGCGCGGCGCTGAAGGTCGAAGGCGGCATTGTCAACACCATCAGCTGAGGGCGACATCCGGAGCCGGCCTCCCGCATGGGCGGCTTGCGTGTCGGCCTACTCAATGGGCTTGCATCTGCGATCACGATCGGCAATCTCAGCTGATGATACCCGCGCTTTCCACCCGCAACAAACGGCTCCTCAAGCTCACCTCGGCGCGCTGGCAGCGCCGTGCCATCTTCCTGCTTGGCGGCGTCGTGGTCGGCGGCGCCGCGGTCGTTTTGACGCTACTGGCCGACAAGGCGCAGCTCGCCTTCGCTCTTCTGCTGTCGAAATCGCGCTATGCCTCGCTCCTCGTGACGCCGCTCGGCTTTGCGATCTCGGTCTACGTCACCAATCACTTCTTCCCAAACAGCCAGGGCAGCGGCATTCCGCAGGCGATCGCGGCCCGCCATCTAACCGACCAGAAGGCACGCGGCGCTCTGGTCTCGATCCGGATTGCGATCGGCAAGATCATTTTGACGCTGTTCGGGCTGTTGTGCGGCGCTTCCGTGGGGCGCGAGGGGCCGACCGTGCAGGTCGGCGCCTCCATCATGTTCGCGCTGGGACGGTTCTCGCCGCGCCGGCAGCCCGGATTGATTCTGGCTGGCGCGGCGGCCGGAGTCGCCGCCGCTTTCAACACGCCGCTTGCGGGAATCGTGTTCGGCATCGAGGAAATGAGCCGCGCGTTCGAGACCCGCACCTCGAGCCTCATCATCGGAACGGTGATTGCAGCGGGCCTGACCTCGATCGCCCTGATCGGGAATTACACCTATTTCGGCACCAGCACGATGGCGCTGCGCAACGGGCTGGATTGGCTCGCCGTCCCGCTCTGTGGTGTTGCGGGCGGCTTGTTGGGCGGGCTGTTCAGTCGCATCCTCATCACTTTGGCGCGCGGCCTGCCCGGTAGCTTCGGGCGCATGATCAAACGCAACCCGCTCTGGTTCGCGCTCGCCTGCGGGATTGCGGTGGCGGTCTGCGGCGTGATTTCCGGCGACACGATCTACGGTACCGGTTACGCCCAAGTGAAGGCCGCGCTGGAAAACGGCGCGCCACTGCCCGAGAGCTTCGGCATCCTCAAATTTCTGGCCACCACCTTCGCCGCGATCAGCGGTATTCCTGGCGGCATCTTTTCACCATCGCTAGCGGTGGGCGCGGGAATTGGCGCCAACATCGCTTCGCTGTTTCATGGCGCGCCGCTTGCGCCGATCATGCTGCTCGGCATGGTGTCGTATTTCGCAGGGGTCGTTCAGGCGCCCATTACGGCCTTTGTCATCGTGACCGAGATGACCGACAACCATGCCATGGTGGTGCCTGTCATGGCGGCGGCCTTGATCGCGCACGCCACCTCGCGCCTCATTTGCGAAGAGGGCGTCTACCACGCGCTCGCCAAGGGATTCGTCGACCGGGCTGAGTTCCCCCGCGACAGAACGTAGGCCATTAGGTGGGGAAGGCGCATAGCGCCCTGCCCACCATCCTCCCGAGCCTTTCGTCAACCTCGGTCATTGCGAGCGAAGCAATCCAGCGCCCCAAGCGAGTTTCTGGATTGCTTCGTCGCTTTCGCTCCTCGCAATGACGTTTCGCCTACCACCCCTCCAGCACGATCTTGCCGCGTGATTTGCCGCTTTCCAGAAGCGCATGCGCGCGCTTCAGATTGGTTGCGTTGATGGTGCCGAAAATCTGGTCGAGCGTCGTGCGCAGCACGCCCTTGTCGATGAGGTCGGCGACATCGTCGAGCAGCTGATGTTGGGCGATCATGTCGGGCGTCTGGAAGGAGGAGCGGGTGAACATCGATTCCCAGTGGATCGAGATGGCCTTGCCCTTGAACACGCCGACCGTGAACTCGGCGGGATCGTCGATCAGGCCGAACTTGCCTTGGGGGGCCATGACATCCGCGATCGCCTTGTAGTGCTGGTCGGTGGCGGTGAGACTTGCGACCAGCGCCACCGGCGGCAGCTTCAACGCATCGATCTGCTCCTTGATCGGTTTGCCGTGATCGATCACCGCATGCGCGCCAAGCTCGAGGCACCACTTCTGTGATTCCGGCCGCGTCGCGGTGGCCACCACGGTCAAGCCCGTCAGGCGGCGCGCGAGCTGGATCAGGATCGAGCCGACCCCGCCGGCGCCGCCGGTGATCAGCAGTGTGCGCGGATCGACGCTCTTGCCGGGCACGGCGCCCAAGCGATCGAACAGCAATTCCCAGGCGGTGATCGAGGTCAGGGGCAGGGCGGCGGCCTGCGCAAAGGACAGGGTTGTCGGCTTCTTGCCGACGATGCGCTCGTCGACCAGGTGAAACTCGGAATTGGTGCCCTGGCGCTGGATCGAGCCGGCGTAAAATACCTCATCGCCCGGCTTGAACAGCGTCACTTGCGGGCCGACCGCATCTACAATTCCGGCCGCATCGAAGCCCAGGATCTTGTATTCGCCTTGCGGCGGCTCGGCCCGCTTGCGCACCTTGTAGTCGACGGGATTGGCCGAGATGGCCTTCACGGCGACGCGGATGTCGCGACCGGCCGGCTCCGGTTTGGCCGTCTCGAAATCGATCAGGGCCTCCGCCGCGTCGATCGGCAGCGATTTCTTGTAGCCTACGGCCTTCATGGCTGTCCTCTCCTTGGTTCCGAGAAACGTTCTGAGAAACCGCCGCCGACAGCATGATCCGGAAAAGTGTGCAGCGCTCTTCCGAAAAGGTCATGCTCAATCAAAGACCTAAAGCGCGATGGCGATTCAACCCAGTCTCATCGCGCTTAGGTGTCGCGGTGGCGCGGACTTGGCAAGTACTGTAAATTCAGGGATATAGTCCCCGTTTGGATACTATTGGACAGACCCCATGAAGCGGCGAAATTTCGGGCATCGGCCGGGTTGCGCGGTCGAGGCGACACTGGACCTGATCGACGGCAAGTGGAAGGGCGTCATCCTGTTCCACCTGCAGCAGGGCACCCAGCGCTTTGGCGAACTGCGCAAACGGATGCCGGGCATCACCCAGCGCATGCTCACCAAGCAGCTCCGCGCGCTCGAGGATGACCGGCTGATCATCCGGAAAGTCTATGCCGAGGTGCCGCCGCGGGTTGAATATCGCCTGTCCGAGGTCGGCGAAAGCCTGCGCCCGGTGATCGATACGCTGAAAGAATGGGGCGAACGGCATCAGGAGCGGCTATCTTGCGCGCCTGCGCCGCAAGCTCCGCAAGCGTCCGGCCGCGCCGCCTGACGTAATCGCGCCTTCCACCCAACCGACCTTCCGCCCATCGCAGGGCTGTCACCTTCAGGATTTCGAGATGACGTTGATCCGCTTCCTCGCCGCGCTGATTGTCTCGGTGCTCGTCGCAACTCCCTTGGCCGCGCAGGATCGCCGCGTGCCGAGCTCTCCGGCCGAACTCCGGCTGTCCTACGCGCCGATCGTGCAGCGGGTGCAACCGGCGGTCGTGAACGTGTACGCCGCCAAAATGGTGCGCGACCATAATCCGTTCCTGGACGATCCGATCTTCCGCCGCTTCTTCGGCATTCCCGGCGGTCCGCGGGAGCAGATGCAGCGTTCGCTCGGCTCGGGCGTCATGGTCGATCCGTCCGGCCTCGTCGTCACCAATGTGCACGTCATCGAGGGGGCCGACCAGGTCAAGGTATCGCTCGCCGACAAGCGGGAGTTCGAGGCGGAAATCGTGCTCAAGGACTCCCGCTCCGACCTCGCGGTGCTGCGCCTGAAGGACGTCCACGAGAAATTCCCGACGCTCGACTTTGCCAATTCCGACGAACTGATGGTCGGCGATGTCGTGCTTGCGATCGGCAATCCCTTCGGCGTCGGTCAGACCGTGACTCATGGCATCGTCTCGGCGCTGGCGCGCACGCAAGTCGGCATCACCGACTATCAGTTCTTCATTCAGACCGATGCTGCGATCAATCCCGGCAATTCAGGCGGCGCGCTGGTCGACATGAACGGGCGCCTCGTCGGCATCAACACCGCAATCTATTCGCGCTCCGGCGGCTCGCAGGGCATCGGCTTTGCGATTCCCTCGAACATGGTGCGCGTGGTCGTGGCCTCCGCCAAGAATGGCGGCAAGGCGGTGAAGCGGCCGTGGCTCGGCGCGCGACTGCAAGCTGTGACGCCGGACATTGCCGACAGCCTCGGGCTGAAGACGCCGACCGGCGCGCTGGTCTCGAGCGTCGTGCCCAACAGTCCCGCCGCGCGCGGCGGGCTGAAATCGGGCGATCTCATCACCGCCATCGATGAACAGCAAGTCGAGGATCCCAACGCGTTCGACTATCGTTTTGCGACGCGCCCGCTCGGCGGTAATGCGACGATCGACGTGGTGCGTGCGGGGCGGCCGCTCAAGCTGACGGTGGCGCTCGAGACCGCGCCCGACACCAACCGCGACGAGATCACGCTCTCCGGCCATTCGCCGTTCGAGGGCGCCACTGTCTCGAATATCTCGCCGGCGGTCGCGGACGAACTGCATCTCGACACCGACACTCAGGGCGTGGTGGTCACCAAGATCGCCGAGGACTCCGCCGCCGCCAATGTCGGCTTTCAGAAGGGCGACATCATCACGGCGGTGAACAACAAGAAGATCGGCCGAACCGTCGATCTCGACCAGGCGACGCGCGAGCAGGCGCGGCTGTGGCGCATCACGCTGGTGCGCGGCGGGCAGCAGATCAACGTGACCTTGGGCGGATGAGCGCAAAGCGACCACGCGAGAGCGGCGCGAACCTGTTTGCGGCCGCAGGATTGGAGCAGGATGCTCCGCATCCGCTGCCTGATCGCTTGCGCCCGCGCCAATTGTCCGAGGTGGTCGGCCAGGATCACATCCTCGGTCCCGACGGCGCGCTGACGCGGATGCTGGAAACGCGCACGCTCGGCTCATTGATCTTCTGGGGCCCGCCGGGGACCGGCAAGACCACGGTGGCGCGACTGCTCGCGGACGCCACCGAACTGCATTTCGAGCAGATTTCCGCTGTGTTCTCCGGCGTCGCCGACCTGAAAAAGGCGTTCGACGCGGCGCGTCAGCGGCGCGAGATGGGCAAGGGCACCTTGCTGTTCGTCGACGAGGTGCACCGCTTCAACCGCGCGCAGCAGGATTCCTTCCTGCCCGTCATGGAAGACGGCACCGTCGTCCTGGTCGGTGCCACCACCGAGAACCCGTCCTTCGAGCTCAACGCGGCGCTTCTGTCGCGGGCGCGGGTGCTGGTGTTTCACTCACTCGACGCGAGCGCGATCGAAAAGCTGTTTGCGCACGCCGAGGAGGTCGAAGGCAAGAAGCTGCCGCTCGACGCGGAAGCGCGCGCCGTGCTGGTGCGCATGGCCGATGGCGATGGCCGTGCGGCGCTGACGCTGGCAGAAGAGGTGTGGCGTGCCGCGCGTCGGGGCGAGATCTTCAACGCCGCGCAGTTGCAGGACATCCTGCAGCGGCGCGCGCCGATCTACGACAAATCGGCCGACGGCCACTACAACCTGATTTCCGCGCTGCATAAGGCGGTGCGCGGCTCCGATCCCGATGCGGCGCTGTACTATCTCGCGCGCATGCTCGATGCCGGTGAGGATCCCTTGTTCCTGGCGCGGCGCGTGGTGCGCATGGCGGTCGAAGACATCGGGCTCGCCGATCCCCAGGCGCTGGTGATCGCCAATGCCGCCAAGGAGGCCTATGATTTTCTCGGCTCGCCAGAAGGCGAACTCGCGATCGCGCAGGCCGTGATCTATGTCGCGACCGCGCCGAAATCGAACGCCGCCTATACCGCATTTGGTGCGGCCAAGCGGGTCGCCAAGGAGGCGGGTTCGCTGCTGCCGCCCAAGCATATTCTCAACGCACCGACGGGGCTGATGCGCGACGAGGGCTACGGTGCCGGCTACGAATACGACCATGACGCACCGGATGCCTTCTCCGGGCAGGATTATTTCCCGGAAGCGCTCGGGCGGCAGACCTTCTACGATCCGCCCGAGCGCGGCTTCGAGCGCGAGATCCGAAAGCGGCTGGATTATTGGGCCAAGCTGCGGCGCGAGCGGGCAGGGAAATGACGCTGATCGAGATAACCGTTTTGCACCAGATGTTTGTCGCAAGATTTTGCGCCAGGGAGTTGTGATGAGTCGCCGCATCAAGAGAACGCTGCCGAGATCGGGTGCCGCCGACGACCGCCCGGGAAAAGCGCGTCACCACCAGAAGTTCAGGCAAGGCGAACGGCCGCAAGCCAACCGCCCACCGGCCCATCGCCCCGGCGGCAAGCCCGCGCGCTTTGGGGCGGAGCGTGCCGAAAAGCGGATGCTGCTGGAAGCGACGAAGCCGACCAAGGCCGCGGCCGAACCGCCGGCACTTCCGACCAAGGTCCAGACTGTGGTGGTGACGCCGGATGAAGACAACATGCGCGTCGATCGCTTTCTCGAGGCGCGTTTTCCCGGGCTGTCGTTCTCGCACATCCAGCGCATCGTCCGCAAAGGCGAGCTGCGCGTGAACGGCAAGCGCGCCGATTCAAAGGACCGGCTGCAGGCGGGCCAAACTGTACGCATTCCGCCGCTTCGGCTCGATGCGCCAAAACTTGCGGGCGCGCTGTCGGAAGCGGAGCAGAAGACGCTGGCTGCGCTGAAGGAGATGACGCTGTTCGAGGACGATGACGTCCTCGTCCTCAATAAACCGGCAGGGCTGGCGGTGCAGGGCGGCTCCGGCACCACGCGTCATGTCGACCAGATGCTGGAGGTGATGCGCGATGCCAAGGGCCAGAAGCCGCGGCTGGTGCATCGCCTCGACAAGGAGACGGCGGGCTGTCTTTTGGTCGCCAAGACGCGCTTCGCCGCCACCGCGTTGACAGGGTCCTTCCGCCACCGCTCGGCGCGCAAGATCTATTGGGCGCTGGTTGCCGGCGTGCCGAAGCCGAAGCAGGGCCGCATCTCGACCTATCTTGCGAAAGAGGAGGGCGAGGACGAGACCATCATGCGCATCGCCGCGCACGGCGATGAGGGCGCAAGCCATGCGGTGACGTACTATGCGGTGGTCGAAGCTGCGGGCAACCGGCTCGCCTGGGTGTCGCTGAAACCGGTCACAGGGCGCACCCACCAATTGCGCGCGCATATGGCGCATATCGGCCATCCGATCGTCGGCGACCCCAAATATTTCAACCGCGAGAATTGGGAGTTTCCCGGCGGCCTGCAGAATCGGCTGCACCTCTTGGCGCGTCGCATCGTGATCCCGCATCCGCGCGGCGGCGTCATCGATGCCACTGCGCCGTTGCCGCCGCACATGTTGCAATCTTGGAATCTGTTGGGGCTGGAGTCCAACCGCTTCGATCCGATCGAGAACGCGCCCGAGGAATAGATCACTTCAGCGACTCGCGGCATGCGCGCCGGCGAGGCGAGCGGTCGCGCGGCTCTCGCGTTTGCAGCATTTCGGGAGGGTTGGCTGGTCCGGCGGAACGGCGCTAGTCTCTTGAAGTTGAGGATCGGTGTAGCCCCGATCCGGATGAGACGCGCATGGCCTGTGGTTTTTCCAATGTGAATCCCCCGCGGATGCCGATGCGGGTCGCGTGTCTTGCCGTTGCCGGGCTGGTCGCGCTGATCGCAGCCGGAGATCATACGGCCGCGAGAGGCGGAGCGAGCGATCGCGCGGTCGAGGCCAATGAAGCGCGCGCGGCAGGCGCGCCGATTCTCGCCATCGTTTCACTTCAGAAGCAGCGGATCACGATCTACGACGCCAACGGCTGGATCCTGCGCGCTCCGGTGTCGAGCGGTCAAAGGGGACGTGAAACGCCGGCCGGGGTTTTCAGTGTCATCCAGAAGGACGCGGAGCACTACTCAAACATCTACGACGACGCTTACATGCCGAACATGCAGCGCATCACCTGGTCCGGGATCGCGCTCCACGGCGGTTACCTGCCAGGCTATCCGGCGTCCCATGGCTGTATCCGGATGCCCTACGACTTTGCTGCGCAGCTGTTCGGCCTCACCCAGCTTGGCCTGCGCGTGATCGTGGCGCCTAGCGATCCGGCGCCGGCCGAGTTCAGCCATCCCATGTTGTTCCAGCCGAAACCGGGCGCCGAGGCTGCGGCTACCGCACGCATGGCCGAGGCGAATGCCGCCGCGAGAAAGGCGGATCAGGCCCGGCTTGCCGCAGGGGCTGCCTATCGGGATGCGGTCCAGGCCATGGTGCCGGTGCGGCAGGCCGAAAATCTGAAGCTGAGGGCCGCGGCGGAGTTGACCCAAGCCGAAACCGCGCTTGCCGCCGCCAACTCGCCC
>JBLMWS010000103.1:0-3220 GCA_050257355.1 Gemmatimonas sp.
CTGATCACCAAGGGTGCCGCTACTACGCAGGCCTATGAGCGCGCTTTCATGGATCTCGGCCAGGTGCAGGGCCTGATCTCGGTGCAGAACGAGAGGATCAGCGAATACACCATCGTCTCGCCCATGGACGGGCTGGTGCTGCGCCGTGACGGCGAGACCGGCGAAATCGCCGAGGTGGGGCAGGTGCTGTTCCGCGTCGGCGTGCCCAAGCCGCTGCAGGTGGTGGCCGAGGTCAACGAAGAGGACATTCCGCGCGTTGCGGTCGGGCAAACCACGTTGTTTCGCACCGACGCGTTTCCCGACCGGCGTCTGGAAGGCAAGGTGAGCGAGATCACGCCCATGGGCGACTACGCCGCCAAGACTTTTCGCGTGAAGATTTCGCTGCCCAACGACACGCCGCTGCAGCCCGGCATGAGCGTGGAGGCCAATATTATCACGCGCGAGAAATCGAACGCGCTGCTGATTCCCGCCGACGCGCTGCAGGCCAGTGCGGTTTATGTGATCGACGGCGCGCGCGTGCGCAAGCGCGAGATCACCATCGGCATTCGCGGCAGTCGCGAGGTCGAGGTGGTTGACGGCCTGAAGGACGGCGAGCGCGTTGCCTCGCCGGCGCCGATCGATCTCAGGGACGGCGACCGCGTGCGCGTCCTGGCGCCTGCCCAATGAATCTCGTTCTCGACATCGCCTGGACCCATGTGAGCGCGCGGATGCGGCAGACCGGTTTTGCGGTCGCCGGCGTTGCCACCGGGGTCGGCTTCTCGATCATGATGGCCGCGCTGATGGTCGGCTCGCAGAACGACTTTATCCAGCGCATGGTCAATAGCCTGCCGCTCATCACCATCTCGGACGAGCGGCGCACGCCGCAGCCGCAGCCGGCCGCGGTCATGTTCGACGTCGCCGAATTCCATGGGCTGACGCCGGAGGCGCGCCGGCGCGGCATCAAGAATCCGCTCGCGCTGATGGCCTCGCTGGAGGCTTGGCTGGCGGGCGCCATCGCTCCGTCGGTGAAGGTGCAGGCCATCATCCGTTATGCCAATCACGACGTCGCCGCCAGCGTTATCGGCATCGACCCGCGCCGCGAGAGCAAGGTATCGGAGCTTCCCAAGCAGATGCGCGGCGCCACCCTCAACGCGCTCTACCGCGCCACCAACGCCATCGTGCTCGGCGACCGCCTGGCGGAGAAGTTAGGCGCCCGCATCGGCGCCAACATCACGCTGCAAACCAGCGAGGGCGTCAACATCAGTGCCCAGGTGATCGGCTTTTACCACTCCGGCGTACGCCAGATCGACGAGACGACTGCCTATGTGCTGACCAAGACCGGACAGATCCTCGCCCGGCAGACCGGAATGATCAACGAATTGCGCGTGCATCTGAACAATCCGTTGATCGCGCGCACGGTCGCCGCCCGCATCGAGAACGAGACCGGGTACAAGTCGGTGTCCTGGCAGGAGGCCAACGAGGACCTGCTGTCGACCTTCATCATCCGTAACATCATCATGTATACGGTGGTCGGCGCCATTCTGCTGGTGGCAAGCTTTGGCACCTACAACATAATCTCCACAATCACTCACGAGAAAGCGCGCGATATCGCCATTCTGAAGTCGCTCGGCCTGCGCGAGGCGACCGTGCGCTCGATTTTCGTGATCGAGGCGCTGATCATCGGGATAGCCGGCGCGCTGATCGGATTCGCATTCGGCTATGCGCTGTGCCGCGCGCTCGGTGCGGTTCGCATCAGCAACCCGTTTCTCGATTCGGATTACCTGCCGCTCGCCTACGACCCTCTGCATTATCTGCTGGCCGGTCTGGTGGCGCTGGCGTCCTCGGTTAGCGCCGGCTATGCGCCGGCACGAAAGGCCGCGTCCGAGCATCCGGTCGAGATCATCCGGGGCGCCACATGAGCGTAACCGCCACGCAAAACGCGACGGACACGCCATCGGCGACGCCGTTGATCGAGGCGCGCAATGTCACCCGCATCCTGCCCGGCGTCGTGCCGACAACGCTGGTACACGGCGTCAACCTCACGATCGCCAGCAACGAGTTTGTGGCGATCACCGGACCGTCCGGTTCGGGTAAGTCCTCGCTGCTATACCTGCTCGGCCTGCTCGATCTGCCGACTTCGGGCGAGGTGCTGATCAACGGCCGTGCTACCGCGCACATGGACGAGGAGGAGCGCGCCAGTACACGCCTGTCGACGCTCGGCTTTGTGTTCCAGTTTCATTTCCTGCTGCCCGAATTCACCATTCTCGACAACGTCATGTTGCCGATGCGCGCGCTCGGCGCCTCGTCACATTCGGCGATGCGGGAACGCGCGCAGGGCCTCCTTGCCTCTCTGGGCCTAGCCGATCATTTGCATAAGCGGCCCGACCAACTGTCCGGCGGCCAGCGCCAGCGCGTCGCGGTGGCGCGCGCGCTCGCCAACGAGCCGCCGGTCATTCTCGCCGACGAACCGACCGGCTCGCTCGATTCCCGTGCCAGCGATCAGGTGTTCGCTGTGCTGCGCGACCTGGTCGACAGGCATGGCAAGACCGTGGTGGCGGTCACCCATGACCTCGGGCTCGCCGAGCGCATGGAACGCCATATCGAATTGCTCGACGGGCAGGTCGTCGCGGACGAGCAACATCAACTGGGGATCACTGGCCGGCGCTAGAACCGCCCGCGTAGGAAGGCCTCGGCATCAGGATCGCCCAGCCGACATAAAGGCTAGAATCGCCGCGCCGGTAGTGCAGTAGCAACGGCGGCTGCACCGCGGCATCGGCCGCGATCGTCCTGAACTGTGCCGGTATGGTGTGAAGATCGTCGGCGGTCCACACCACCACCGCGCCTTTGTTCCTGAGGTCAGCGAGATCGATCCATGGCGCGCGTTGCGGCTTGCCGTCGATCAGTACACGCGGATGCTCGGGCGCATAATGCGCCACATTGCCGCCTTCCCACATGCTGGCGATCACATAGACCAACGGTCGTCCGGTTGTAGCGCGATAACGTTGCGAGATTTCGCGGCCTAGATCGCCGCCGGGGAAGAACACGGCGTAGTAACGGGGGTCGTAATGCGGCAGCACCGTGTAATTGACGATGAAGGCTGCGCCCAGGCAGGTGAATACTATTGCCCAGGCAGCGAGCAGGCGGGAAAGCCGCATGCGATCGAACGCGCAGCGCGCGGCCAGCACGATCCAGAGGCCGACGAACAGCCAGAGCGGATAACCCCACATCGCCACGGTGCCGC
>JBLMWS010000104.1:0-3459 GCA_050257355.1 Gemmatimonas sp.
CCCGCTTGTCTGCGTCCGCCGCCATCCGGTTCTGTGAGATCAGGACGAAGGTCGAGAGGAAGATCGCCTCCACCGAGGCGGCCATTGCCAGGATGACGAAGCTCTGATCCCACGCCGGCACGCCCGGTAACCAGTGCAGATTGGCGGCGATCCAGAAGCCGAACACGACGAGATGCAGATAGACGAACGGCATGCTGCCGGTGAAGCGCGTGATCGCATCGGCCAATTTCTGCTCGGGGCCCGCCGCCTGTTGCTGGCGCTCCTGACGTTCGACAAGCGCCCTGATGTTGCGCTCCAGCACCGGGCTCAGGCCGTCGGATGGGGGCGAATCGTAAGTCACGCATTTCGGCATGCCCGGGCAACGAACGCGGCGCCAAGCTGTTCCCGGATTGCCGACCCAGTTTGGGAACGGAACTTGGTCTCGGAGAGCGGCAAGCTGCGCCAATCTGGTTGAGCGGTACAACCAAGGCGATCGGCCTAGAACGATCCAAAGATCGAACCGAGGACGATCACCGCGATCAGACTGATGATCGGCCCGGCAATGCCGACAACGACAATGTCGCGGTAGCCTTCGCGGTGGGTCGATCCGCAGACCGCGAGCAAGGTGACCACCGCGCCGTTGTGCGGCAGGCTATCGAGCGTGCCGGCGCCAATCACGGCGACCCGGTGCAGCAGGGCGGGAGCTATCCCGACATCCGCCGCGCGTTCGAGGTAAGTTCTGGCCAGCGCATCCAGCGCAATGGTCAACCCGCCGGATGCCGAACCGGTCAGCGCCGCCAACGCATTGGTCGCGATCGCGAGCGACACCAGGGGGCCGCCTTCGATGCCGAGCACCGCCTGGCGCACGACCGCAAAGGCCGGCACCGCCGCCACCACGGCGCCGAAGCCGACCAAGCTCGCCACGCTCATCGCCGGAAGAACGGAGGCATTCGCGCCCGCGTCGATCGTTTCGCGAATGGTCGGCAGGTGGCGATGGTTGATCAGCAGCGCGACCAGAATGGCGCAGGCGAGGGCGGTGACCACCGCCCAGACGCCCCCGACGGCCGCAAGCGAGGTCTCGCCCCAACGGATGTCCGCAAGAAAGGACGTATCAAGCCGCGGCAGCACCAGCATGGACATCACGAGATTGACCGACACCACCACGACGATCGGTACTATCGCGGGCAATATCGCCATGGGCGTTTCGCTCGGCTTGCCGCGCACGATCTCTGGCGGATCGAATTCGCGTGCCGTCGTCGCGCGCTCGCGTAGTTGCTGGTCGGCGGCGAGCCGTTGGCCCGACGGTGGCTCTCCATCCCCAAATCCCTCGCCGCGTGCGTGAGCGCGCCTTTCCTCGCGATTAAGCCACCAGATCCCAAAGCCGAATATGATCAGCGAGGCGATGATTCCGAGGCCTGGTGCGGCGAATGGCGTGGTGCCGAAAAACGGCATCGGGATCGCGTTCTGTATCGACGGCGTTCCCGGAAGCGCAGACATGGTGAAGGTCGACGTACCCAGCACAATCGCAGCCGGCATCAGCCGCCTCGGAATTTCGGCCGTGCGAAACAGCTGCTGTGCCATCGGAGCGAGCACGAAAAAGGCGACGAACAGGCTGACGCCGCCATAGGTGACGAAGGCTCCGGCAAGCACGACCGCGAGCACAGTGCGGCGCGTGCCCAGCCGTTCCGTGACGAAGCGGCCGATCACCGAAACCGAGCCGCTATCCTCCATCAGCTTGCCGAACAGAGCGCCGAGCAGGAAGAGAGGGAAGAACTGGCCGATGAAGCCCGCGGCGCTGCTCATGAAGGTCTGCGTCAGGTGCGGAAGCAATGGTTCGCCGGAAAACAGCGCGGTGACCATGGCTGCGAGCGGCGCCAGCAGGAGCACGCTCCAGCCGCGATAGGACAGCCAGATCAGGAGACCGAGACCGATCAGGATGCCGGCCAGACCAAAGCCGATCATGGTTCAGCACTCCTGCAGGAGAATGTCGATGTCGGCGGTCGACCGGATTCCCAGATCTGCAGCGTGAAGCTCGAGGAATCGATCGGCGCTGCGGCGGCCGATTTCCTTGAGCATGGCAACGAACTCCCACTCCGCATTGAGCTTTGACGATGCGCCGAAGTCCGCGAGATTGTCGGTCCAGATCCGATGCGTGCGCATCCCTGCCCACCGCGCGCCTTCGCCGTGGCCGGGATCGGCGACCTGTCGAAGCAATGCGATCATCCGCAACTCCTTCATGAGCGGCGAATTGAACGAGATTTCGTTGAGGCGGTTGAGAACGTCGTTGGCTGTACGCGGGATGTCGGCCCGCTCGCGCGGATTGATCTGGACCAGGATGGTATCCTGCGCCTCGCTTTCGCGCACGAGCGGCGTGATGGTCGGATTACCCGCATAGCCGCCGTCCCAGTAGTATTCGCCGTCGATCTCGATGGCCTGGAACATGGTCGGCAGGCAGGCCGAGGCCAGGAGCACGTCGGCGGAGATCTCGGCGTTGCGGAAAATGCGTCCGCGACCGGTCCGCACGCTGGTGGCCGTGATGAACAATTTGATCGACGAGTGGCTGAGGCGATGGAAGTCGATGCTGTCGGCGAGGATTCTGCGCAGCGGGTTGAGATCGAGCGGATTGAGGTGGTAGGGCGAGAAGACGCGCGTCATCAGATCGAGGGCCAGATAGGCCGGCGAGCTGTCGAGCGACCAGCGGCCCAACAGCCGATCCATTGGCGAGCGCTGTAAGGGGCTGAACGCCGCAGCGCGCGAGACCCTGCGCCAATAGGCGTCAAGCGCCGCCTTCGCACCCGCTGCACCGCCGGCCGCCCAACCATCGGCGAGCACCGCGGCGTTCATTGCCCCTGCGGACGTTCCCGAGATTGCTTCGATGCGCAGCCACGATTCCTCCAGCAGCCGGTCGAGCACCCCCCAGGTGAAGGCGCCATGAGAGCCGCCGCCCTGTAGCGCAAGGTCGATCAGAACCGCGGGCCGGGTCGTGCCATTGCTGCTCTCCTGCGACATCTGCAATCCTCCCAGCGGCGGCTCTGCGCATGCTTGGGCTCATCCTGCTTTCGCGTGAGCGGTCGCCTGTCGGTAGGGAGCAAAGCGTGTCAGCACACGGCCGGAGCAGCCAACATGCCCAACTCCACCCGTCCGCATCCCACCGAGAACGTCGCCGCGGCGCCGGCCGGCGGGATCATAGGGCAGCATTACTCATCGATTGAATCGAATTAAGGCCGCATCCCTCAATTGTGAACTTGCGGGCGTGCCGAATTGCGGCGCGGGGCGCGCACTGACCGGCTGTCACCAAATCGCGGAGAGTTCGAGACGGATGGGTGCGAGAGGCGGCTGCCCCGCTGGTACATGGGCAACCGCTCGCTGCATTCGTTACGCGCTCTGCGGCACCTGATCCAAAAAGCCGGTGATGCTGCGGATGCGCCCCTCCTTCAGGACGGCGAAATCCGTTCCCTTGATTGGGCTGTCGACGCCGTC
>JBLMWS010000105.1:0-13861 GCA_050257355.1 Gemmatimonas sp.
GGAAAATGCATACACGTCCATGCGCAGGATGCCGTAGGTCGAACTGGCGTGCAGCCGCTCGGCGCGCCAGTCGGGGCCGGCGGCACCGAGCGCGGCGAACAGCGGCAGGAAGTGCTCTTCGCTCGGATGGTTCTTGGTCGCGAACGGCGCCTGCCTGCGGTAATCCAACAGATCTTCGGTCTTGGCGGCGATCAGCTTGTCAAAGACCCAATCGGCAAAGCCGGTGACCCAGGCCGCGGCCGGCGCGTCAAGGCTCTGGCCGCGAAACTCCGACAAATCATGCGTGAGGCTACCGCTGCCGACGATCAGCACGCCCTGCCCGCGCAACCGCTCCAAGGCACGCCCGACGCGGAGGTGATGCGCGGGCCCAAGATGCGGTTGCAGCGACAATTGCAGCACCGGAATCTCGGCTTGGGGATACATCAGCATGAGCGGCACCCAGGCGCCGTGATCGAGCCCGCGCGTGTCGTCGACGCCGCAGTTCAAGCCGGCTGCACGTACCAGGTCCGCAACCTCGCTCGCCAGCAATGGCGCACCCGGCGCCGGATAGTGCAGCTGATAGAGTTCGCGCGGAAAACCATAGAAGTCGTGGATCGTGTCGTTGCGCGTCACCGCGCTGACCACGGGATGTTCGGTTTCCCAATGCGCCGAGATCACGAGGATTGCCTGCGGCCGCGTCAGCCGGCCGCCAAGCTCGCGCAGAAACGCACGCGCCGGCGTGTCGGTCAGCGGCAGCGTCGGCGACCCGTGCGAGAGAAACAGGCTTGGAAATGTCATCGCACTCACCTCCGCTGCACCTGTTTCGTAACCCGGCCTCAGCGCGAATGCGCGCCCGAGAGTTTCGGCCCACCGAACAGATTGGCAAAGGACGCGCCCAACGCATAGGCGCCGTCGCCGAGCAGCGCTTGCACGACCAGCGCAACCGTCCAGAACGCGGGATATTCCCAGCCGCCGTGCGGATTGGTGAAGAAGAAGCCGGCCGGACCGTGCACCGTATAGATGGCGCCGAGCAGGATCGGGGTCGCCAAGAGCGCTACGACACGCGTCCAGATGCCGAGGATCAACGCGATGGCAGCCAGCACTTCCGCGGTCATCACCACATAGGCGAGCGCCGGCGGCAGCCCGACGCTGCCGAAGAATTTCGCCGTGCCGGCCGGCGTGAACACCAGGATCTTCAGTCCGGCGTGGGCAAGAAACAGAACGCCGAGGCTCAAGCGCAGCAGCAGCGCGGCATAGGGGGCGGTCTTCGAATCGATCATGGCTGTCTCCGATTGGGTTCGCGCAGATATGATCCATTCCCTCACGCAGGATAATCTGATATCCAGGAAATTCAGCTCACACTGATAGAGTGAGATAGGTTTCTGATGCCGGATCGGCTGACCGGACTTGAGGTCTTCGCCAAAGTCGCGGCCGCAGGCTCGCTGTCCGCGGCCGGCCGCGCCATGGGCCTGTCTCAGACCATGGTGACGAAGCACCTCGCCGCCCTCGAAGCGCGGCTGGGCGCAAAGCTGTTTCATCGCACCACGCGGCGGCTGTCGCTGACCGAAGCCGGACGACTCTTTCTCGATTCCGCCGAGCGCATCCTCTCCGAGATCGAGGCGGCCGAAGCAGCCGTGGCAGCCGACAGGCTCGAGCCGCGCGGGTTGCTCAGGATCAACGCCCCGCTCGTCTTCGGCGTACGCCAGATCGCGCCGCGGCTCGCCGAATTCGCGCGGATCCATCCGCTCGTCACCATCGAACTCGGCCTGAACGACCGGCTGGTCGACCTCGCCGAAGAGGGCTGGGATCTCGCCGTCCGGATCAGCAATTTGCGTGATTCCAGCCTGGTGGCGCGGCGGCTTGCGCCGTGCCACATGGCCGTTTGCGCCTCCCCCTCGTATCTCGCGGCCCATGGCACGCCGCGAACGGTCGCGGAGCTCGCAAAGCACAATTGTCTCGGCTACACGCTGGCGCAAGCCGGCGCCGATCGCTGGATCATGGGCGGACGCTCCGGGATCAGCGTACCGGTTGCCGGAAACCTCCGCGCCAACAACGGCGACGCGCTCCTCGCGGCGGCGGTGGCCGGCCAGGGCATCATCTATCAGCCGACCTTCATCGTGGCTGACGATCTGCGTGCAGGAAGCCTGGTCCGGCTCACGCTGGATCAGCCGCCGAGCGAACTGCTCGCCGTGCACGCCGTTTACCTGCCGCATCGGCATCCGCCGGCCAAGGTGCGTGCCTTCATCGAGTTTCTCGCTGCAGAGTTTGCGCCGGATCCGCCCTGGGATCGCGGCATTGTCCAAGCGAGCGAATAGCCGCCGGGCGCGCGAAGCTTTGCCGCGTCCTTGGTGATCCCGCGCACAGACAGTCGCATGGCGAGGGCGTAGAAAAGCTGGCATCATCGGCAAGACTTATTGCCATGGAGGTGACGTCATGCGCCGTCCAGTCGTTTGCAATTTGTTGTTTTTGTCAGCGCTTCTCGTGTTGTCCCACATCCTCCCCGCGCAGGCCGCATCCGGCGAAAGCCGCCTGGCGCTCGTCATCGGCCAGTCGGCCTATCGCGCGGTGCCGGCCCTGCCGAACGCGGCCAATGACGCCAAGCACATGGCGGAGCTGTTGACGTCGGCGGGCTTCGACGTGACCTCGGCACCCGACCTTTCGCAGACCGAGATGCGCCGGGCGATCTCCGACTTTGCCGCCAAGGTCGGCGCGAGCGGACCCGATACCGTGGCGCTGGTTTACTATGCCGGTCACGGCCTGCAGGTCGATGGCGAGAACTTCCTCATCCCGGTCGATCTCGATCCCAAGCGCGAGGCCGATGTGCCGTTGCAGGCGGTGCGGCTCAACGACCTTCTGAACACGCTCGGTGCACTGCCGACCAAAATGCGCATCTTCATGCTCGATGCCTGCCGCAACAACCCGTTTCCGGCGCTGAGCGGCACCACCGGCCACGGACTTGCCATCGTCGACACCAAGGCCGGCGCGCCCGGCTCGTTCATTTCCTATTCGACTTCGCCGGGCTCGGAGGCGGAGGACGGCAACGGCGAGGACAGCCCCTACACCACGGCGGTGCTTTCGACCGCCAAACAGCCCAACCTGCCGATCGAGGAAGCTTTCAAGCGCATCCGTGTCGCGGTGAACCAGGCAACCGACGGGCGGCAGATCCCCTGGGAAAGCTCGTCGCTGATCGCCGATTTCAGATTCTTTGCGACCGACAACGCAGAGCCGCAGCCGCCCGCCACCCGGCAGCCCACGGTACCGGATACGCCGGCGGCGGAGGCACGGCGCGTCCAGGTCTGGCGCAGCACGCTGCAGGGCAAGCCGCCGAAAGTCGCCTACGAACTCGTGATCGCCGACGACTCGGTTGCGGCCTATGAGGCCTTCGTCGCGCTGTTTTCCGATCCGCTCTATGCAGCGCGCGTGCGCTCGCTGCTCGAAAGGCGCCGCGAGATGATCGCCTGGGCCGACGCGGTCGCGCTCAACACTGCTCCGGGCTTCGCGGCGTTCCTCGCGAGCTACCCGACGAGCGACCTCGCGCCCACCGCGCGTAAGCTCGAGGAGCGGGTCCGCAACCGCAGCATCGCCGCACCGACGATAGCACCGACGGCGGTTGCGCTTGGCCCGACCTGCCCGTGCTCGACACCGAGCCTGCCGACTACGCCGACGCTCTTGCGGGCCAAGAAGCACGTGGAGGACGAGCCGCCGCCGAAGAAGAGGAAAGTTGTCGAGAAGTCGACACCCAAGCGCAAGCCGCGGGGGCCCGTGGTGGTCGAGCACAATCCGCCGCCCGATCAGGGGCCGCCGCCGGGTGCAGTGATGGAAGGCATCGGCGTCGGTCTCGGGATCGGCCTTGGAATGGGAGGCGGCATGCACGGCGGAGGCATGCACGGCGGAGGCATGCACGGCGGAGGCACGCGCGACGGAGGCATGCGCGGCGGACGGATCGAGGGCGGCAACTATGGCCGGTAGAGCGGGGCCGGCTCAAGGCGCGCCGCGGGATCGGTCCACCTCTCCCCGATGCAATGCGCAGGGCTTGCGGCGCGCGCATTGATCGGTTTTGTTCCTCGGCATCCAGAGGAGAGTCGAGGATTGGAAAATTCAGATACCGCGCACGCGTCCGAACATTCATCTGAACACGAATCCGAACGTGTCTGGCCGGTGTTCCGCTCCTTGCGCGCCTACCGGCCAGGTTATTTGTCAGGGGACCTGATCGCGGGCCTGACGCTTGCGGCCATCGCCATACCCGAACAGATGGCGACCTCGCGGCTCGGCGGCTTTCCGCCGCAGATCGGTTTTCTGGCCTTCGTCGCAGGCTCGCTCGGCTTTGCGCTCCTCGGCGGCAACCGCTTCCTGTCATCGGGCGCCGACTCGACCATCACCCCGATCTTCGCCAGCGGGCTTGCGCTGCTCGCCACTTCCGGCTCGCCGCAATATCTGCCGCTCGCGATGGCGCTTGCGCTGCTGGTGGGCTTGCTCCTGATCCTGAGCGGCCTGTTTCGGCTGGGCGGCATCGCCAACCTGTTGTCGACGCCGGTGACCGTCGGCTTCCTCGCCGGCATCGCATTGCACATCCTGGTCTCGCAAATGCCCGGCGTGCTCGGAGTGGAGGTGTCCAACGGGCCGATGCTGCAGCGGATCGGCGCGCTGGTGCTGCGCGCGCATGAGGCCAATCCGTATACGCTTCTCATCGGATTGGGCGTGCTCATCGTCGTCGCGGTCGCCGAGCGGCTAAGCGCGAAAATTCCGGGCGCGCTGATCGGTCTGGTCGCGGCGACGATTGCGGTGATCGCCGGAGGGCTCGAGGGCAAGGGCGTGAAGGTGGTCGGCAGCGTGCCGGCGACCTGGCCCATGCCTTCGCTACCGGACATTGGCGTCGAACAATGGGCGCAGCTGTTTCCCTTGAGCCTGTTGATCGCCATCGTGGTGATGGTGCAGACCGCCGCCGTCACCCGCGCCTTTCCGTCCGAGCCCGGCAAGCCGGCCGATGTCGACCGCGACTTTCTCGGCGTCGGCGCGGGCAGCGTGGCCGCCGGCCTGTTCGGCGCATTTCCCGTCGATGCCAGCCCGCCGCGAACCGGTATCGTCGCCGAAACCGGCGGCCGGACGCAGGCGGCGGGGCTACTTGCCGCAGCCATCGTGCTCGCGCTTTCGGTGTTCGGCGGCACGCTGCTCAAGCACGTTCCGGATGCGGCGCTCGGCGGCGTGCTGCTGTTCGTCGGGCTGCGCATCATTCGCTTCCGTCAGATCGCTTTGATCTTCCGCCAATCGATGCCGGAATTCTTTCTCGTCGTCGCCACTGCGGCCGCCATCATCGTGCTGCCGATCGAGCAAGGCGTGGCGATCGGCATCGGACTATCGCTGTTGCACGGCATCTGGAGCAGCACGCGCGCACGGCTCGTCGTATTCGAACGCGTGCCGAAGACCACGATCTGGTGGCCGGCCAGTCCCAATCTCGCCGGCGAGCGCATCCCGGGCGTCCTCGTTGTCGGCCTGCAGGCGCCGCTCTCCTTTCTCAACGCCTCGACCTTCCGCGCCGACCTGCTGCACGCGCTACACGCAACCAAGCCGCATCTCTTGGTGCTGGAGGCGGCCAGCACGCCCGAAATCGACTTCACCGCAGCACAGCTCTTGCTCGGTCTGTTCACGGAATGCCAGGAGCTCCGCATCACCGTTGCGATCGCCCGGCTCGAATCCTTGCGCGCACAGGACGCGTTCGAGCGTTTCGGCCTTTACGAGGTGCTGCCGAGGGATCACCTCTTCCGCAGCGTGGATGAAGCGGTGACGAAGCTTGGCCCCCAAACGGCAAGCAGCTAGAGCATGATCCGGAAAAGTGTGGAGCGGTTTTCCTCGCGACAAACGCAAAGCGTTTGCGCGGAGATCATGCTCAATCAAAGAGCTAAAGCGCGATGACGATTCAAGTCAATCTCATCGCACTTTAGGCCGTCCGCCGCGGCCCGATCGCCTCGAACTGGGCCTTCTGCTCGTCGCTCAAAGTGGCATAGAAATCGTCGAGCGCCTGGCGCACCAGCTTGACGGCCTCCAGCATGGCGACGAGCCGCCGGTCTGCCGCGGCAAGCCGTGCGGGCGGCGTGATCGCATCGTCCTCCTCGCAGGCATCCCGCAGCATGTCAGAGGTTCTGGCCGCGGCCCGCTGCAGCACGCCGAGCGCGTCGCGCTGGGCATCATTCGGCTGCAGCTTTTCCGCGATGTCACTGGCCGGCCATTGCAGCGCGGCGGCCTGGTGCGTGTCGCAGCGCTTGGCGGATGCTTCGCTCGCCTGATCCGGATCGGTCGATTTGCGCCGATTTTCCGAGAGCGCGTTGAAGCGTTCCTTCTGCTCGTCATCGAGGCGGTCGTAGAATTTCCCCAACGCCGATTGCAGGTTCAGCTCCGCCTTGATGATGGCCTCGATCCGCTCCTGCATGGCGGCAAGACGCGCCGGAGCGCCCGTCGGCGTCTGCTTCGGACACGACGCGCGAATGAGCTGAACGCCTTCCGTCGTTGCCTTGGCGAGATCGTCCAACGCGGCGCGCTGGGCATCATTCGGCTGGACCGCCTGCCTGATCCGGTCGATCGCAGTCCCGGTAGCATTGGTCTTGTCGTCACCACAGAACGGCTGCAGCGACGGAGCCCGGCCGCCGCGACGCGCCGACGGTTCGCCTCCCAAATAGCTCGCAAGATCATTCCAGCCATAGGGCGCGAAAATGCCGGCATAGACGTCGGCATAGCCATAATCCCAGAAGCCGGTGCCCTGGCCGAAAAAGGTGTAATCGTAGATGTCGTCGGAGGCGAACGGCCAGAACAGCGGCCCGACCCAGCCATAGCCGCCATCGCTATGCCGCCACCACCCGTTGGCGACCTGCCCGCCGTGCCAGCCCGCCAGGGCGGCCGCAGCGACGATCTGCCCGCGCGCGGCCGGGTTGTCGAGCAGCGGCCTCGCGGTCGTCTCAGTGGCTTGCGGCGGAGCGGGCGTCTTCGGTGGGGTGTTCGACTGACCCGGCCTGTTTTGTTCGTTGCGCGAGACCGCCGTGTTGCGGGGGTGCTCACGGCGCACATAATGATGATGACGGGCGTAATGGCGGCCGCGATGCAGTGCCGCGAACGGCAACAAATGGCCGAATGCGGATCGGACGATCCCGAGCGGCCCCAGCCCAAAGCCTCTGGCTTCCGCTGCGCCAGAGAGCAGGAGCGCCACCACGAGGACCGCAAGGCCAACGGGAGATTTCGACATGGCAGCCTCCCCGCGCCAAGCCTGCCCGCATGAGTTCCTCCTCGCGCGAGCTTCTCATCGCATGACTTAGATGACGCCGGGGAAAACCGAAAGTTCCCGGCCCGGAAGGGATTGCGCCGAAAGCCGGCGGAAATCAGATCGGCGATCCGTTTGTACCGGTCTGATTTTATACCGGCCTGAATTATGCCGCGGGCATGATCTTTCCGGGATTGAAGATGTCGTCGGGGTCAAGCGCGCGTTTGAGAGCCCGCATCGCGTCCAATGCTTCGGCGCCGAGTTCGGCCTTCAGATATTTCTGCTTGCCCTGGCCAATGCCGTGCTCGCCGGTGCAGGTGCCGTCCATCGCCTGCGCACGCTCGACCAGACGATGCATGAACTCCTCGCCGCGCCCCATCTCGTCGGCGTCGTTCAGGTCGCAAATCAGTGAACAATGGAAATTGCCGTCGCCGACGTGGCCGACGATCGGCGACATCAGATTGAGCCGCTTCAAATCCGCTTCCGTCTCGGTGACACAATCGGCGAGCCGCGAGATCGGCACGCAGACGTCGGTGGCAACCACGCCGGCGCCCGGCCGCAGTGCCTTGACCGCCCAATAGGCGTCGTGCCGCGCCTGCCAGAGCTTGGTGCGGTCTTCCGGCTTGGTGGTCCAGGTGAAATCGCTGCCGCCGCATTCCTTGGCGATCTCGCCGAAATTCTTCGACTGCTCGCCGACCTCGAGCGCGGTGCCGTGGAATTCCAGCAGCAGGAGCGGCGTTTCGGGCAGCGTCAGTTTCGAATAGGCGTTGCAGGCCTTCACCTGCTCGGTGTTGAGCAGTTCGATGCGCGCCAGGGGAATGCCGGTCTGGATCGCGAGGATCACGGCCTGGCAGGCGCCGCCCGGCGTTTTGAACGAACAGGCGGCGGCCGCGATGGTTTCGGGAATGCCGCGCAGCCGCAAGGTGATTTCGCTGATGATGCCGAGCGTGCCTTCGGCGCCGACGAAGAGATGCGTCAGGTCGTAGCCGGCGGAGGATTTCTTCGCCCGCGTGCCGGTCGTGATGATCTCGCCGTCGGCGCGCACGACTTTCAGCGCCAGCACGTTGTCACGCATGGTGCCGTAGCGCACCGCATTGGTGCCGGAGGCCCGCGTCGAGGCCATGCCGCCGAGGGAGGCGTCGGCGCCGGGATCGATCGGGAAGAATAACCCCTGGTCGCGCAGATGTTCGTTGAGCGCCTTGCGGGTGACGCCGGGCTGGATCACGCAGTCGAGATCCTCGGCGTGGACGTCGAGCACCTTGTTCATGTCGCGCAAGTCGATGCAGATGCCGCCGGCCGGCGCGTTCACCTGCCCCTCCAGCGAGGTGCCGGTGCCGAAGGCGATGACCGGCACGCGGTGTTTCGCGCAGACCCGCACCACGTCCTGGATGTCGGCGGTTTCCTGCGCCATCACTACCCCGTCCGGCGGCTGCGTCGGCAGCCAGGTGGTGGTGTGCGCATGCTGCTCGCGCACGGCTTGGGAGGTGATCAGCCGGTTGCCGAAGCGCGCGGCCAACGCTTCCAGAGTGCTTGCAAGCGCGGCCGGCTCCGGCCGCTTCAAATTCTCGGTGATGGTGATATTCAAGCTATCCTCCCGGCTCGATCCGACCGTGGCAAAGCTCGGACGCGGGGTCAAGATAATCAGGAACGCACGAACGGAAAGGCACGATGACAGGTTCAGTGACCACAACCGACCCGCTGCTGCGTCCAGTCCCGTTCCTGTCCTCGGTGATGCAGGTCGAGCCGCAATGGATCGACTACAACGGCCATCTCAACATGGCCTATTACAACGTGATGTTCGATCGCGCCATCGATGAATTATGGTTCAAGCTCGGGATCGGCCCGGCCTATATGCGCGAGCGCCAGGGCTCGACATTTACCGCGGAATGCCACGTCCGATATTTGCGCGAGATCCATCAGGGCGACCCCGTGCAGATTTCGATTATGCTGGTCGCGGCCGATGAGAAGCGGTTGCACACCTTCGAGGAGATGCGCCACGCCGCCGCAGGCTGGCTTTCGGCCACCTCCGAGAACATGAGCATGCATATCGACATGGCCGCGCGAAAAGTCGCGCCGTTCCCGTCCGACATCCGCGCCCGCATCCGGGCGGTGGCGGAAGCCCACGCTCAGATCCCGCGGCCCGAGGGGCTGGGCCGCAGGATCGGTATGCCGGCGAAGGGCGGCTAAACCCGTCTGCCGCGTGCGACGCCGACCACGGCCGAGATCAGGAACAGCACGAGGGCGACGAAGAAGATGATCTTGGCGATTTCAACCGATGCGCCGGCGATGCCCCCGAAGCCGAGAATACCGGCGATGAGCGCGATGATCAGGAAGGTAATAACCCAGCCTAACATGATCAGGACCTCTGTTTCCTAAAACGTGGTGGCGAGCGCAACTCAAGCGTCCGCCGTGACTGCGGGACCAATCCGGGCGAGGAACGGTTCGTTCCGCCCTGGGGCGGCGGAAAAATCGCGTGAATGGCGGAACCAATTCCGGGCGGCGCCCAACCGCCGCCTCTTCCCTCAGGGAAAACCACTGTAAAACCGCTCCGACGTCCCTATATGTCCGACAATCCTGCTAAGAAGGCTCAACTTCGCCGCCCTGCGGTGCCATCGTGGGGCTAGACCGATTCGTTATGACCGAGCCGAGCAAGCTTCAGCCTTCTCCCGTTCCCGACCATACGCCTGCGGCCGGCGGCATTGCCGCGCGCGCCCGCGCCGCCTTCACGCCCCGTTATCTCGACGGCCTCAACCCCGAGCAGCGCGAGGCGGTGGCGACGCTGGACGGGCCGGTGCTCGTGCTCGCCGGCGCCGGGACCGGCAAGACCCGCGTCCTCACGACGCGCATCGCGCATATCCTCAGCATGGGGAAAGCGCGGCCCGGCGAGATCCTGTCGGTGACCTTCACCAACAAGGCCGCGCGCGAGATGAAGCTGCGGCTGTCGCAGATGCTGGGCCAGGCGGTCGAGGGCATGCCGTGGCTCGGCACCTTCCACTCCATCGGCGGGCGCATCCTGCGCACCCATGCCGAGATGGCGCAGCTGAAATCCAATTTCACCGTGCTCGATGTCGACGATCAGGTGCGGCTTCTGAAGCAACTTTTGCAGGCGGAGGATATCGACGACAAGCGGTGGCCGGCGCGCATGCTGGCCGGCCTGATCGACGGCTGGAAGAACCGCGGGCTGATTCCGGGCCAGGTGCCGGCGGGCGAGGCCGCGGTGTTCGCCAACGGCAAGGGCGGCAAGCTCTATGCGAGCTATCAGGAGCGGCTGAAAATCCTCAACGCCGCCGATTTCGGCGACCTGCTGCTGGAGAACATCCGGATCTTCCGCGAGCATCCGGACGTGCTCCGGCAATATCAGAACCGCTTCAGGTTCATCCTGGTCGACGAATATCAGGACACCAACGTTGCGCAATATCTCTGGCTGCGGCTGCTGTCGCAGGCGCCGGGTCCTTCCACGACCACACCTCCCGTCATTCCGGGGCGCCTCGAAGAGGCGAACCCGGAATCTCGAGATAACCTGGCATCTCGAGATTCCGGGGCTGCGCTTTCAGCGCATCCCGGAATGACGGAGAAGACGTCGACCGCCCATCCCAAGAACATCTGCTGCGTCGGCGACGACGACCAGTCGATCTATGGCTGGCGCGGCGCGGAGGTCGACAACATCCTGCGCTTCGAGCACGATTTTCCCGGCGCCAAGGTGATCCGGCTGGAGCGCAATTACCGCTCTACCGGCCATATTCTCGCCGCGGCTTCGCACCTCATCGCGCACAATGAGGGCCGGCTCGGCAAGACGCTGCGCACCGAGGATGTCGACGGCGAAAAGGTCACCGTGACGGGCGCCTGGGATTCGGAAGAGGAAGCCCGCGCCATCGGCGAAGAGATCGAAGACATCCAGCGCAAGGGCGACAGGCTCAACGAAATCGCGATCCTGGTGCGCGCCTCCTATCAGATGCGCGAGTTCGAAGATCGCTTCGTCACTCTGGGGCTCCCCTATCGCGTCATCGGCGGCCCGCGCTTCTACGAACGCGCCGAAATCCGCGATGCGCTCGCCTATCTGCGCGTGGTCAACTCGCCGGCCGACGATCTCGCTTTCGAGCGCATCGTCAACGTGCCCAAGCGGGGGCTTGGCGATGCCACCGTGCAGCTGTTGCACGACCACGCGCGCAAGCGCCGCATTCCCCTGTTCGAAGCGGCGCGCGCCGTGGTCGATACCGACGAGTTGAAGCCGAAGGCGCGCGGCTCATTGCGCGCGCTGATCCAGCAATTCGACCGCTGGCGGGTGCAGCGCGAGGTGACGTCCCACACCGAGCTTGCGGAAGTCGTGCTGGACGAGAGCGGCTATACGGACATGTGGCAGAAGGACCGCTCGGCCGATGCCGCGGGCCGGCTGGAAAACCTCAAGGAGCTCGTGCGCTCGATGGAGGAGTTCGAGAACCTGCAAGGCTTCCTCGAACACATCGCGCTCGTCATGGACCGCGAGGACGGCAGCGAGGACGACGCGGTCTCGCTGATGACGCTGCATTCCGCCAAGGGCCTGGAATTCGACAACGTCTTCCTGCCCGGCTGGGAGGAAGGCCTGTTTCCGAGCCAGCGCACGCTGGACGAACAGGGCCGCGCGGGGCTCGAGGAAGAGCGTCGCCTCGCCCATGTCGGCCTGACCCGCGCACGGCGGCGCGCCAAGATCTATTTTGCCACCAACCGCCGCATCCACGGCACCTGGACCACGACGATCCCGTCGCGCTTCCTCGACGAGCTGCCGGCGGCAAATGTCGAGATCACGGAATCCAAGGGCGGCTCGGGCTGGGGCGGCGCCGGCGGCTACGGTCCATCGCGCTTCGACAATCTGGAAAGCTTCGGCTCCAGCTACACGACGCCGGGTTGGCAGCGTGCGCAGGCCCGGCGCGGCGGGCAAGGCGGCGGTGGCAGCGGCCGCGGCGGCTTCGATGAAGACCAGTCGCCTTTTTCAGGTTCGCGCAGCGATACTTTCGCACGTAGCGGCTCCTCCAGCGGCTTTGGCCGCAACAGGCGCGGTCCGATGACGATCGAGGGCGAACTGGTGGCGAAATCCACCGGCACCGTCTCGGAATTTGCGCTGGATGACCGCGTCTTCCACCAGAAATTCGGCTACGGCCATGTGGTGAAGATCGACGGCAACAAGCTCACCATCGCCTTCGACAAGGCCGGCGAGAAGAAGGTAGTCGACAGCTTTGTCGAGCGGGCGTAGCACCAAGCGGCGCCTTCACCCATAATTCTGCCTCCCGGCCCTTGACCCCTCCGCCGCGCGTCGTATGACATCACCGCATGGTCAGGGGAGGCATCTTTCTCATTGCAGGCTTGCTTGCGGCGGCGCCGGTGGCGTCGGCCGAGACGATGAGCTTTGCCGACGCATCCGCGCTGCTCGCCAGGAGCTGCGCGACTGATATCAATGCCAATTGCCGCGGCGTCAGCCTCGATGCGGGTCGCATGAAGGAGTGCCTGTCGCGCAACAGAGACGCGCTGTCCGCGCAATGCAAGGCCGACTACTTGCGCGTCTTCGATGCGATCCAGAAGCGCATCGCAGCACGCGTGAGCGTGGCCAATGCCTGCGGACGCGAAATCGTGCGCGTGTGCGGCGGCTCGACCAAGGAAACCAGCAGGTCGATTCCATGCCTGGTCGCCGCCCACGGCCTGAGCCGGAACTGCCTGCGGGCCATTGACGATGCGGGGTATCGGTGATGCGCCCGGCCAAACATCTGCGCGACCTAGGCCTGCATGTCCTGCTTGTTGCCGCGCTAGCCGCCGGTGCGTCCCCGTCGCGCGCTCAAACCGCGCCGGAGAAGGATGCGATCATCGGCCAGCTCAGCCGGTTTGACACCGCGCCCAGCCTCGACATCGCAAGCTTGCGCCAGCAGGTGCTCGACAGATCGCGGTCCCGCTCGCGCCACGAGCCGGAGCCGTCGAAGCGGCCGCCGATCGTGCCCGAACTGGCCGGCCTGCCGACGGTCAATCTCGCCATCGATTTCGACACGGACACGCCGGTGGTGCGGCCCGATTCCTACGAGACGCTTGGCCGCCTCGCCGACGCGCTGGTCAATGCGCGGCTGCTGCCTTACGCCTTCCTGATCGTCGGCCATAGCGACTCGACCGGAAGGCGCGAGGCCAATGTGATCCTGAGCCAGCGCCGCGCGGATGCGATCCGCGACGTGCTGGTCAACACGTTCAAGATTTCCGGCAAGCGTCTGCAGACGCTGGGGCTGGGTGAGGAGCAGTTCATCGACCAGGCGCATCCGACGTCGCCGGTCAACCTGCAGATCCAGATCGTAACGGTTGCGAAAATGCCCGAACAAAGCGAGCCGCCGGGCCAGGCCGCCGCAGCCATGCCGCCATCTGCCGCCAAGAAACCGAAGAAGAAGAAATAGCGGTTCATCCTCGCCGGACGGCGGTATACCCGTAGCAACGAGTGATGTGGCCGCAAGCTCCCTCACCTCTCCCATCGGGAGAGGTGAACCGAAGCGTAGGCCGAGCCCGACTGCAGACATAAGCGACAACATTTGCCGTTGTCGAATTCCGCACGCGGGCTCACGCGGCGGAATTAGGATCAGCGTCTCGGGCGGTTGCAGAAGGCCGCGGGCGTTCCTATCTCATCAGCCCCGC
>JBLMWS010000106.1:0-3975 GCA_050257355.1 Gemmatimonas sp.
TCCAACGCGATCGCCTTCTTCATCATTCTGACCACCGCTGCCGTCCTCAATGCGAACGGGGTCACCAACATCAATTCGGCAACCGAGGCGGCCGAAGCATTGAGGCCGCTAGCCGGTAGCCTCACGTTCCTGTTGTTTGCACTCGGCATCATCGGCACCGGATTATTGGCCATTCCGGTGCTCGCCGGCTCTGCGGCTTACGGCGTGGCCGAAGCGTTCGGCTGGCAGGCCACACTGGAGGCGAAGGCGCCCGATGCCGTCGGCTTCTACACTATCATCGCAGCCGCAACCGTCATCGGGTTCGGCCTCGGCTTCACCGGGATCGACGCCATTCACATGCTGGTCTGGAGCGCGGTGCTCAATGGCATCGTCGCGGTCCCCATCATGGCAATGATGATGGCCATCGTCTCGAACGAGAGGCTGATGGGGCGCTTCAAGGCGAGATCATGGCTTGTGGCTCTCGGCTGGCTCGGTACGGCGGTGATGGCCATCGCCGTGATCGCGCTGTTCTGGTCGTTCCTCGCATAACTACCGCTGCAGCCGTGCTGGCGCCGCATCATCATTGGTGCGTTGCAATACGAGATTTGTGCTATTAGTCGCGCACCACAAAACAGCTGCCGCTTGCGCGCATGCGCAACATCACGCACATCGTGGCGGAATTCTAGACGCTTGCCTATCCGCTCGACGCGTGGCACGCCGCATACAGCAAAAGCCGACCAGGGGAAACGCCTTGACTAAACCGAACCGGATGAGCGCGAGCTCAATGCCCTCCTATCCGCCGCACGGTCTCGCCTTGTTGCGCGATCCGCTTCTCAACAAGGGCACGGCCTTTACCGAGCAGGAGCGCGACGCGCTCGGTCTGCGCGGTTTTCTTCCTGCCGGCGTCCTTTCAATGCAGGCGCAGGTCGAACGCGTGCTGACCAATCTGCGCTCGCTGCCGAGCGATCTGGAAAAATATGTCGCGCTGAACTCGCTGCACGACCGCAACGAGGCATTGTTCTTTCGTGTGGTCTGCGACCACATCGACGAAATCCAGCCACTGATCTACACACCGACCGTCGGGCTTGCCTGCCAGAGATACGGTCTGATCTTTCAGCGCCCGCGCGGACTGTTCATCTCGGCCAACGACCGCGGCCGGATCGCTGAAATCCTTTCCAATTGGCCGTACCGCACCAAATTGATCGTCGTTACCGATGGCGAACGCATTTTGGGCCTCGGCGATCTCGGCGCCAACGGCATGGGCATTCCGGTCGGCAAGCTTTCTCTTTATTCCGCCTGTGCCGGCATTCATCCCGAGCTCTGCCTGCCGGTGATGCTGGACGTGGGGACCAACAACGAGGAGTTTCTCAACGATCCCTATTACATCGGGATTCGCCAGAAACGGATCACTGGTGCGGCCTACGATGAATTCGTCGACGAGTTCATGACCGCGGCGCGCGAGGTCTTCCCCGGCGCCCTGATCCAGTTCGAGGATTTTGCCAATCATTCGGCCTTTCGGCTTCTGCACAGATACCGCGATGAAGCCTGCGTCTTCAACGACGACATTCAGGGCACGGCCGCCGTCGCACTCGCGGGCATCTTCTCGGCCCTGCGCACCACGGGCGGCAAATTGACCGCACAACGCGTCCTGTTTCTCGGCGCAGGCGAAGCGGCGACCGGCATCGCTGATCTCGTGGTGTCAGCCATGATGGCCGAAGGCCTGTCCGAACCCGAAGCGCTGCGCCGCAATTGGCTGGTCGATTCGCGCGGTCTCGTGGTCAAGGGCCGCGCCAATCTCAGCGGGCACAAGCTGCGCTATGCCCATGATCAGGCGCCGATCAGCGACTTCCTGACCGCCATCAAGACGCTGAAGCCGACCGCGATCATCGGGGTCGCCGCCGTCGGCGGCGCGTTCACGCCGGAGGTGCTGCAAACCATGGCGGATCTCAATGAACGGCCCATCGTGTTTGCGCTCTCCAATCCGACCTCGAAGGCCGAATGCTCGGCCGAAGATGCCTATCGTCACACCGGCGGCCGCGCGCTGTTCGCCTGCGGCAGCCCCTATGATCCGGTGAAGCTCGACGGGCAGACCTTTGTGCCGCGCCAGGGCAACAACTCCTACATCTTTCCCGGCGTAGGCCTGGGTGTCATCGCAAGCGGCAGCCGCCTTGTTACCGACGAGATGTTCATGGCGGCAGCGCATGCGTTGGCGAATTCGGTGAGCGAAGCCGATCTCAAGCAGGGCAGCCTTTATCCGGCCCTGCCGCGCATCCGCGAAGTCTCCGCCCAGATCGCTGCTGCGGTCGCCGGCGTCGCCTACCAGCGTGGGCTTGCCCACGGGCCGACGCCCAATGACCTTATCGGGTTCGTGCAGACGCAGATGTACGATCCTCAATACTGAGGTCGCACAGAATGCCACATGTGGCAATGTGCGAGTCTAGATCGCCACTTGTCGCCCGATCTCGACCACCTGATCGTTTGGCAGGCTGAAGAAGTCGCTGACATGCTGGGCATTGCGCTCCATCAACGCGAACAGCCGCTCCTGCCACGCCGGGAGGCCTCGGCCGTCGTTTCGGGCGATCACCGTTTCGTGGCCGACGTAGTAGGTCACGTCCGAAAGCTCGATGTCGCAGCCAAGCGCTTTACTCCTGGCAAGCAACTCCGGAATGTGTGGACGCTCCATGAAACCGTAATGCGCGTCGACGCGCCAGAAGTTCGGTGCGACCTGCTCCATCTTGATGCGCCCGGCGGATGACACCCAGGGCACCGACAACGTCTCCACGCGGAGCACGAGCACATGTTCGTGCAGCGCGCGGTTATGCTTGACGTGCCACACCATCACCGGCGGGGTACCTTGGTCAGTACGCGTCAGAAACACTGCCGTACCCGGCACCCGCGGCAGTTGCTTTTCGGCAATGTGAGCCAAAAACTCCGGCACCGGAATGAGCGCCTCGCGTAACCGCTGCGAAACCGCAGCGGCGCCGCGGTGCCAGATCCACATAACGCCGTAGACAGAGATAGCCAGCACCAGCGGCACGTAGCCGCCCTCGGCAACCTTGGTAAGATTGGCAAGAAAGAAGGCAGTATCGATTATGAAGAAGGAAGTGGCGACAGCGCCTGCTGCCAATAGGCTCCAATGCCAGATCTCGCGCATGGCGATGAAAAGCAGCGCCGATGTCATCAGCATGGTGAGCGAGACCGCGATGCCATAGGCGGAAGCCAAGTTATCGGATTTGCCAAAACCGATCGTCAGACCGAGCGTGACACCCATCAACAGCCAATTGACAACACCGACATAGATCTGGCCGTAGCCTTCCGATGAGGTCTGCTTGATCTGCAGCCTCGGCAACCACCCAAGCTGGATCGCCTGCCGTGTCATCGAAAAAGCACCGGTGATGATCGACTGGCTGGCGATGATGGTGGCGACGGTCGCAAGCACGATCAGCGGCAGCAGCATCGTCTCCGGACAAAGCCTGAAGAAGATATTGCCATCGGTCGGTGCCCCATCGACCACCAGCGCCGCCTGGCCAGCGTAGTTCAGGATAAGGCTTGGAAAGACGATCGCCAACCAGGCGAGCTTGATCGGCCCGGCGCCGAAATGCCCCATGTCGGCATAAAGCGCCTCTGCGCCGGTCACACAGAGGAACACCGCCCCCAATACAAGAAAGCCGGTGGCTCCGTTCGAGAACAAATAGGAGAGGCCGTAGCTCGGATTGAGCGCCGCAAAGACCGCCGGATGCTTGGCAATTCCCGCGACGCCCATCAGCGCCATGGCGGCAAACCACACCAGCATCACGGGGCCGAACAAATGCCCGATTGCCGAGGTGCCCTGCGATTGGATCGCAAACAGCGCGAGCAGGATCACGACGGCGGCTGGAACCACATAGGGCTGCAGCGCGGGCGCCGCCATATTCAAGCCTTCCAGCGCCGAAAGCACCGAGATCGCCGGCGTGATGGCACCGTCGCCGTAGATCAGCGCGGCACCGAACAGGCCCA
>JBLMWS010000107.1:0-17201 GCA_050257355.1 Gemmatimonas sp.
TGCCGGCGGTCGCGAACATGGCCGCCTTTCAGAACGCGACGCCAATTCGCAAGCCGCGCTTCCACACCAGCCTGCAACGCTTTCTGGTCGTGCCGTAAAGCACCTCGAAGCGCTGCGGCAGGTCGGCATAGTTCTGCAGCTGCAGACAGGCACCGCCCGCGGAGTAATCGATGAGGATGCAATCGAGGACGGGCGCTTTTGGCCCGAACAGAATCTTTGCGGCCTTGGAAATTCGGCCCTCAGGCCTCATTCGGGCGAACAATCGCTTGTGATCCATGACTGAAGACTCGAACAATCCAAGACAAGACAGAGCGAACCCGTTTTGCGCCGCCGAGCGGGGCGACTGTTGCTGCATTCTCGCCTGAACCCGCTGCGACCAGGTTTAACCGGCCGGGCAATTTTGATTCATTTCTTTGCCAATCGGCGCCGACCTGCCGGCTCCGAGTTGCGCGGTTTCCCCGCCGGCTGAGTTTTGGAACTTCGCCGGGACGAACGCGTTTTCGATCACATTTTCGAGTTCCGATGCATCGTCGTATCGAGGCGCATGTTACTGATCTCAGAGGCCGATACCGCGGGGCTCTACCGTCCGCCGGCGCCGAATCCGGAGCCGGGCCGGCCGGGCCTGATCCGCCTGTTGGCGACGCTGAAGCGAAATCCCTTGGAATGCTGGAGCAAGGAATTCTTCGAAGAGCCGATTGCCAGGGTTAAGCTTCCGTTTCTCGACGCCCTCCTGGTGCACGATCCCGGCGCGATCAAGCACGTATTGGTCGATCATGCCGCCAATTATCGGAAGGACCCGATCCAGCGGCGTATTCTCTCGATCGGCCTTTCCGAGGGTTTGTTGAGCGCCGAGGGCGATCGCTGGGAGGTACAGCGCCGAACGCTTGCGCCGCTGTTTGCGCGCCGCACCGTCGCCACCCTCACCAACGCCATGCTCGATGCTGCTGATGGCTTCACCGCGCGCTGGCACCGCCTTGCGGCGGCCGGACCGATCGACATCGCGGCCGAATTTACACTGCTGACGCTGAACGTGCTTGCGCTCACCATCTTCTCGGACGGCATCGGCGGCGATTTCGACGAATTTCGCGCAGCGATGAATGCCTATTTCGGCTGTATCGGCCGGATTGGCGCGCTCGATCTGATGGGGGTGCCGGATTACGTGCCGCGGCCGGGCCGCAAACCCCTGCGGCGGACGATGGCATATTTCGAGGGCGTCATCGACGAGATCATCGCGGCCAGGCAGCGCCGGCTCGACACGTCGGCGACCGCAGCGGCTCCCGATGATCTCCTGACGTTGTTGTTGCGTGCTCTGGACCCCTCGACCGGCCGGCCGATGAGCTTGGCTGAGGTGCGCTCCAACATTCTGACCTTCCTGTCGGCCGGACATGAGACCACCGCGAACACGCTGGCGTGGTCGGCATTCCTGCTCTCCCAATCGCCCTATTGGTACAGGCGGGTGCGGGAGGAGGCCGACGCGGAGCTCGCGGGCGATCGCGTGGGCCTCCTGGAGCGGCTGGTCGTCACCAGAGCGGTCGTGGAGGAGGCGCTTCGCCTCTATCCGCCGATCGCGGCGCTGAGCCGGGCTCCCGAGCAGGCCGACAGCATCGGCGATTTCGATGTCAAACCGCGTTCGCTGATTGTGATCGCGCCCTATATCCTGCACCGCCATCGGCAGCTCTGGGACCGGCCCGAGGTGTTCGACCCTGCGCGCTTTCTCGCTTCCGCAAAAGCCAAGATCCCGCGCTTTGCGTATCTGCCGTTCGGCGCAGGACCACGTACCTGCATCGGTTCGTCCTTTGCATTGCAGGAGGCGACTTTGGTGCTGGCAACACTCGCGCAGCGCTTCGACATGCAGCTGTTGTCTGACGCTCACGTGTGGCCGTTGCAGAAGATCACATTGCGCCCTGCACATGGCCTGCCGATGCGGATCACGCCCAGACCGCATGCCTGAGCCGGCAGACGGGCAATTGCAAAGCCAGGCTACTTTCATCAATATCTCGATCGCAGCTTCCCCATTGCATCGGAACGACGAATGGATACGCCGGTTGGTCACGAGCGCAACGTCGACCAGATCAACTATTGGAATGGACCGGGCGGCCAGCGCTGGGCCGATCGGCAACAGGCGCAGGACATCCTGCTTGCGCCGATTCTCGATCTTCTTGTCGCGCATGCCGGACCGAAGCCGGGCGAACGGGTGCTCGATGTCGGTTGCGGCAGTGGCGCCACGACCATCGCCTTCGCGCGAAAGGTCGCCCCCTCCGGTCATGTCCTTGGCATCGATGTGTCGGGTCCGATGCTGGCACGCGCACGGCAGAACGCGCCGGCCGAGTTGCCGATCGATTTCGTGCTGGCGGACGCCACGGTGTACCCGTTCGATCCCGCGAGCGTTGACCTCCTGGTGTCGCGCTTCGGCGTGATGTTTTTCGCCGAGCCCGCGGTGTCCTTTGCCAATTTGCGCAAGGCGCTGCGGCCGTCCGGACGCCTGGCCTTCATCTGCTGGCGCGAGCCGCGCGAGAATCCGTTCTTCATGGCGCCGCTACAGGCGGTCTACAAGCACGTGCCGAAATTGCCGCCGCAAGGTCCCGAAGACCCCGGCCCGTTCGCGTTTGCCTCGGAAGATCGCGTGCATCGAATCCTGACCGAGGCTGGATACAAGTCCGTCGCAATGCAACCCCACGATCTTGCGCTGGATGTCGCGATCGGGCAGGGGTTGGAGACCGCCGTTCAGGGCGCATTGGAAATCGGCCCGGCGAGCCGCGCCCTGCAGGACCACCCGGCGGAGGTGCGTGAAGCCGCCCGCAACTCGATCCGCGAAGCGCTGATGCCGTTTGTGCAGGGGCAGAGCGTGGCGCTGCCGGCCTCGATCTGGATCGTCAGCGCGCGCGCATCGTAAACGACCGTTCTCGGAGAGATAAGTTTTCCGGGGCGCCTCGGCTTCAGATCGGCGGCTGCCTTAGGCCCGCTCCTCCCAGATCATCGCGAGATGCACGATCGTCTCGACCGCTTTTTCCATATCCTGACGGCTGACCCACTCCAGGCGGGAATGGAACGCGTGCTCGCCCGCGAAGACGTTGGGGCAGGGCAGTCCCATGAAGCTCAGTCGCGAGCCGTCGGTGCCGCCACGGATGCTCGCGCGCACGGGCGCAAGCCCGGCGCGGCGGATCGCTTCCATCGCGTATTCGACCGTTTCGGGATGACGGTCGATCACCTCTTTCATGTTGCGGTACTGTTCCTTGATCTCGATCCGGTAGGTGGAGCGCGGATAGTCCTTCATCACGTCCTTGACGATGCGCTCCAGCAGCGCCTCTTTCTCTTTCAACCCGGCCACGGTGAAATCGCGCACGATAAAGCCGACGGTTGCCTGTTCGAGCGCGCCGGAGATGCCGATCGGATGCAGGAAGCCTTCCTTGCCTTCGGTGGTTTCGGGCGAGCAGGTCTGTTTTGGAAGCCGTTCGATGATGGCCGCCGCGATCTTGATCGCATGCTCCATCCTGCCCTTGGCAAAGCCGGGATGGATGCTGACGCCCTGGATCGTGACCGTGGCGCCGTCGGCGGAAAAGGTTTCATCCTCGATCTGGCCGGCAGTTTCGCCGTCGATCGTGTAGGCGAAGTCGGCGCCGAGTTTCTTCAGGTCGACCTTGTCGACGCCGCGGCCGATTTCCTCGTCCGGCGTGAACAGGATCTTGATGGTACCGTGCTTGATCTGCGGATTTTGTACGAAGAACTGCGCCGCATCCATGATCTCGGCGACGCCCGCCTTGTTGTCGGCCCCGAGCAGCGTGGTGCCGTCGGTCGTGATGATGTCGTTGCCGATCTGGTCCTTGAGCGCCGGATGCTCCGCGACGCGGATGATCTGGCTGGGATCGGCCGGAAGGGTGATATCGCCGCCCCGGTAATCCCGCACGACCTGCGGTTTGACATTGGCGCCGGCGCAGTCGGGCGAGGTGTCCATATGCGAGCAGAAACAGATCACCGGCACCTTCTTTGATGTCGTCGCCGGGATGGTCGCATAGACGTAGCCGTTCTCGTCGAGATGGGCGTCGGCGAGTCCCAACGCCTGAAGCTCGGAAACCAGCAGACGGCCGAGATCCTTCTGCTTCTCGGTGGACGGGCAGGTCGGCGATTCCGGATCCGACTGGGTGTCGATGGTGACATAACGCAGGAAGCGCTCGGTGACGCTGTGCTGAAACTTCAGGGGTGAATTCACGCTGAGAACCGCGGCTGGAGGGAAGGCGATGGGCCATCCTTATAGATGGGCCATCCTTATAATAGAAAAAGCGTCATTCCGGGGACCGCGTAAACCAGCCGGAATGACGCCCTGACGGTAGAAGGCCGAAGACGGATTTAGAAGACGGATTTAGATGGCTTCCTTGAGCTCCTTGGCAGCCCGGAAGGCGACCTTCTTGCTGGCCTTGATCTGGATCGGCTCGCCCGTGGCCGGATTGCGACCCGTGCGGGCGGCGCGCTTGCGCACCTGCAGGATGCCGAGGCCGACGATGCGGATGCGCTCGCCCTTCTTCAGGTGCTTGGTGATCCGCGTCACCATGTCGGTCAGGATACCCTCAGCCTGTTTCTTGGATAGCTCCTGGTCCTCGGCGATTGCTGCCGCAAGGTGCTTGAGCGTGATGGTCGCCGGAGTCGCTGCTTTCTTTGCCATGGTGGCCCTCCTCCTCTTTAACAATGGCTTAGGAACTTAGACGCTTCAGGCCTAGTCGATTCGACGGATAGCGACTACGCCGTTTGCCTTGAAAACAGGCCATTTTTTGCATCGGCGTCGCAGAAACCCGCAATTTGCGCGGGGATTCGCAACATCCTTGACTTGGAAAGTTGGCCCCTTTAAGCCCTCCTCACGCGTGCGGTCCTGACCGCATCCGCGGGAGTAGCTCAGTTGGTTAGAGCGCCGCCCTGTCACGGCGGAGGTCGCGGGTTCGAGCCCCGTCTCTCGCGCCATTAAATCAATGGCTTACCGTATTTCCCGCCTTCAAACCGCACAGCAAAAAGGCCGCCGGAACGGCGACCTCTTCATCCGCTCTCCGGTAAGGCAAAGGCGCGGTCAGCGCACCATCATGGTGTCCGAATTGGTCACCGCCATCGGCTTGTCGGCTTTGATGATCCGCGCGGTCTGGGTGTAATCCACATGGCCGCGGGTGACGATGCCGAACGTCGCCACCCCGATCCCGGCCACCAGCGCCAGCGCCACGATCTTCAGGTGGGTCGCACGATCAGCTGAATGAAACGAGTGGTTCATTTTGAGCCTCCCGGCGTCTCAACGCGCGCCGTTCTGTCAGCTCGAGGCTTAATCGAAGTGTGTTTCAGACGGGTTTCTTGGGTTCCTCAAAATGGTTTCGTTCGGCCACCGAGCTGGTTTCGTTGCCGGCCGATCCGGTCGGGATTTGCCGGCCACGGTGCTGGCGGATCGCGTGCAATGAGCGTCTGCTGGAGGGCCCCGCGGGAGCAGGAAGCCGCGGCGCTGGTTGGCCAAATCGACGGCTTGCCCCCGCGCGGCGCCGACAGGCTCGCGGCCGAGTGGGCGTTGTGAGCCTTGGCCTTTGAGCCTGGCCTTGAGCCCTGGACCGAGGCTGGGGCCTTCGTCTCTGGCGGGGCACGAGCGCTAGCGGATCAGGGAGCTGACGATGTATCCCCAGCCATGACGACAGGGCTGGGAAGCGTCGAAATAGCTTGTCTTGCGCCACTTACTGCGCTGCGCTAAAGCCTCGGAATAATTCCAAATCGACGAATCTGCGGCTCTCCCGAAACCGCAGCAGAAGGTAAGCGCCGATGACCGGCATCCTGCAGAATTACCTGCCACTTGTTGTCTTTATTGGGGTCGCGGCCGTGATCGGGCTCGCGCTCCTGATCGCCCCCTTCGTGGTTGCCTTCCAGCAGCCCGATCCCGAGAAGCTGTCGGCTTACGAGTGCGGCTTCAATGCGTTCGATGACGCCCGCATGAAGTTCGACGTTCGCTTCTACCTGGTCTCGCTGCTCTTCATCATCTTCGATCTTGAGGTGGCCTTCCTGTTCCCCTGGGCGGTGGCGTTCGGAAAGCTCGGGGCCACCGGCTTCTGGTCGATGTTGGTGTTCCTGGCCGTGCTGACGGTTGGCTTTGCATATGAATGGAAGAAAGGCGCGCTCGAATGGGATTGAGCCCACCCGCCGCAATCAACAAGGCCAAAGGCCCGGTGATCGCCCCGGCCGCGACCGGGATCCTGGATCCCGCGACCGGCAAGCCGGTCGGCGCCAACGACGCCTATTTCCTCGAGGTCAACCACGAGCTCTCGGATAAGGGCTTCTTTGTTGCCGCGGCCGACGACCTCATCACCTGGGCGCGCACCGGCTCGCTGATGTGGATGACGTTCGGGCTCGCCTGCTGCGCGGTCGAGATGATGCAGGTCTCGATGCCGCGTTACGACGTCGAGCGGTTCGGCTTTGCGCCGCGCGCTTCGCCGCGCCAATCCGACGTGATGATCGTCGCGGGCACGTTGACCAACAAGATGGCACCGGCGCTGCGCAAGGTCTACGACCAGATGCCGGAGCCGCGTTACGTGATCTCGATGGGGTCCTGCGCGAACGGCGGCGGCTATTACCACTATTCGTACTCGGTGGTACGCGGCTGCGATCGCGTCGTTCCGATCGACATTTACGTGCCCGGCTGTCCGCCGACGGCGGAGGCGCTGCTCTACGGCGTGCTGCTGTTGCAGAAGAAGATCCGGCGCACCGGCACGATCGAACGCTGAAGGTTTAAGTCATGGACGACGGCAGGCTAGAGGCCCTGGGGCAAACGATCGTGGGCGCGCTTCCGGGCGCGGCGCTCGAATATGCGGTAGCCTACAATCAACTCACGGTGACGGTCGAAGCCGGCAAAATCGTGGAGGTCGTGAAATTCCTGCGCGACGATCCCAACTGCCGTTTCGTCAATATCATCGATATCACGGCCGTGGACTATCCCGCGCGTGAGAGGCGTTTCGACGTGGTCTATCATTTCCTGTCGCCGACGCTGAATACCCGTATCCGGCTGAAGGCGCAGGCTGACGAGATGACGCAGGTGCCCTCGCTCATCGAGGTGTTTCCGGGCGCCGACTGGTTCGAGCGCGAGACTTACGACCTCTATGGCGTGATCTTCACCGGCCATCCCGACATGCGCCGCATCCTGACCGATTACGGTTTCGAGGGACATCCGCTGCGCAAGGACTTCCCGCTGACCGGCTTCGTCGAGGTGCGTTACGACGATCAGGAGAAGCGCGTGCTCTACGAGCCGGTCCGGCTCAACCAGGAATTTCGCAAGTTCGACTTCCTCTCGCCGTGGGAAGGTGCGGACTACCCGGTGCTGCCCGGGGACGAGAAGGCGGGGACGAAATCGTGACGCGATCTGCTGCTCGCCATCCGCTCTTCGCCACTGGCCATTCGCCCGCGATCGGAGGGCGCTGCTATGAATGAACAAAGCCCCGGGCTGCGCAACTTTACCATCAATTTCGGTCCGCAGCATCCGGCTGCGCACGGCGTGTTGCGCCTCGTGCTGGAATTGGATGGTGAGGTGGTCGAACGCGTCGATCCGCACATCGGACTTCTGCATCGCGGCACGGAAAAGCTGATCGAAGCCAAGACATACCTGCAGGCGATTCCGTATTTCGACCGGCTCGACTACGTCGCGCCGATGAACCAGGAACACGCCTTCTGCCTCGCGGCCGAAAAGCTGCTCGGCATCGAGGTGCCGAGGCGGGGCCAGTTGATCCGCGTGCTCTATTGCGAGATCGGCCGCATCCTGTCCCATCTGCTCAACGTCACCACGCAGGCGATGGACGTCGGCGCGCTCACCCCGCCTTTGTGGGGGTTTGAGGAGCGCGAGAAGCTGATGGTGTTTTACGAGCGCGCGTCGGGTGCGCGCATGCACGCGGCCTATTTCCGCATCGGCGGCGTGCACCAGGACCTGACGTCAAAGCTGATCGACGACATCGATGCCTGGTGCGATCCGTTCCTCAAGGTCGTCGACGACCTCGACCGGCTGCTCACGGAGAACCGCATCTTCAAGCAGCGCAATGTCGATATCGGCAAGGTGACGCTGAAGCAGGCCTGGGAGTGGGGCTTCTCCGGCGTGATGGTGCGCGGCTCGGGCGCGGCGTGGGATCTGCGCAAGGCGCAACCTTACGAATGCTACGCCGAGATGGATTTCGACATTCCGGTCGGCAAGAACGGCGACTGCTACGACCGTTATCTCATCCGCATGGAAGAGATGCGGCAGTCGGTGCGCATCATGAAGCAGTGCATCGCCAAGCTCCGCGAGCCCGAGGGGCAGGGGCCGGTCGCGGTGCAGGACAACAAGATCTTTCCGCCGCGCCGTGGCGAGATGAAGCGGTCGATGGAAGCCTTGATCCACCACTTCAAGCTCTACACCGAGGGCTTCCACGTTCCGGCGGGCGAGATCTATGCTGCGGTGGAAGCGCCGAAAGGCGAGTTCGGCGTCTATCTCGTCGCCGACGGCACCAACAAGCCCTACAAATGCAAGATCCGGGCGCCGGGTTTTGCCCATCTGCAGTCGATGGACTTCATCTGCAGGGGCCATCTGCTGGCCGACGTGTCCGCCATCCTTGGCTCGCTCGACATCGTGTTCGGAGAGGTCGATCGTTGATGGGGCCGGCGCCGATCCAGTTTGACCGGGCCTCGGGGGCGCTCGAAGGAGCGAACCTCTGGGAGCGCACGGCTGCGCTGGCGTTGGCGACGGGGGCGAAAATCTCCTCGCACTTCTCGCATCGCGGTTACATAGGCTGTGCCAATCTGCTGCGCAAAACGCTGGCCGAGCGTAACATCGCGATCAAGCTCAACGAGGACGCGGTATTCGAATTTCCCTATGGTGACGGCTATTGGAGCAAGCTGCTCGACCGTTCCTACCATTATGAGGACGAACTCGAACTCCTGTTCCGGTATTCGGCCGACGTCGATTACACGCTGATCGACTGCGGCGCCAATTACGGCTACTGGTCGGTGTTGGCCTCGAGCGCGCCGTTCGGCTCGCATAAGGTGATCGCGATCGAACCATCATCGCGAAACTTCGAAAAACTCGCCAACAACGCGCGCGTCAATGGCGGCCGCTTCGAGGTGATGAAATGCGCGATCGGTGCAGGCCGCGGCACGGCCCGTCTCAGCGGCACCAAGCACGAAGCCTTCAGCATTGCCGGCGCGGCGAATGAGGGTGGTGAGGACGTTTCTGTCATCGCGCTCGACGATCTGATCGACGACGGCAAGGTGTCCGGCGAAGGCAAATATCTGATCAAGCTCGACGTCGAAGGTGTCGAGATCGAGGCCATCAAGGGCGGAGCGCGGATGCTCGAGGGCGACAGCGTGATCCTGTGCGAGGAGCACGGCAACGATCCCGAACATACGGTGTCGCGCTATATCCTGGAGCAGACGCCGCTCAAGCTCATGGTCTACGACCCCCAATCCAGCCGCCTGGAGACCGTGACCGAGCTGTCGATTCTCGACCGCATCAAGGTTTCCACCCACATCGGCTACAACGTCTTCGGTACCGCGAGCGCATTCTGGCAAGATCGGATCAGTACGCTGAACGCGGATGCCGCGCGTCGCATGCAATGAGAGTCTAGAACACGATGTCCGTTCGCCGCCTTGCGCCTAAAGAATTGCAGCCGGAAAGCTTCGCTCTGACGGAGGAGAATCTCGCCTGGGCCAAGCGCGAGATCACGAAATATCCGCCGGGACGCCAGGCTTCGGCGGCGATCGCCATCCTGTGGCGGGCGCAGGAGCAGAATGCGGGCTGGGTCTCCGAAGCGGCGATCCGCTATGTCGCCGACATGCTCGACATGCCCTACATCCGCATGCTGGAGATTGCGACTTTCTACACGATGTTTCAGCTGCAGCCGGTGGGCAAGAAGGCCCACGTGCAGGTCTGCGGCACGACCCCGTGCCGGCTTCGCGGCGCGGCCGACCTCATCGAGGTCTGCCAGAGCCGCATCCATCACGAGCCGTTCCACCTTTCGAAGGACGGCAATTTCAGCTGGGAAGAGGTCGAGTGCCTGGGCGCCTGCGTGAATGCGCCGATGGTCATGATCTGGAAGGACACCTACGAGGACCTCACCAAGGAGAGTTTCGGCAAAGTCCTCGACGGCTTTGCGTCAGGCAATCCGCCGAAGCCGGGACCGCAGAACGGCCGCCAGTTTTCGGCGCCCATTACCGGGCCGACCACGCTGAAGGAAACCACATGAGGCGTGCGACGAAGGCCCCACTCTCGGATCGGAAAGCAGTTTAGTCATGCTCGACGACAAGGACCGCATCTTCAAGAATCTCTACGGCCTGCAGGACTGGGGCCTTGAGGGCGCGCGCCGCCGTGGCGGCTGGGACGGCACCAAGGCGATCATCGACAAGGGCCGCGACTGGATCATCAACGAGATGAAGGCCTCGGGCCTGCGCGGCCGCGGCGGGGCGGGCTTCCCCACCGGCCTCAAATGGTCGTTCATGCCGAAGGAGCTCACCGACGGCCGGCCCGCCTATCTGGTGGTGAATGCCGACGAATCCGAGCCCGGCACCTGCAAGGACCGGGAGATCATGCGGCACGATCCGCACCTTCTGATCGAGGGGTGCCTGATCGCGAGCTTCGCGATGGGCGCGCATGCCTGCTACATCTATGTCCGCGGCGAGTTCATCAGGGAGCGCGAGCACCTGCAGGCCGCGATCGATCAGGCCTATCAGGCGAAGCTGATCGGCAAGGACAATATCCATGGCTGGCCGTTCGACCTCTACGTCGCCCACGGCGCCGGCGCCTATATCTGCGGCGAAGAAACCGCGCTGCTCGAAAGCCTGGAAGGCAAGAAGGGGCAGCCGCGGCTGAAGCCGCCGTTCCCCGCCAATGTCGGTCTCTATGGCTGTCCGACCACGGTGAACAACGTCGAGTCGATTGCGGTGGCGCCGGACATTCTGCGCCGCGGCGCCGCCTGGTTCGCCGGCATCGGCCGGCCGAACAATACCGGCACCAAATTGTTCTGCATCTCCGGTCATGTCGAGCGCCCCTGCAACGTCGAAGAGGCGATGGGCGTCACGTTCCGCGAACTGATCGAGACGCATTGCGGCGGCATCCGCGGCGGTTGGGACAATCTGAAGGCGGTCATTCCGGGCGGCTCCTCGGTTCGCATGGTCCCGGCCGACCAGATCATCGACACGCCGATGGATTTCGACAGCCTTGGCAAGCTGCGTTCGGGGCTTGGAACCGCGGCCGTCATTGTCATGGACAAGTCGACCGACCTGATCCGGGCGATCGCGCGCATCTCCTACTTCTACAAGCACGAGAGCTGCGGCCAGTGCACGCCCTGCCGGGAAGGAACGGGGTGGATGTGGCGGGTGTTGAGCCGGATGGCCGAGGGCCGGGCGCACAAGCGCGAGATCGACATGCTGCTTGAGGTCACCAAGCAGGTCGAGGGCCACACCATCTGTGCGTTGGGCGACGCCGCGGCATGGCCGATCCAGGGGCTGATCGCGCATTTCCGTCACGAGATCGAAGCCCGGATCGACGACTATTCGCGCAAGGCGGATATCGACGATATCGGCGTCCGCGACCCCGTCCACATGGCCGCGGCGGAGTAGGAAGCAATGACCAAACTCATCATCGACGGCAAGGAGATCGATGTACCCGCGGAATACACGCTGTTGCAGGCGTGCGAGGCCGCAGGCGCCGAAATTCCGCGCTTCTGCTACCACGAGCGGCTGTCTATTGCCGGCAATTGCCGGATGTGCCTGGTCGAGATCAAAGGCGGGCCGAAGCCGGTGGCGAGCTGTGCTTGGGGCGTGCGCGATTGCCGGCCGGGCCCGAAGGGTGAGCCGCCGGAAATCTCGACCCGATCGCCGATGGTGAAGAAGGCGCGCGAAGGCGTGATGGAGTTCCTGCTGATCAACCATCCGCTGGACTGCCCGATCTGCGATCAGGGCGGGGAATGTGATCTGCAGGACCAGGCGATGGGCTACGGCGTCGACACCAGCCGCTTTGCCGAGAACAAGCGCGCGGTCGAGGACAAATATCTGGGCGCGCTGGTCAAGACCTCGATGAACCGCTGTATCCAGTGCACGCGCTGCGTCCGCTTCTCGGCGGAAGTCTGCGGCACGCCGGAAATGGGCGCGACCGGCCGCGGCGAGGACATGGAGATCACCACCTATCTCGAGCACGCGCTGAGCTCGGAGCTGCAGGGCAACCTCGTCGACATCTGTCCGGTGGGGGCGCTGACGTCGAAACCTTATGCATTTGCGGCGCGGCCGTGGGAGCTCGGCAAGACGCAGTCGATCGACGTCATGGACGGCATCGGCTCGGCGATCCGCGTCGACACGCGCGGGCGCGAGGTGATGCGCATCCTGCCGCGCATCAACGAGGCCGTGAACGAGGAATGGATCTCCGACAAGACGCGCCATGTCGTCGACGGCCTGCGCGCGCAGCGGCTTGACCGACCCTATATTCGCGAGAATGGCAAGCTGCGCGCCGCCTCCTGGCCGGAGGCCTTTGCCGCGATTACCGCCAAGGCCGGCCGCATCGATGGCAAGCGCGTCGGCGCCATCGCCGGCGATCTTGCCGGCGTCGAGGAGATGTTCGCGCTGAAGGATCTGCTCGCAAGATGGGGATCGAGCAATCTTGCAGTGCAGGGCGGTGACGCTTTCGATCCGAAGCTCGGCCGTGGCTCCTATCTATTCAATCCGGGCATCGCCGGCATCGAGCAGGCCGATGCGCTCTTGATCGTCGGCGCCAATCCGCGCAAGGAGGCGGCCGTGCTCAACGCCCGTATCCGCAAGCGCTGGCGCACCGGGATGCTCAAGATCGGGGTCATCGGCACCAAGGCCGATCTCACTTACGACTATGACTATCTCGGCGCCGGCGCCGACAGCTTGAGTGAGCTCGCCGGCGGCAAGGGTTCATTTGCGGAGGTTCTGAAGAACGCGAAGCATCCGATCGTGCTGGTCGGATCGGGCGCCGCCGCTCGCCACGATGGCGCCGCCGTGCTGTCGGTTGCCGCAAAGATCGCAACCAATATCGGGGCGCTGAAGGACGACTGGAACGGTTTCGCCGTGCTGCACGACACCGCCTCGCGGGCCGGCGCGCTCGATATCGGCTTTGTCCCGGGGACTGGCGGCTTGAATGCCGCGCAGATGACGACCTTCGGCACGCTGGACGTCTTGTTCCTGCTCGGCGCCGACGAGATCAAAGTGCCGGATGGCACCTTCGTGGTCTATATCGGGACCCATGGCGACCGCGGTGCGCACCGCGCGGACGTGATTTTGCCGGGGGCCGCGTACACGGAAAAATCCGCGATCTACGTCAACACCGAGGGCCGCGTGCAGATGACCGGCCGCGCCTCGTTCCCGCCGGGAGAGGCGCGCGAGGATTGGGCCATCATCCGCGCGCTGTCGGAAGCCCTGGGCAAGAAGCTGGCTTATGATTCGCAGGCCGAGCTGCGCAAGGCGATCTTCAAGGCCGTGCCGCACCTGATGCGCATCGACCAGATCGAGCCCGGCAAGGCTGCCGACGTCAAAGCTCTCGCTGGCAAGGGCGGCAGCCTGGAGAAGGTGCCATTCAAGTCATCGGTTGAAGATTTTTACCTGACGAACCCGGTCGCGCGCGCTTCGGTCGTGATGGCGGAATGCTCACGCCTGGCCGCCGAGCGGGTGCTGCAGGCAGCGGAATAGGCGTCAAGATAATGGCTGAGTTCTTCGCAAGCTCGTTCTGGACCGGCTTCCTCTGGCCGCTGATCATCATGGTCGCGGAGAGCGTGTTGCTGCTGGTCGTGCTTTTGGTCGCGATCGCCTACATCCTGCTGGCCGATCGCAAGATCTGGGCCGCCGTGCAGATCCGGCGTGGTCCCAACGTGGTCGGCCCCTGGGGCCTGCTGCAGTCCTTCGCCGATCTCTTGAAGTTCGTGCTGAAGGAGCCGATCATTCCGGCCGGCGCCAACAAGGGCGTGTTCCTGCTCGCACCGCTGGTGTCGTGCGTGCTCGCGCTGGCCGCCTGGGCGGTGATCCCCACCAATCTGGGGTGGGTGATTTCCGACATCAATGTCGGCATTCTCTACATCTTCGCGATCTCCTCCCTGTCGATCTACGGCATCATCATGGCCGGCTGGTCGTCGAACTCGAAATATCCGTTCCTGGCCGCGCTTCGCTCCGCGGCGCAGATGGTGTCCTACGAAGTCTCGATCGGCTTCGTCATCATCACGGTCTTGCTCTGCGCGGGCTCGCTCAACCTGTCGGCCGTGGTGGAGGCGCAGAATACCCGCGGGCTTGCGAGCCTGATCGGGCTGCCGCAACTCACCATCCTGAACTGGTATGTCTGGCCGCTGTTGCCGATGTTCGTGGTTTTCTACGTCTCGGCGCTGGCTGAAACCAACCGCCCGCCCTTCGATCTCGTGGAAGCGGAGTCCGAGCTGGTCGCCGGCTTCATGGTGGAATACGGCTCGACGCCGTATCTGTTGTTCATGCTCGGCGAATATGTCGCCATCACCACCATGTGCGCGATGGCCACGATCCTGTTCCTCGGCGGCTGGCTGCCGCCGGTGGCGCTGCCGCCTTTCACCTGGATTCCCGGGGTGATCTGGTTCGCGTTGAAGCTGTTCTTCATGTTCTTCCTGTTTGCGATGGCCAAGGCGATCGTGCCGCGCTACCGCTACGATCAATTGATGCGGCTCGGCTGGAAGGTGTTCCTGCCGCTGTCGCTGGTGATGGTGGTGCTCGTTGCCGGCGTGCTGCATTTCGCCGACATCGCGCCGAAATGAGGTTGCTATGAGTGTCAAAGCTGCCGCGCGGTCGCTGCTGCTGTCGGAGTTCGTATCGGCGTTCTTTCTCGCGATGCGTTACTTCTTTCAGCCGAAGCCGACCATCAACTATCCGTTCGAGAAGAATCCGATCAGCCCGCGCTTCCGCGGCGAGCACGCGCTGCGCCGCTACCCCAATGGCGAAGAGCGCTGCATCGCCTGCAAGCTGTGCGAGGCGATCTGCCCGGCGCAGGCAATCACCATCGAGGCGGGGCCGCGCCGCAACGACGGCACGCGCCGCACGGTGCGCTACGACATCGATATGGTGAAGTGCATCTATTGCGGCATGTGCCAGGAGGCCTGCCCGGTGGATGCGATCGTCGAGGGACCGAATTTCGAATTCGCGACCGAGACGCGGGAAGAGCTTTATTATGACAAGGCCAAACTGCTCGCCAATGGCGACCGTTGGGAGCGCGAGATCGCAAAGGCGATCGCGCTCGATGCGCCGTACCGGTAAGGGAACGAGGGGCAGAGAATGATCCTTCCGGCGCTGTTCTTTTACCTGTTTGCGGCCATTTGCGTCGCCTCCGCAGTGATGGTGGTTGTCTCGCGCAACCCCGTCCATTCCGTGCTGTTTTTGATTCTCGCCTTCGTCAACGCGTCCGGCCTGTTCGTATTGATGGGCGCCGAGTTTCTGGCGATGATCCTGATCGTGGTCTATGTCGGCGCGGTCGCGGTGCTCTTCCTGTTCGTGATCATGATGCTCGACGTCGATTTCGCGCAACTGCGCGAAGGCTTCATCGAATATCTGCCGGTGGGGCTCGTAGTGGGCGGCATCTTCCTGTTCGAATTGCTGTTGACGGTCGGCTTCTGGGTGATCAACCCTTCCGTCAGCAAGTCGATCACGTCGGCGACCCCGGCCAACGTCAGCAACACCGAAGCCCTCGGCCTCGTGCTCTACACGAAGTACATCAATTACTTCCAGCTTGCCGGCATGGTGCTGCTGGTCGCTATGATCGGCGCGATCGTGCTGACCTTGCGTCACAAGGCTTATGTCAAGCGGCAGGACATCAGCACGCAGAATGCGCGCGACCCCGCGCTCACCATGGCGATCCGCAAGGTCGCGTCGGGGCAGGGCTTGCAGGACGCGGATGCCGCGGAGTGGGTGCAATGACGATTGGGCTTGGGCATTATCTGGCGGTCGGCGCGATCCTGTTCACGCTCGGCATTCTCGGCATCTTTCTCAACCGCAAGAACATCATCGTCATTCTGATGTCGATCGAGCTGATCCTGCTTGCCGTCAACATCAACCTGGTGGCGTTTTCGACCTTCCTCGGCGATATCGTCGGCCAGGTGTTCGCGCTGCTGGTGCTGACGGTCGCCGCCGCCGAAGCCGCAATCGGGCTCGCCATCCTGGTGGTGTATTTCCGCAACCGCGGCACGATCGCGGTTGAAGACGTCAATCTGATGAAGGGCTGACCCGGCTATGATCCAGGCCATCGTTTTCCTGCCGCTCCTGGGCGCGATCCTCGCCGGTATCATCGCCGTCGTCGGGGCGCATGGACGCAATCCGAGCGGTGACACGGTCGAACATCACGCGGAAGCGCACGGTAACGTCGATGCGGCCCACCCCACCACCCATGTCGGTGAGGAGGCGGCCCATATTCATGTGGCCCATGACGAGCCGCTGGATCATGACGATCACGCCCACGGTCCGGCCGAGCCGGCGGCCGTTGGCTCGCGTCCGGCCGAGCTGATCACGACCGGCCTGTTGTTTGTGTCGGCCGCGCTGTCCTGGATCACTTTCGTCGATGTCGGCTTCCTGCATCACGACGCGCGGATTGCTCTGTTCCCCTGGATCACGTCCGGAAATCTGCAGGTCAATTGGGCGCTCCGGGTCGACACGCTGACCGCCGTGATGCTGGTCGTGGTCACTACGGTGTCTTCGCTCGTGCATCTTTATTCCATCGGCTACATGGATGAGGATCCGAACCGGCCGCGCTTCTTCGGTTATCTGTCGCTGTTCACCTTCGCGATGCTGATGCTGGTCACCGCCGACAATCTGGTGCAAATGTTCTTCGGCTGGGAAGGCGTGGGCCTGGCGAGCTACCTGCTGATCGGCTTCTGGTACCAGCGGCCGTCCGCGAACGCCGCGGCGATCAAGGCATTCGTCGTCAACCGCGTCGGCGATTTCGGCTTCGCGCTTGGAATTTTTGCCGTTTTCGCGCTGATCGGCTCGACCGATTTCGAGACCATCTTTGCGGATGCGCCGGGAGTTGCCGGCAAGACCATCGACTTCTTCGGCTGGCATCCGGGTGCGCTGACGTTGGCGTGTCTGCTCCTGTTCATGGGTGCGATGGGCAAATCGGCGCAGTTCCTGCTGCACACGTGGTTGCCGGATGCCATGGAGGGTCCGACTCCGGTGTCCGCGCTGATCCATGCCGCGACCATGGTGACCGCCGGCGTGTTCATGGT
>JBLMWS010000108.1:0-5056 GCA_050257355.1 Gemmatimonas sp.
CAACATCGTGCTGAATGAAAGAAATCAGGCATGACGCGCAAGCAACGTCGTTTGACCATAATCGGGTGTTCGCTCGCGGTGCTCGGCATCGCCGCGGCGCTGGTGTTGAACGCGCTGCGCGACTCCATCGTATTCTTCTCGACGCCGAGCATGGTCAGCGAACAGCATATCGCCCCGGGCCGACGCTTCAGGCTCGGCGGCCTGGTACAGCCGGGTTCGCTGGTGCGCGGCGACCATCTGTCGGTGAAATTCGAGGTGGCCGACGGCAATGCCAAGCTGCCGGTGACCTACAAGGGAATCCTGCCCGACCTGTTCCGGGAGGGCCAAGGCGTGGTCGCCGAGGGTTCGCTCGATTCGACCGGCGTGTTCCGTGCCGACACCGTGCTTGCCAAGCATGATGAAAAATACATGCCGAAAGAGGTCGCGGACGAGCTGAAGAAAGAGGGACACTGGAAGACCGACTATAGCGATTATGGTGGAAAACCCGCAGGCGCAGTGACCTCGGAGGCCAACGCGCAAGGCGGGCAGGGAGCAACGCGATGATCGCGGAAGGTGGACATTACGCCCTGGTGCTGGCGCTCGCGCTTGCACTCATCCAGTCCACCGTGCCGCTCGTCGGTGCGCGCTGGCGCGATCCCGCTTTGATGAACGTCGCGCGCTCGACGGCGCTGGCGCAGCTGTTGTTCGTCGGCCTCTCTTTTGCGGCGTTGGTGACGCTGCACGTCACCTCGGATTTCTCCGTCCTCAACGTGTACGAGAATTCGCACTCGGCCAAGCCGTTACTCTACAAGATCACGGGCGTCTGGGGCAGCCATGAGGGCTCGATGCTGCTCTGGGTCTCGATCCTGGCGCTGTTCGGCGGCCTGGTCGCAGCCTTCGGCAACAACCTGCCGCTCTCGCTGCGCGCCCACGTGCTCGCGGTGCAGGCCTGGGTCGCGAGCGCCTTCTATATCTTCATCCTCGCCACCTCGAATCCGTTCCTGCGTATTCCCAATCCGCCGATGGAGGGACGCGATCTCAATCCGGTGCTGCAGGACATCGGCCTCGCGGTGCATCCGCCGATGCTCTATCTCGGCTATGTCGGCTTTTCGATCTCGTTTTCCTTCGCGATCGCGGCGCTGCTCGAAGGCCGCATCGATGCGGCATGGGCGCGCTGGGTGCGGCCCTGGACATTGGTCGCCTGGATATTCCTGACGCTCGGCATCGCCATGGGCTCCTATTGGGCCTATTACGAGCTTGGCTGGGGTGGCTGGTGGTTCTGGGATCCGGTGGAGAACGCCTCGCTGATGCCCTGGCTCGCCGGCACGGCGCTACTGCATTCGGCGCTGGTGATGGAGAAGCGCAATGCGCTCAAGGTCTGGACCATCCTGCTCTCGATCCTGACCTTCTCGCTGTCGTTGCTTGGCACCTTCCTGGTGCGCTCCGGCGTGCTCACCTCGGTGCACGCCTTTGCCACCGATCCGAGCCGTGGCGTGTTCATTCTTTTGATCCTCTGTGTGTTCATCGGCGGCAGCCTGACGCTGTTTGCCGGCCGCGCTTCGTCGCTGAAACAGGGCGGATTGTTCGCGCCGATCTCGCGCGAGGGCTCGCTGGTCCTCAACAACCTGTTCCTCACCACGGCCTGTGCGACGGTCTTCGTCGGCACCCTTTATCCGTTGGCGCTGGAGGTCCTCACCGGCGACAAGATTTCGGTCGGCGCACCGTTCTTCAACCTGACCTTCGCACCGTTGTTCGTGCCGTTGATGATCGCGGTGCCGTTCGGGCCGATGCTGGCCTGGAAGCGGGGCGATCTCCTGGGCGCCATGCAGCGGCTGATGGCAGCCGGCATCGTCGCGGTGTTGGCCATAGCATTTGCCTGGGCCTGGGCCCGGGGCGGCAGTGCGCTGGCGCCGCTTGCGATCGGGCTGGCGGTGTTCGTCATCGGAGGCGCGGTGACGGATATCGCCGAACGCACCGGCCTGTTCCGCGTGCCGCTCGCTAATGCGGTGCGGCGCGCGCGCGGCCTGCCGCGTTCGGCCTGGGGCGCGGCCTTCGCCCATGCCGGGATCGGCATTGCGCTGATGGGGATCGTCTGCGAGACCACGTGGAACAGCGAATATATCGGCACGATGAAGCCGCATGACAGCATTCCGCTGGCCGGCTACCAGTTCACGCTCGACGGCATGAAGGAGCGGCAGGGGCCGAATTATCATGAACTCGCTGCCGTCTTCAGCGTGGCGGAGAACGGCAAGCCCATCAACCTGATGACGCCGTCCAAGCGCACCTTCACCACGCGCGGCATGTCGACGACCGAAGCGGCATTGCTCTCGCGCGGCGTGAGCCAGCTCTATATCGCGCTGGGCGACACCACGCCGGATGGCGGCATCGTCGTGCGCATCTATCACAAGCCGCTGGTGCTCCTGATCTGGTTCGGCCCGGTACTGATGGCATTCGGCGGACTGTTGTCGCTGTCCGACCGGCGCCTGCGCGTCGGCGTGCCCAAGCCGGCCAAGGCGCTGCGCGGATTGCAGCCGGCGGAGTGAACTGGATGAGACGTGTTCTTGCCCTCCTGTGCGTGCTTGCGGCGATCGGATTGTCGGCGGCGCACGCCGTGTTGCCGGACGAGGTCATGTCCGACCCGGTCAAGGAGGCGCGGGCGCGCAATCTGTCGCGCGAACTGCGCTGCATGGTCTGCCAGAACGAATCGATCGACGATTCGGCGGCGCCGCTGGCGCGTGACCTCCGGCTCCTGGTTCGCCGGCGCATCGCCGCCGGCGACAGCGATGCCCAAGTCCTCAATTACCTGGTGTCGCGCTACGGCGAGTTCGTACTGTTGAAGCCGCGCTTCGAGTTGCAAACCCTGCTGCTCTGGCTCGCGACGCCGCTGGCGTTCGTCGGCGGCGGCCTCGCGCTGTGGATGAACGCGAGACGACGGAGCCAAGGTGCGCCGGCTGCAACGGCTTCGCTCACCGCGGAGGAAGAGGCGAGGCTTGCCGCGTTGATGTCGGGCGAGGCGCCTGCCGATAAATCCTGAAAGCCTGTTACTCATATTGATTTTCGTTCGCAACGAGTGCGCTGCCTGCTTGAACGTGGCGCATGGCCAGTTCTACGACGCCCCGAAAGGCGCGCAACCTTAGGCCCCGCTGGAACCGCCTTCATGCAATCTTGACCTTTGTCTGAAAGCTTGGCGGCAGTTTTGCAGATTGCGCGATCGAGCGAGCCTCTCATGTTTTCCGCTAGCAAGTTGACGATCCGTTTCCTGGTCGGGGCGGTCGTCGCTTCCCTCCTGTTCCTGCTCGCGATCGGCGGTGGCACGGGCTTCGTTGCCGTGCTCTATCTGAACAACGAAATCACGTCGCTCTCTTCGGAGTTCAACGCGCTGAACGGGCCCGGCCGCGAGCATGCGCTGCAGATCTATCACCAGGCTCAGGCGGCGTTTTCCTATTTCCTGATGGCCTGCGCCGCCATCTCGGTCTTCGCCGGGGCGGTGTGCCTGATGACCTACTTCATCATCCGCAACGGCATCGTGCGGCCGCTCGCGGCGATCGTCCACGCGATGCGGGAGGTGGCCGACCAAAGATATGAGACGCCGATTCCCGCACTGGGCGGCTCCAACGAGGTCGGTCTGTTGGCGGGTGCGCTGGACATCTTCAAAACGAACGGCATCGAGCGGCAGAGGTTGACTGAGCAGAAGCTCCTGGAAGCCCGGCGCCAGGGCGAGCGCAGTCAGTTTCTCGACGGCAGGATCGAGAATTTCAACAGGCTGGTGGCGAGCGTGGTTTCCAGCCTTGCGTCATCCGCCGTCCATCTCAAGAGCAACGCAGAGACGCTGTCGCGGGTCGCCAACGACACCAGCAGCAAGGCCAACGCAGTTGCCACTGCCGCAAGCCAGGCCAGCGAAAGCGTGCAGACGGTGGCCGGCTCGACCGAGCAGATGACGACCTCGATCGGCACGATCAGCCGCCGCGTCAGCGATGCCACGCAACGCGCCGAGGGGGCCGCAGGCCAGGCTCAGAAAAGCCGCGATACCATTCACACGCTCTCCGAGGCCGCGGAGAAGATCGGCACCGTGGTCCAGCTTGTGCAGGCGATCGCCTCGCAAACCAATCTGCTCGCGCTCAATGCGACGATCGAGGCAGCGCGGGCAGGGGAGGCCGGCAAGGGATTCGCGGTGGTTGCTTCCGAGGTCAAGAACCTCGCGCATCAGACCAGCAAGGCGACCGAGGAGATTTCCGCCCAGGTCGCCAATATCCAGGGCATCACCGCCGATACGCGCGGGGCGATCGACGACATCTCGAATACGCTGTCGGAAATCAGCGCGATCATGTCGGGCATCGAAGTCGATACCGCCCAGCAGCGGAACTCGACCCAGGACATATCGAGGAGCGTCCAGGATGCCGCGCGCGGCACCCTGGACGTCTCCAATCACATCGGCCAGATCACGCTGACCTCGGCCGAAACGGGCCGGATGGCGAGCGAAGCCCGCGACGCCGCGTCCGATCTGTCCCAACAGGCCGAAACCCTGAAGCGCGAAGTCGACGACTTCATCTTGAGCGTCAAGGCGAGCTGACGGCCCGGCCAGCCGAGGCAAACTCCTGCCGTCACAGGGGCTTAGGCCCCTGCGATAAACTGCCGCATTCGGCGGCGCTCTTCATTACAAAACTTTAACCCCGCCGCCAGCGCGCCGTAAGGCGCCAATCCCCATCTTGCTGTGCGAGCGGTGCTTCGCTGTCCGCACCAAGGATTTTTCAAGCTCAGCTTCTGGAGAAAGCTTAATGACCGATCGTCCGACCGATCCTTCGTCGTTCCCAACCTTCCGGCCAGCTCGCCGGTCGCTGTTGTCGGCGCGCAAATTTGCGCTGATGGCGTCCGTGGTTGCCGGTCTGGGCGTTGCCGTCTACGGCTTCGGCCCCTCCGGTGGGCCGGCGAATGTGTTTTCGACGCCGGCGCACGCGCAGGTCAACAACGAGGTCAGCAAGGTTCAGCAGCCGATCGGTTTCGCCGACATCGTCGAGCGCGTGAAGCCCTCGGTCATTTCGGTGAAGGTCAATATCAGCGAGAAGCTCTCCAAGGACGA
>JBLMWS010000109.1:0-21218 GCA_050257355.1 Gemmatimonas sp.
TGATCGAAAAGGCGGTGGGGCGGAAATGCGCGCGCTCCTGGAAAATTCTCCCGACCGTCGGCGAGGACCCCGATTATCCCGACGTCTCGCCGCGCGACGCCCAGGCGCTGCGCGAGTGGAAAGCACTGGGGGTCACGCCTTGATAGCGACGTCTTGATATCGCCGTCGTCCCTGCGAAAGCAGGGCCCCATAACTACAGGCGGCTAGCATAGAAAAGAATGATGACCCAGAGTCTTTCCGTCAACTTTCATCACGCGGTATGGGTCCCGGCGTTCGCCGGGACGACATCGTATGTATGGCGGGCTGCTGTGCGATGACCCCTCCCCTCCGCGCCGGCATCCTCGCGGCCGTGGCCACGGTGGTGGCCGATCAGGCTTCCAAATGGTGGCTGTTGCACGTATTCGACATCGCCCATCGCACAATAAGGGTGACGCCGTTCTTCGATCTGGTGCTGGCCTGGAACATCGGCATCAGCTTCGGCTGGTTTCAGAGCGATAGCCCGGCCGCCCAGATCACGCTGATGGCCGTCAAGGGCGTGGCGGTGATCGCGCTTGCGATCTGGATGGCGCGCTCCCGGACGATGCTGGCGAGCCTCGCGCTCGGGCTGATCATCGGCGGCGCGATCGGCAATGCCATCGACCGGTTCGCCTATGGCGCGGTGGTCGATTTCGCGCTGTTTCACGTCCGGATCGGTGGAAAAGACATCAATTGGTATGTCTTTAACCTGGCGGACGTGGCCATCGTTGCCGGGGTCATAGCCCTATTGTATGATTCATTTCTGGGGCAACCCGCCGCAAAAGCGCCCTGATCCCGGCCGATACGACCCTCAAACGGAAGGGGGCCGCTGTGCCGTGACGGCGGCGATCCCGCAAGGGTTTGAGTAGATAAAGGTTTGAGCAGATAAGGCGATGCGCAGGACCGGAACCTCAGGCTGGATGGCTAAGATCGCCTCGGTGGCGCTTCGCCGCGGCGTGCGGCTTTCCACCGTGGCCCTGGGTATCGGCCTCCTGGTCGCGGCCGGCGCCGCCCGTGCCCAGGACGACGACAATGACGACATGACCTTCGAGCAGAAGATCATCGACGGCATCATGAAGGGCATTGGTGCCACCAATATGGAAAACAGCGGCATCGACTATCGCGAGCGCTCGCCGTTGGTGGTGCCGCCGAAGCTTGATCTGCCGCCGCCGGTATCGGCGAAGGCCGAAGTGAACGTGCCGAACTGGCCGAAGGATCCCGACGAAGCCCGCCGCAAGGCGGCGATCGCACGCCGCAACAAGGACAAGAAGGACACCCGGGACGCGACCCAGAAGGCCATCGCCGAGGCGCGCCCGCTGTCGCCGAGCCAGCTTAACGTCGCGAGAACAGCTGCGCCCTCCGGCGGCACTCACGATTCCGAGACCGAGCAGCCGGGCGCTGACCCCGCGGCCAACCCGCTGAGTCCCTCGCAGCTCGGCTTCAATGGAAAGCTCTCCAACCTGTTCGGCGGAAACAAAACCGAGACGGCGCAGTTCAAGGGCGAGCCGCCGCGGGAATCGTTGACCGAGCCGCCACCAGGCTACCAGACCCCGTCGCCGAACTTCGCCTATGGCACCGGCAAGCAGATGCAGCCGATGTACAAGCCGTACAATCCGTCTGCCGGCCAATACGGCAACGATGATGACTGATTGGCTTTGTCCCGCTCGCGCATGATCGTCCGGAAGGACGGTCTTTTTCTTCCGGGTCGTGCGTCGAGCTCCGTGACGCGAAAGCGTCGGTCGCACCCGCTTGCGTGAACGAAGGGTGCTTTTTGACCCGAACGGCAACGTTTGGGCTTTTGCATAGGTCCTGATGTCCCTGCATCGCTTCGCCGCCGCTGTCGCCGCGCTCTTCTTCCTTGCCGCTCCCGCTGTTGCGGAGACCAATCCGAGCCCGGCGCCGGCCGCGCCGGCGACCTTCACGCTTGCCAATGGGCTTCAGGTCGTGGTGATCCAGGATCACCGCACGCCCGTCGTAACTCAGATGATCTGGTACAAGGTCGGCTCCGCAGACGAGACGCCGGGCAAATCCGGGCTCGCCCACTTCCTCGAACATCTGATGTTCAAGGGCACCGCCAAGCATCCGGCCGGCGAGTTCTCCCAGACCGTCTTGCGCATCGGCGGCAACGAGAACGCCTTCACCTCCTTCGATTACACCGGCTTTTTCCAGCGCGTGCCGCGCGATCAGCTAGGCAAGATGATGGAGTTCGAGTCTGACCGTATGACCGGCCTGGTCCTGAAGGACGAGAACGTGCTGCCTGAGCGCGACGTCGTGCTCGAGGAGTACAACATGCGCGTGGCCAACAATCCGGATGCGCGGCTGAACGAGCAGATCATGGCGGCGCTCTACCTCAACCACCCCTATGGGCGCCCGGTGATCGGCTGGCATCACGAGATCGAAAAGCTCACCCGCGAAGATGCGCTGGCGTTCTACCACCACTTCTATGCGCCCAATAACGCGATCCTGGTGGTTGCCGGGGATGTCGAGCCCGACCAGGTGCGCTCGCTCGCCGAACAGACGTTTGGCAAGGTGCCCGCCCAGCCCTCGATCCCGGCGCACCGCGTGCGTCCGCAGGAACCGAAGCCCGCGGGACCACGCACCGTGACGGTCGCCGATCCGCATGTCGAGCAGCCCGTCCTCAAGCGCTATTACCTGGTGCCGTCGGCAACGACCGCGGCGCCCGGCGAAAGCGCCGCGCTCGACGTGCTGGCGCAACTCATGGGCGGCGGCAGCAACTCCTATCTCTACCGCGCGCTCGTGGTCGACCATCCGCTCGCGGTCGCGGCTTCGGCCTCCTATCAGGGCACCTCACTCGATCCGTCGCAATTCTCGATCGCGGCCATGCCGAAGCCCGGCGTCAGCTTCGCGCAGGTCGAACAGGCGATCGACGGCGTCATCGCCAACGTCGCGGAGAATCCGACCTCCTCCGAGGACCTGGAACGGTGCAAGACCCAGTTGATCGCGGAGGCGATCTATGCCCAGGACAACCAGGCCACCATGGCGCGCTGGTATGGCGGCGCGCTGGCCACGGGGCTCAGCATCCAGGACATCAGAAGCTGGCCCGACCGGATCCGTGCCGTCACCGCCGAACAAGTGCGGCAGGCGGCACAGCGATGGCTGGACAAGAAGCGTTCGGTGACCGGCTATCTGGTCAAGGATGTTGCGGCTGCCAAGCGCGAGGAGAAGCGTTCGTGATCCATCACCTCAAATTCACGCGTCGTTTCGTCTGCAAGGTCGCGATTGCGCTCGCTGCAACACTGCCGGCCATGGCGCCCTCGCACGCGGCAACCAAGATCCAGCATTTGGTCACGCCCGGCGGCATCGAAGCCTGGTTCGTACAGGATTCCACCGTGCCGTTGATCGCGATGGAATATGCCTTTGCCGGCGGCGCCTCCCAGGATCCGGCGAACAAGTCCGGGGTCGGCAATCTGGTCGCCGATACGCTCGACGAGGGGTCGGGCAATCTGGATTCCAAGGCCTATCACGAACAGCTCGAGCGCCGTGCCATCGACTTGAGCTTTTCGGCGACGCGGGACTATTTCCGCGGCTCGCTGCGCATGCTCAAGGAGCACAAGGACGAAGCCTTCGCCCTGTTGCACAGCGCGCTGACCTCGCCGCACTTCGCGAGCGCCGACGTCGAGCGCGTGCGCTCGCAGATCATGTCCGGCCTCAAGCGCGACAGCGCCAATCCGAATGCGCTCGCGGGCCGCAAATTCCTGGAAATGGCCTTTGGCGATCATCCCTATGGCCGCCAGGCTTCCGGGACGCTGGAGAGCGTCCCCACCATTACGGTCGCCGACCTGAAGGACTACACGCATCGCGTGCTGGCCAAGAACACGCTGAAGATCGCGGTGGTCGGCGACGTCGACCCCGTCACGCTCGCCAAGCTGCTCGACCAGACCTTCGGCGATCTGCCGGCCAAGGCGAGCCTGACGCCGGTGCCCGACATCGTGGCGGCCAAGCCGCCGCAGCGCGCCTACATTCCGCTCGACGTGCCGCAGACCGTGATCACCTTCGGCAGCCCCGGCATCATGCGGCACGATCCGAATTTCATGGCGGCCTATGTGGTGAACCACATTCTCGGCGGCGGCGGCCTGTCGTCGCGGCTCTATCACGAAGTCCGAGAGAAACGCGGGCTCGCTTATTCCATCTATGGAGCTTTGGCGTGGATGGAACATTCGGCGCTATTCATCGGCAACACCGGCACGCGCGCCGACCGCGCCGGCGAGACCATCGACGCGATCGAAAAGGAAGTCCATCGCATGGCCGAAGACGGCCCGACCCAACAGGAGCTGGACGAGGCCAAGTCCTATCTGAAGGGCTCGCAGATGCTGGCGCTCGACACCTCCTCCAAGCTCGCCGCGGGCCTGCTGCAGTATCAGCTGGACGGACTGCCGATCGACTATCTGGAAAAGCGCAACGCGCTGGTGGATGCGGTGACGCTGGACGATGCCAAGAAGGCCGCCAAGCGGCTGTGGGGCCAGGGCCTGCTCACGGTCGTGGTCGGCCGTGCACCGCAGGTTGCCGCACAACCAGTCGCCGCGCCGGCCCCGACCAAGGCGGATTGAGCTCCCTTGGGCTAAAGCGGCACGTATTCCGACCCGTCGTCCTTAGGAGGCGCGCGAGCACCTCGGGATGACGGTGATAGTCAACGGGACGCGGCTATAAAGGGAACAAGATCGTCTCAAACCCGCTATGCTGGGCGCCGATTCTGATTTGCCCGGTGTCGCCATGCTGCGGATCTCCCGCGATCTCTTCATCGACGAGAACGATCTAACGATCGATTTCGTCCGCGCCTCCGGGCCGGGCGGGCAGAACGTCAACAAGCTCTCGACCGCCGCACAATTGCGCTTTGATACCGACCGCGTCGCGCTGCCGCCGGACGCCCGCACGCGGCTGGCTCGCCTCGCCGGCCAGCGCATGACCAAAGACGGCGTGATCGTGATCCATGCCCAGCGCTTCCGCACCCAGGAGCGCAATCGCGCTGATGCGATCGAACGGCTGGTCGAACTGTTGCGCGAGGCGATGGTCCGGCCGACGCCGCGCCGGCCGACCAAACCGACGCTGGGCTCGAAGAAGCGCCGCCTCGAGGGCAAGAAGCGCCGCAGCGACATCAAGGCCCGCCGCGGCTCGCGCGGGTTCCTGGATTAGTCTTGCACGGGGCGCTCGTTCGGCGCCGGCCGCTGAACGCATCTCGATTGGAGTGGGATAAGGGCCGGCGCCGGCATGCATTTGCCGGTGCTCTGGACTAAATTACGCCGGTCCATCCTGCGAACCCTCGGAACCGTATGCCCGTCCGCCAACTCCCCGAACAAGTTGTCAACCGCATCGCCGCCGGCGAAGTGGTGGAGCGGCCTGCGAGCGTGGTGAAGGAATTGGTGGAAAACGCCATCGATGCCGGCGCGAGCCGGATCGACATTTTCACCGATGGCGGCGGCCGGCGGCGTATCGGCATCACCGACGACGGCAGCGGCATGACCGCGGCGGACCTTGAACTCGCGGTTGAGCGCCACGCGACCTCGAAACTCGACGACGAGGATCTCCTGCAGATCCGCACACTCGGCTTTCGCGGCGAGGCGCTGCCTTCCATCGGCGCGGTCGCAAGGCTTTCAGTCACCACGCGCCATGCCAGCGAGCCGCATGCCTGGTCGCTCGCGGTCGAGGGCGGAGCGAAGTCGAAGCCGATGCCGGCGGCGCTCAGCCAGGGCACGCGCGTCGAGGTCAACGACCTCTTCTACGCGACGCCGGCGCGGCTGAAGTTCCTGAAGACCGACCGCACCGAGGCCGAGGCGATCCGCGAGGTGGTGCGACGGCTTGCGATGGCGCGACCCGACATCGCCTTCACGCTCGCCGGCGAAGAGCGCGCACCCGTGACCTGGGCTGCGGCGCTGCCCGGCGCCGCCGGCCGGCTGACCCGGCTCGGCGACGTGCTTGGCAGTGAGTTTCGCAGCCACGCGATCGAGGTGCGCGCCGAGCGCGACGCCGTTCTGGTCGAGGGATTTGCCGCCTCGCCTTCGCTGACCCGCGCCAACGCACTCGGGCAATATCTGTTCGTCAACGACCGGCCGGTGCGCGACAAGCTGATTCTGGGCGCGGTGCGCGCGGCCTATGCCGATTATCTGCCGCGCGACCGTCATCCGGTGGTGGCGCTGTTCGTCACCTGCGATACGCGCGAGGTCGATGCCAATGTGCATCCCGCCAAGACCGAGGTGCGCTTTCGCAATGCCGGCCTAGTGCGCGCGCTGATCGTGCATGCGCTGAAGGAGGGTTTGGCGCGCGAGGGCAGGCGCACCGCCGCCAACGGCGCCGGCGGCACGATCGCCTCTTTCCGGCCGGCCTTCGCGCCACGGCCCGGCAATTGGGACTGGCGACGCTCGCCATCGCTGCCGACCGGACCGCTGCCGGGTGCTGCCGGTACGGCCGCCTTCGCCGAACAGGAACAGGCGGGCTTCGACGTCGGCGCGCCCACCGCCGATGTGCGGTTCGAGACGCAGGCGCCCTCCGAATTGATGGATCGGCCGCTGGGCGCGGCCCGCACGCAAATCCACGAGACCTATATCGTGTCGCAGACCCGCGACGGGTTGATCGTCGTGGACCAGCATGCGGCGCATGAGCGCATCGTCTATGAAAAGCTGAAAGCATCACTCGCCAGGACTGGCGTGCAGCGGCAGATCCTCTTGATCCCCCAGATCGTCGAATTGGACGAGGCGACCGTGGAGCGGCTGCTCGCGCGCGACAAGGAGCTCGCTTCGTTCGGCCTTGCGGTCGAATCCTTCGGACCCGGCGCGGTGGCCGTGCGCGAAACGCCGTCGCTGCTCGGCAAGATCGATGCCGGCGCGCTACTGCGCGACCTCGCCGAACATATGGACGAATGGGAGGAGGCGCTGCCGCTGGAGCGGAAGCTGATGCACGTCGCCGCCACCATGGCCTGCCACGGTTCGGTGCGGGCGGGTCGACGGCTCAGGCCGGAAGAGATGAACGCGCTTCTGCGCGAGATGGAAGAGACCCCCAATTCCGGTCAATGCAACCACGGGCGCCCGACCTATGTCGAGTTGAAGCTGTCGGATATCGAAAGGCTGTTCGGGAGGAAATAGCGCCGAACTCGATGTCGTCCCGGACAAGCGAGCAGCGCGAGCGCAGATCCGGGACCCATAACCCCAGGCGGCTGTTATTGGGCAAACTGGAAGCGACCTATCGCAACAACGAACGCCTGGTTATGGGCCCGGCGTTCGCCGGGACGACAGTCTGCTACGCGGCAACAGCCCGCAGGAACACGAACTCCGTGTCGTCGTAGGCGCGCCGCTCCAGCTCCTCGAATCCTTGCGGCGCCGTGAAACCGGCGGCCTTCGCCTCTTCCACCACCAGCAGCGCGCCGGGGGCCAACCATCCGCCGTCGCGCAGCGAGGCAAGCGCCTTCTCGGCTAGGCCCTTGCCGTAAGGGGGATCGAGGAAGACGAGCGAAAACGGCTCGACCGGATGCGCCGGTCCAAGATCGGTGGCGTCGCGGCGAAACACCTTCGTCACCCCGCCGAGACCCAACGCCTCGACATTGTTGCGCAGAAGCGCACGGGCCTCGGTACCGTTATCGACAAACAGCACAAAGGCGGCCCCGCGGGATACCGCTTCGATGCCGAGCGCGCCGGTGCCGGCGAACAGGTCGAGCACGCGCGCGCCCGAGACCGGATCGCCATAGGCGTGGATCAGGATATTGAAAACGGACTCGCGCAGCCGATCCGCGGTCGGGCGGATCTCGCGTGATGCCGGAGAGGCCAGATTGCGCCCCCTCAACCGTCCGCCGACGACGCGCATACTGGCCCTACTCGTCCCGCGGCTTCAGATCGCGCTTGCCGTGATAGCCGCGCTTGGGGCGGCGCGGCGGGCCATAGCCGCGCGCCTCGGCTTCATTTCGGGCGCGGGCTTCTTCGCTGCCCGAGCGCTGGACCAGGACCTGCCGGCCCTTGCGGTCGGCGATCAGCGCACTCTTGCCGGCCGGGTGAAGCGGCTTTTTGTCGCGCGGCGTCTCGCGTGTTTCCTCCCCGCCGACCTGCGGGCCCAGCGCGAAATCGCAGCCTGCCTGCGCGATGATCTTGTCTCCGAGCTGGTCGCGCAGCACACGCGTCTTCACCTCCTCGACCGCTCCTTCCGCGATTTCAGCGAGCTGAAACGGCCCGTAGGAGATACGGATCAGCCGGTTCACCTCGAGCCCGAGATGCGCCAGCACGTTGCGCACCTCGCGGTTCTTGCCTTCGCGGATCGCGAATACCAGCCAGACGTTCGCGCCCTGCTCGCGCTCCAGTGCCGCATCGATCGGACCGTACTTGACGCCGTCGACCTCGACGCCGTTCTTGAGTTCATCGAGCTGCGCCTGTGTAATCTCGCCATGGGCGCGAACCCGGTAACGTCGCAGCCAGCCGGTCTCGGGCAGTTCGAGCGCCCGCGCAAGCCCGCCGTCATTGGTGAGCAGCAACAGCCCCTCGGTATTGAAGTCGAGGCGGCCGACGCTGATCAGCCGCGGCAAGCCCTCCGGCAGATTGTCGAACACCGTCGGCCGTCCTTCGGGGTCGGCATGTGTCGTCATCAGGCCGCGCGGCTTGTGGTAGAGGAAGAGGCGGGTGCGCTCGCGCGCCGGCAGCGGCTTGCCGTCGACGGCAATGACATCGTTGGCGGTCACGTCGAGCGCAGGCGAATTGATGACCCTGCCGTTCACACTGACGCGCCCCTGCACGACCCACTCTTCGGCGTCACGGCGGGAAGCAAGACCTGCGCGAGCCAGCACCTTGGCGATGCGCTCGCCCGCTTTCTTCGGCTTGATCTCCTCGCGCGGCGCGCGCTTCTCGAACTCGGGCTTCCGTGCGCGATAGGCGCCACGGCCGCCGAAGGCCGGACGCTTGACAAACCCCTCGCGCTCCTCGTCGTGCTTCCGGCTCGGGCGCTCAAAATGCGGGCGGTCGAATTTGCGGCGATCGTCATCTCTGCGCTGATCGCGACCGCGCGCGAAACGCGGACGCTCCTCGCCGCCGCGCTCCTCACGCGGGCGGCGATCCTCGAAGCCGCCCTTGCGATATCCTCCCGGACGCTTGCCGAAGCCTTTGTTCTCCTCGGCCCCTTCGCGCCGCTGCCGTTCGAAGCGGGGGCGGCCGAATTTGGGACGATCTTCGCTTCCGCGCGTCTCTCGTCCGCGCGCCACATACGGGCGCTCCCCACGGCCACGTTCCTCGCGACCACGTTCCTCGCGCGCCCTGTCGTCGCGCTTGCGCCAGGGCTTTGCGTCGGGCCGCTCGTCTTGCGGACGGTCAGAACGCCGGCGCGGAGCCTCATCACGGAAACGGCCGGGGCTGCGTCCGCCCCGCTCCTCGCGGAATGACCTGCGCTCGCCGGCCTCGTCATGGCGGCGGAACGGCCGCTCCTCGCGGTCGCCGCGACGGCGTTCCTTGCCTTCGTCGCGGCTGCCGGCAAAACCGCGTTTGGCAAACTTTCGCTCCCCGCGTGGCGCGGCCTCGGCGCGGTCCTTGCGACCGCCGGGCCGATCCCGCCGGCCGCGCCATGAAGCATTGTCTTTATCCTTGTCGCGGGGCATGAAAGGCTCTCTTTTCATTCACTCAGGTCAAAATGCGGGTCGCGCGCATTCACGGCGCTTTCTCGCAAAACCGGTATCCACTTTTGCTGAAGGTGCCCCGTTTAGCAGGTTTTCTTCGATGATACGAGGCATGACCGCACCTTCTTTCATGGATTCGGCGCTTGAGGCGGCCCGCGCGGCCGAAAGCGCCGGCGAAGTGCCGATCGGCTGCGTCATCGTGCGCGCTGGCGAGGTGATCGCCTCGGCCGGGAACCGGACCCTGACAGACCGCGATCCGACGGCGCATGCGGAAATGCTGGCAATCCGCGCGGCGGCGGAGCGGATCGGCAGCGAGCGGCTGGTCGACTGCGACCTCTACGTCACGCTCGAGCCCTGCACCATGTGCGCGGCCGCCATCTCCTTTGCCCGCATCCGCAGGCTCTATTACGGCGCGACCGATCCCAAGGGCGGGGCGGTCGATTCCGGCGTACGGTTCTATGCGTCTGCGACCTGCCACCATGTGCCGGAAGTCTATTCGGCGGTGGGCGAAAGCGAGGCAGCGGCGTTGCTGAAGGAATTTTTCAAGGCGCGGCGCTAAAGGCGAGGCCGCTGTCGTTGCATTCCGTAGCCCGGAGTTGCGGCTAAGACGCCGTAAAAAACTCCCGCAGCAATCTCGCCGTCGCCTCCGGATTCTCCTCCGTCAAGAAATGTCCGGAATCGACCGGGGCGCCGGAGACATTGGTGGCCCACATCTTCCAGGTGTCGAGCGGCGTCGCCGCGGCGCGCGCGATGCCTGCATCGCCCCACAGCGCCAGCATCGGAATGGTGATCTTCTTGCCGGCCTCGAAATCAGCCTTGTCGATCTCGTAGTCGGCGTAGGCGCCGGCGCGATAATCCTCACACATCGCGTGCACGCGCGCGGGATCGCGAAACGGAGCGAGGTAATGCTCGAGCGCGCGCGGATCGATGGCCGCGAGAGTTTTCGATTTCGTCTGGCTCGCCATCTTGGTCTTCAGGAAGAAATCGGAGCTTGCCGTGATCAGCGTCTCCGGCAAGGGCGAGGGCTGGGCCAGGAAGGTCCAGTGATAGATTTTCAGCGCGTAGAGCCGGTCGATGCGCTCCCAGTAATTATAGGTCGGCAGAATATCCAGTACGGCCAGCTTCGAGAGCCGTCCGGGGTGGTCGAGCGCCAGCCGATAGGCGACGCGTCCACCGCGATCGTGGCCGGCGATCGCGAAGTACACGTGGCCCAACTGCTCCATCGCCTCCACCATGGTCTGCGCCATTGCACGCTTGGTGTAGGGCGTGTGCTCAGCATCGCTTTCGGGCATGTCGGACCAGCCATAGCCGGGCAGATCGGCGATGATCAGCGTGAAGCGATCGGCAAGCTCCGGCGCGACGCGATGCCACATCACGTGCGTTTCGGAAAACCCGTGCAGCAGGAGCAGCGGCGGCCCCTTGCCGCCGACGCGTGCGAAGACGCGCCCGGACTTCGTCGCAATCCACTCGGACGCGAAACCGGGAAAGAGGTCGGCGAGGTCGGACATCGGGCTTGAAACTTTGTTTGTGATTGCCGCTTGCAACTTCGAGATATATGCATTGACCGGGGACAACCATCAAGAAGCAAGCTGAAGGAAACGCCATGTCGATCGACTTCGAAATTCCCCAGGAGGCCAAAGCCATCCGCGAAAAGGTGCGCAAATGGGTGCACGACGAGTGCATCCCCGCGGAAAGGGAGCTGGACGACAAGCCGCTCGATGAAGTGCTCGGCAAATTGCGCGCCAAGGCGCGCGCACAAGGTCTCTGGTGCCCGTTCGTGCCGAAGGAATATGGCGGCATGGGGTTGGGTCCCCTCGCCAATGCGCTGGTGCAGATGGAATTGGGCGAGAGCATGCTGGGCGCGCTGTCGATGAATACGCAAGGGCCCGACGATGCGTCGATGCTGACCATCCTCGAGCACGGCACGCCGTCTCAGAAAGAGAAATTCCTGAAGCCGCTGCTCAACGGCGAAAAGCGCATCTGCTTTTCCATGACGGAGAAGGCGGCCGGTGCCGATGCCACGGGCATGCAGACCACGGCCGTCAAAGACGGCAACGAGAACTACATCCTGAACGGCGAGAAATGGTTTTCATCATCGGCAAGCGTCGCCGATCTCGCGCTGGTGATGGCAAAGACCGATCCCGACGCGCCGCGCCACAAACAGTTTTCGACCTTCATCGTCGAACTGCCAAATCCCGGCTACCGCATCAAGCGCAACATCAAGAACATGGCGATCGAAGGCCCGCATTACGACGCGCTGTCGGGCGGCCACTCCGAGATCGAGATCAAGGATTTGAAAGTGCCGGCCGACAATCTGCTCGGCGGCGAAGGCAACGGCTTTGCAATGGGCCAGCACCGCCTGGCTTATGGCCGCCTGCGTCACGGCATGCACAACATCGCCAAGGCGCAGCGTGCGCTCGACATGGCGGTGGCGCATGTGACGAAGCGCTCAACCTTCGGCACCCTGCTCGCCGATCGCCAGGCCGTGCAGTTCATGCCCGCCGAATGCGCGAGCCAGCTCTATATCGGCCGCCTCATGCTGCTGCACATTGCGTACAAGGCGGAGAAGGGACTGGATCTCAGGCAGGAGAATTCCATCGCCAAGATCTATCTGGCGCATATGGTGCATCACGTGATCGATACCGCGATCCAGCTGCACGGTGCGCTCGGTTTCAGCCAGGACACGATCCTGGCGAAATGGTACACCCAGGTCCGCTCGCAGCGGCTGGTCGACGGTCCGGACGAAGTGCACAAATGGAAGATCGGCCGCAACGTCATCAAGGCGTTTCGCGAGCACGGCACCACCGCGCCGGCGGCCGGTGGGGATTTGCTGTAGCCCGCGGTGGTCATTCCGGGGCGGCGCTGCAGCGCCGTCCGTGATGACTCGCAGTTATGAACCCGCGCGCTCCCTCTCCAACGCCTGCCAGGCGATGTCGCGCCGGCAGAAGCCGTCCGGCCATTTGATGCGGTCGATCGCCTGATAGGCGCGCGCCTGCGCTTCGGTGATGGTGCTGCCGAGCGCGCAGATGTTCAGCACCCGGCCGCCATTGGCGAGGATGGCGCCGTCCTTCTCGATCGTGCCGGCGTGAAAGATCTCCACGCCCTCGACCTCAGCTGCTTCGTCAAGCCCCTCGATGCGGCTGCCTTTCTTGTAGTCGCCGGGATAGCCTTTTGCCGCCATCACCACCGTAACGGCCGGCTCCGGATACCAGCGCAGGTCAAAATGCGCGAGTTCGCCGTCGATCGCCGCGAGAAAAGCGGGCACGATGTCCGACATCATGCGCAGCATCAGCACCTGACACTCGGGATCTCCGAAGCGAACGTTGAACTCGAACAGTTTTGGCCCGTCCTTGGTCAGCATCACGCCGGCATAGAGCACGCCCCGAAACGGCGTGCCGCGTGCCTTCATGCCGGCAACGGCTGGCAGCATGATGCGGTTCATGATCTGGTCGTGAACCTCCGGCGTGACGAACGGCGTCGGCGAATAGGCGCCCATGCCGCCGGTGTTCGGCCCCTCATCGTGATCGAAAACGCGCTTGTGGTCCTGGGCCGAGGCAAGCGGGATCGCGGTTTCGCCATCGCAGAGCGCAAAGAAGGAGACCTCGCGGCCTTCCAGGAATTCCTCGATCACGACCTCGGCGCCGGCGGCACCGAAAGCGCCGTCGAACATCATGGCAATGGCGTCCTCGGCCTCCTGCTGCGTTTTCGCGACGACCACGCCCTTGCCGGCGGCGAGCCCATCCGCCTTGACCACGATCGGCGCGCCTTGGGCGCGGACGTAATCGAGCGCCTCGGCAGCGCGCGTAAAGCGGCGATAGGCGCCGGTCGGGATGTTGAACTCGGTGCAGAGCGCCTTGGTGAAGCCCTTGGACGCCTCGAGTTGAGCCGCTCGTCTGCTCGGGCCGAAGGCCTTGATCCCGGCGCTTTCGAGATCATCGACAATCCCAGCCGCAAGCGGCGTTTCCGGTCCCACCACGACGAGCTCGATTGCCTTCGCCCGGCAGAATTCGATCACGGCCGCGTGGTCGGCCACGTCGAGCGCGACGCATTCGGCCTCCCGCGCAATGCCGGCGTTGCCAGGCGCGCACCAGAGTTTTGTCAGTAGCGGCGAGCCCGCGATCTTCCAGGCCAGGGCGTGCTCACGGCCGCCGGAACCGAGCAGGAGAATGTGCATGAATACCGCCACACGAAAGTACGGGAAAACAAGGCGGATGCACGAATCTTCCGCCCCTCGCAAGAGGGCCGACGCCACGATCGCGCTTCGAGAACATATAGAGTACCCTGCCATTGGAGTATAAGACCGAACGAGGGTGCATTGGCGATCGCTGCCGAAAATCCCTAACTTGGACGCCTGTCAACGCTGCGATTCGCGATGCCTGCTGCCGAACCTCTGATCAACGCGCCCGAGTTTACCGTCTCCGAACTGTCCAATGCGCTCAAGCGGACGGTGGAGGACCGCTTCGGCCACGTGCGGGTGCGCGGCGAAATTTCCGGGTTCCGCGGCGCCCATTCGTCCGGCCATTGCTACTTCGCGCTCAAGGACGAGAGTGCCAAGATCGAGGCGGTGATCTGGAAGAGCGCCTATTACCGGATGCGGTTCAAGCCGCAGGAGGGGCTCGAGGTCATTGCCACCGGCAAGCTCACGACCTATCCGGGCGCTTCGAAATACCAGATCGTGATCGAAACGCTGGAGCCGGCCGGCATCGGCGCGCTGATGGCGCTGATGGAGGAGCGCAAGAAGAAGCTCGCTGCCGAAGGCCTGTTCGACGAGCGGCGCAAGCGGCCTCTGCCCTGGCTGCCGGAGGTGATCGGCGTCGTCACCTCGCCGACCGGCGCCGTGATTCGCGACATCCTGCATCGGCTGTCCGACCGTTTCCCCCGCCATGTGCTGGTATGGCCGGTCAAGGTCCAGGGCGAGGGTTCGGCGGAGCAGGTCGCGGCCGCCATCCGCGGCTTCAATGCGCTGCCGGAGGGAGGCCGAATTCCACGACCCGACGTGCTGATCGTGGCACGCGGCGGCGGTTCGCTCGAGGACCTCTGGTCCTTCAACGAGGAGGCGGTGGTCCGTGCGGCTGCCGAAAGCCGCATCCCGCTGATATCGGCCGTCGGGCATGAGACCGACATCACGCTGATCGATTTCGCCGCAGACAAGCGCGCACCGACGCCGACGGCCGCGGCGGAAATGGCCGTTCCGGTCCGCAGCGAATTGCTGTCCGAAGTCCAGAGTCTCGCGCGTCGCACCGGCATATGCTGGCAGCGCGGCCAGGAAGGCCGCCGTAGCGAATTGCGTGCGGCAGCGCGCGCCCTGCCCGCAGCGAGCGAACTTTTGGCGATTCCCCGCCAGCGGCTCGATGCCGCCGGTGCCGCGCTGCCGCGCGGGCTGCGGGCCAACACGCACGCGCATTTCCGCCGCTTCATCGGAGCAAGCGCGCGGCTGACGTTGCGCGTGCTGCACGGACAGGTCGAGCAGGCCCGGCACCGGGAGCAGGTCTGCGGCGAGCGGCTCACTCATGCCGCGCGAGCGCTGCTGCGCCGCCGCCGCGATCACTTTGCCGGGCTGGAGGCGCGATTGCGAGCGTCGAAGCTCGCCAACGCGCAGGCGCAGCGCCAAACCATCGGCCGCAACCGCGAGCGAACGGAACGATTGGCCGAACGCGCCGAGCGCGCCATGCTGACGATGTTGGACCGGCTCGAAGCGCGAATGATTCACAGCGGGCAGTTGCTCACGGCGTTGTCCTATCGCAGCGTGCTGGCACGCGGCTTTGCCTTGGTCCGCAACGAGGCCGGCCATCCGCTGCACGCGGCAGCCGATGTCGGGCCCGGCGCCCGGCTTGAACTGGAATTTGCCGATGGCCGCGTTGGCGCCACCGCCGATGCCGATCGGCCCGTGCTGGCCCAGCCGCAGCAGCCCAGCCTCGCTCCGCGGCAGCCAAGGCGACCGAAGCGAACAGTCAAGCCGGTCGGCCAGGGCAGCTTGTTTTGAGCTGAGGTCCGGCGCCATCGCACCACCCCGCAATGACACTGCAGTTGAAGAACGCCCTAGCGGGATAGCCAGTCGGCGACCAGTTTATGCGCATTCTCCCGCGCCTTCGCGTCCGTGCCGACGTGGCCGCGCTCGGGCAGACCGATGTCGGAGGAGGCCGTCACCGCGTGCAGCGGCAGGTTGGCGCGGTCGAAATCGTGATGCGCGCCGGGATAGACCACGATCCGCGTGAACGCGCTGCGACCCCGCGCGCCGTCGACCATCTGCCGACACGCCGGGGGAGAGGACACGTCATCCTTGGCGCCGATCAGAAGCAGCGTCGGAACACGCGCGCTCCAGCCAAGCCCGGCCGAAAGCCGGCAATCCGGGTAGAAGGCGATCGCCGTGCGGAAATCCGGGTCGGCATTGCGCAGGAACAGTTGCGGGCGCACCGCCCAGAGCAGCGCGCTGGCGCCATCGGCCCAGCCGATCAGGCTGATGCGATCAGCCCTGGCCCAAGGCTGCTGGATCAGCCATTGCCTTGCCGCCAGAATATCGGCCACCCGCTCGCGCCGGGCCGTCACCCGACGCTGCTTCGCGCGACATTGCGGGCCGAGCCCGCGCGAGCCGTAGCTGTCCGGCAACAGCACCACCCTGCCGTGCTTCAACAGCCGCTCGGCCCAGTCCCGGTAGCGCGGCAGCACCGGCTCCGAACGGCCGGCCAAGCCACCGCAGCCGTGCAGCGCAATCACAGCCGGAAACGGGCCATTCCCGTCCGGCTTGTAGAGCTCGGCGCGCAAGGTGATCTTGCCCGCCGGCATATCGACCTGATGCGGCAGCGGGGACGCTGGCCCCGCTTGCGCCGCGTTGGCAAGTACCAGCAATGCGAGTGCGGCAAGGCGGCGCATCAAACTCTGCAAATTGTCATCCCGGCGGCGAAACCAGCCTCATCCCTTCAAACAGGTATCATGCGCGTAAACTGCAAAACATCACAAATCGGTGGGTTTCACAGGCGGACAGCGCCACCTATTTATGTTAGCAGGATGCCAAACCGGCGCCCTTAAGATTACCGGGATTTAATTCGGAGCCCTCAACCGTGCTGAACAAATTCGGCCCGTCAGGCCACGGCGAAGCGCAAGTGCAGTATCTCGACGGCGATTTCCGCGTGATCTCGCCGGGAACGTATGTGCGCTGCGCGGTAACGGATGTGCGGATACCGCTCGACGAATTGAAATATTGGAGCGTCGATCTGCAGGAAGCCTATGCGACGCCGACTGCCGTGCTGCAACGGCACCACCCCGAGCAGGTGAAGAAGCAGTAGATCCTACGAAGCATCGTAGACTGGGCAGAGCGCAGCGTGGCCGCCGCGCCAAGCCAGAAGGAAGATGGCGGCCGGGACAGGCCTTTCCCCTGCCCATCTACGACTGAGCGGCCCGAAACTGCTTCTCGCGCGCCTTGAACAGTTGGTCGGACACGAACTTCCGCAAGGCCGCCGCGTCCTCCAATTGCAAGGTCACCGGAAACGGCACGATCTCCTGCACCAGGGTCGACCGCAGCGGGACGCTGCGCAATCGCGCCAAATCCTTCTCCGTCGTCACCAGCGTCAATCCATCGCGTGTCGCCGCTGCAACGAGTGCGTCGATCTCCGGCCCCGAGAACGGGTGATGATCGGCAAACGCCTTCTGCTGTATCACCTCGACGCCGCTCGCCCGCAGGGTGCGGAAAAACCGTGCGGGATCGCCGATGCCCGCAAAGGCCAGCACGCGCCTGCCCTTGACCCGTTCGACCGCGGCCGGATCGGGCTGAAGCCGTGCCGCAAGCACAGGCTTGCCCGCGGCAGCAACCGCGCCCGCCACGTGCTTCGCCGCGGAGCCCTTCCCGATCACGATCAGGGCGCTCGTGCGAGCCAACTGGGGCGGCAACGGCGCGCGCAGAGGTCCGGCGGGAAACACGCAGCCGTTTCCGATGCCGCGGTCGCTGTCGATCACGATCAGCGCGGCATCCTTTTCCAGCGCAGGATTCTGAAAGCCGTCATCCATTAGGATCACGCTGGCGCGCTGCGACTTCGCAAGCGCCACGCCATCGATGCGGTCGCGGGCCACCACCACCGGAACGTGCGCCGCGAGCATGAGTGGCTCGTCGCCGACATCGATCGCCGTGTGCCGCTCGGGATCGACCATCAGCGGGCCGCGCCGCCGTCCGCCATAGCCGCGGCTCAGCACCACCGGCGTCTCGCCGAGCTCGCGCAGGATCTCGCTCAGCGCCAGAACGGTCGGCGTCTTGCCGGCGCCGCCCAGATGATAGTTGCCGACGCAGAATACGGGAATGCCGGGGTCAAAGCCCGTGCGCAGCAGGCGGAGCGCCGCGACCGCGCCGTAGAGCGCCGCGATCGGCTGGAGCAAATGCGATGTCCACGATGCCGGCCGGTGCCAAAAGGCCGGCTCACGCATTGAGAGCTCCCATCTCGAGCCGCAGCTGCAACAGGTAAGGCTCGAGCGCGGTCAATGTTCGCTCCAGCGCGCCGCCAAGTTGCTCCACGACGCGTGTGGATGCCGCTATCAGCTTCGCGCGCGCGTTCTGATCGGCCAACAGCTGGCCGAACTGCCGGACCAGCGCCTCCTGGTCGGCAGCTGTCCGCGCGCCGTTCGCCTGATCGAGCGCCTCGTAGACGTCGGTAAAGTTGAAAACATGCGGGCCGTGCACGATCGCTGCGCCCAGCTTGACCGCCTCGATCGGATTCTGCCCGCCATGTTCGACCAGCGAGCCGCCCATGAAGACGATTCCGGCCAGCCGATAGAACAGGCCCAATTCACCGAGCGTGTCGGCCACATAGATGTCCGTCGCCGCGCTCGGCAGGTCCTGGCGCGAGCGCAACGCCGCCGTGAGGCCCGCGGCCTGGACCAGTTGGGCGATCGCGGGCCCACGATCGGGATGCCGCGGCACGATCACGGTCAACAATTGCGGGAACGCTCCACCGAGCGCCCGCTGGGTTTCGATCAGGATCTCTTCCTCGCCCGGATGCGTCGAGGCCGCGACCACCATCGGTCGACCGCGCGTCACCTCCCTCAACCGTTCCAGCTTGGCCGGGTCGGCGGGCGGCGCGGGAACGTCGAGCTTCAGGTTTCCCGTGACCGAGACATTGCGGCTGCCGAGCGTCGAGAAGCGCTCCGCGTCGGTGCGCGATTGGGCGAGGCAAAGATCGAATTTCTCCAGCAGCGCCGAAATGGTGCCCGACACCCGCCGCCAGCGTGGAAACGAGCGTTGCGACATCCGCCCGTTGATCAGAACCATCGGCAACCGCCGTGCCGCGCTTTGCAGGATGATATTCGGCCACAGATCGGACTCGATGAACAGCGCCAGCGATGGCTGCCAGTGCTCGAGAAAGCGCGCGACAAAGCGCGGCGAGTCGTACGGCACATATTGATGGATGATGTCGGGCGGGAAGCGCTTGGCCACGATCGCCGCCGACGTCACCGTTCCCGATGTCAGGAGGATGCGGATATCGAGCGCTCGCAGCCGCTCGATCAAGGCCGCCGCCGCGAGTACCTCGCCGACGCTGGCGCCGTGGATCCAGATCAGGGGGCCGGCGGGGCGCAGATCGCGCGACAGGCCGCGGCGCTCGCCGATGCGCTCGGGATCCTCCTTGCCCTGCCTCAACCGTCGTTTCATCAGCGCCGGCGCCAGCGGCACCACGGCCGACGACAGGCTGCGATAGACGCGCAGCGTCATCGGCAATGCGTTAGCCACGACCGGCCTCCGGGCGACCGACTTTGGCATAGGCGCGGCGTGTCGCCTCATTCAGGTAAGCCTCCAGCCTCAGACGCAACCGTTCCATGGTCGCGGCATCCGCGTCGCGCGGCACGTTGATCTCCTCGATCCCCACCAGCGCGCCGCGGCCGAACGGCAAATTGATGGTGGTGCGGTCCCAGTTGTTCAATCGGATGAAACGGCTGGTGACCATCGCAAAGGGCATGATCGGCCGCCCCGTTTCTCTCGCGAGCATGATGACGCCGAGGCCAGCGACACGCGCGCGCTTGGGCACGTCGGCGGTGAGGGCCACATTACAGTTTTCCTCGAGCGTCCGCACCATCTCTCTGAACGCCCCAACGCCGCCCTTGCGGTGGAAGGCTCCCCCATGGTCGCCCGAGCCGCGGATGGTCCCGATGCCGAGCCGCTCGGCGGCGATGGCGTTGTATTCGCCGTCGCGGTGCCTGGAGATCAGGACCTTGCCGCGATACTCCTTCTTGTTCTTGATGAACGGCGTCATGAAATGCTGGCCGTGCCAGAACACGAAGATCGCGGGCTGGCGCGGCTCGACCAGTTCATACATATGGGGCGGGTCCATGATGAACGTGTTGGTCTTCCAGACCAGCCGCAGATATTCGGCTGCGAGAAACCCCACAGCACGCTGGAACCAGCCGCTGCGCAAAATATTGCGAAGCAGCTTCTTCAACGGGGCGGATTCGTGTCTTGACTCGGATCGAGCAGCCGATGGAGGTGCACGACGAAGTAGCGCATGTGCGCGTTGTCCACGGTCTGCTGCGCCTTTGCCTTCCAGGCCGCGTAAGCGCTCGCATAGTTGGGGAACAGTCCGACGATGTCCAACTGGGTGAGGTCCTTGAACGTGTTGTGTTCGAGGTTGGTCAGTTCACCGCCGAAGACGAGATGAAGCAGTTGCTGCTGCGGGGCACTATCTGGCATGGTTCTCTTTCCTAGAGCATGATCGGGAAAAGTGTGAAGCGGTTTTCGGGAAAGACCATGCTCGAACAAGAATTGAAGCGCGACGGAGATTCAACCTAGTCCCATCGCACTTCAGGATGGATGCCCGGCAAGCTCGAAAAGCCTGACGACAATCGGAGGGCTAAGCGGGCGAACGATCTCGAAAATGCGCGACAATGCTCGCATGACGATCGCGTCCTGCTGCCACCAGCACCCCGTGTGTCACTTCCCGGCGATTGTACAGAATCCCCTCGCCGGAAAGCGCGGTCATCCTACCATTCGCTTCCTGCACGATCAAATGAGCCGCCGCAAGATCCCAGTCGTGGCTATTACCGCCGGCAAATGCCGCGTCAAGACGTCCCTCCGCCACCCGGCAGAGCCGAAGCGCCAATGACGCGATTCGCGGATGCAAAGTGATCTCGCCCAATTCGCCGCTGAGCCGCTCGACCAGCGGCTTTGGCCCGGCGATGCGGGAGAAATCCATGTCCGTTCCGGGCGTGGCAACGACACCGACCCCGTTGCACGTCGTGCCCTGCCCGCGCATGGCGAAAAAGAACTCGTCGCTAACAGGTGCGAACACCGCAGCGAGCAGCGGCGCGTTGTTTTCGACCAGCGCCACGCTCACGCACCAGTCCTCGCGCCCGGCCAGATAGCCACGCGTACCGTCGATCGGATCGACGATCCATGCACGCCGCTTCGTCAGCCGATCTTCATCGTCCGCGCTTTCCTCGGATAACCAGCCGTAATCGGGGGTCGCGGAGCGCAATCTCTCCTCGATCAGCTCGTTGACGGCAATATCGGCCTCCGACACCGGGGAGGAGCTGCCCTTCGTCCACTCCCTCAATTCGGTGCGGAACAGCGACAGCGCCAGTGCGCCGGCCTCGCGCACGGTCTCCTTCAGCAGCCGCGCCTCGGGCGACGACGTCT
>JBLMWS010000110.1:0-4780 GCA_050257355.1 Gemmatimonas sp.
GCCGTCGAGAGCGCAAGCGAGGCGCCGATGGCCAGGCCGATGAGCTTGAGTGCTTTCATGAGGGTCCCCATGGTGATCGCTGCTGTCCTACGTTCCGGCCGAGCGCCGGCTCGGAAGATCGTAACCTCATTGTCCGCTGAATTTGCGGTGAAGTCATCGGCAATTTTCAGGCAAGGGCGTGTCGAGTTCGAGCGCATCTTGCCGCAGCCTTCCGCCGACGGATCGGCGGCCGCTAGCCGCGCCGGCCGCCCTCGAGATAGGCGGCACGGATCTCGGGGCGCTGCAGGAGCTGGGCGCCGGTTCCGGCGAGCGCAATCAGGCCGTTGACCATGACATAGCCGCGATGGGCGAGTTTCAAGGCATGATTGGCGTTCTGCTCGACAATCAGCACGGTCAAGCCATCCTGCCGGTTCAGCGTCCGAATGGCATCGAAGATCTGCCGCGCGATCAGGGGCGCGAGGCCGAGCGACGGTTCATCCAGCAACAGCAGGCGCGGGCGGCTCATCAGGGCGCGGCCGATCGCGAGCATCTGCTGCTCGCCCCCGGAGAGCGTGCCGCCGCGCTGGCTCATCCGCTCCTTGAGTCGCGGGAACAGCGAAAACACCCGGGTCAGGGCGCCTTCGCGCTCGCTCTCGCTGGACGATGTGACGTCGGCGCCCATCTGCAGGTTTTCCGCAACGCTCATGCGCGGAAAGATCCGGCGACCCTCCGGCGATTGGGCAATGCGCAGCCGCGCAATTTCATGGGTCGGCACATCCGTGATGTCGCGGCCGTCGAACAGGATCTGTCCGGCGCGGGCGCGCGGCCGACCGAAGATGGTCATCATCAGCGTCGATTTGCCGGCCCCGTTGGCACCGATCAGCGCCACGATCTCGCCGGCCTTGATCTCGAGATCGACGCCCTTCAAGGCTTCGATCTTGCCGTAGGCCGCGCGCACGCCGCGGATCGCAAGCAAAGGCGGGCTCACGCGTCGCTCTCCATCACGGCAATGGCTTCCTGCTCGTCGGCGCCGAGATAGGCCGCGATCACTCGCGGGTCGTCGCGCACCGTCTGCGGCGAGCCTTCGGCGATCTTCACGCCGTAATCCATCACCACCACGTGGTCCGAGATCTCCATCACGACGCTCATGTCGTGCTCGATCAGGAGAATCGAGGTGCCATGATCGGCGCGGATCGATAGCAGCAGCTCGCTCAGAGCGGCGCTCTCGCGCGCGTTCAATCCGGCCGCCGGTTCGTCGAGGCAAAGCAGGGCGGGCTCGGTGCACATGGCGCGCGCGATTTCGAGGCGGCGTTGATCGCCGTAAGCGAAATTGCCGGCGGCATCGTCGGCGCGGTCAATGAGTCCGACGCGCTTCAGCCAGAACGTCGCCTGATCGATCGCGCGCTTTTCGGCCGTGCGCCAGGACGGCGCGCCGAACAGACCGAGAAATGTGAAGCCTGATGCGAGCATCAGCGCATTGTGCTGGGCCACCATCAGGTTCTCCAACGCCGTCATGCCGGGAAAGAGCCGGATGTTCTGGAACGTGCGCGCGATCTTCGCCTGGCGCGCGATGCGGAAATCGTTCAGCCGCTCCAGCGCGACCTCGCCGCCGCTCTCATGGGCAAGCCGCAGCCTGCCGCCGGTCGGTTTGTAGAAGCCGGTAATGCAATTGAAGACCGTGGTCTTGCCGGCGCCGTTGGGTCCGATCAATGCCGTGATCTCGCGCCGCCGTGCGTCGAAGGAGAGCTCGTTGACGGCGACGATGCCGCCGAAGCGCATGCTCAGGCGATCGACCGAGAGGATGCAGTCGGGCCCGCTCATCCGTGCCCTTCCTTGACGAGATCGGAGGAGATCGCATGCGCCTGCTTCAGATAGACCGTCGGCGCGCGGTGACCGATCAGGCCGCGCGGGCGCCAGATCATCAGGAGTACCATCGCCATACCGAACACCAGCATGCGGTATTGCTCGAGGCCGCGAAACAGCTCGAAGCCGCCGATCATGGCCAGCGCCGCCAATGCGACGCCAAGCTGCGAGCCCATGCCGCCGAGCACGACGATGGCGAGCACCAGGGCCGATTCATTGAAGGTGAATGATTCAGGGCTGATGAAGCCCTGGCGGGTTGCGAAGAACGCGCCGGCAAAGCCGCCGAACAGCGCGCCGGTGGCGAAGGCCGTGAGCTTGGTGGTCGTGGTATTGATGCCGAGCGCGCGGCAGGCGACCTCGTCCTCGCGTAGCGCCTCCCAGGCGCGGCCGATCGGCAGTCGGCGCAGCCGGATGGTCACCCAGTTCGTGAGCAGCGCCATCGCCAGGATCACGTAGAACAGGAAGACGATGCGGTGGGTCGGCGAGAAGGGGATTCCGAGCCTTGCCGCAAGTCCGTCGTCGCCCGGGGTCAGCGGAATGCCGAACAAGGTCGGGCGCGGGATCCCCGAGATGCCGTTCGGTCCGCCGGTGAGGTCCTGCCAGTTGATGATGACGAGACGAATGATCTCGCCGAAGGCGAGGGTCACGATGGCGAGATAGTCGCCGCGCAGCCGCAGCACCGGGAAGCCCAACATGACCCCCCAGAGCGAAGCGAGCAGTCCCGCAAGCGGCAGGCATTCCCAGAACGACAGGCCGAAGGTGGTTGCGAACAGCGCGTAGGAATAGGCGCCGACGGCATAAAAAGCGACGTAACCGAGATCGAGCAGACCGGCGAGGCCGACCACGACGTTCAAGCCCCAGCCCAGCATCACATAGGTGAGCACAAGAATGGCGAGATCGAGGATGTAGCGCTGGTGGTAGAAGATCACCGGCACCATCAGAGCAAAGATGAGCAATGCCGGTGCGACCAGTCGCCCGGCTGCGGCGAGGCTCTTTTGCACGGGGAGCGGAACGAGATCGCGCGTGCCGGCAGGGCCCAGCCACCGCCGCACGAGTTCGATGATGATGCTGCCGACGAAGACCACGCCGACGATGCTTCCGAGCTCGGCGAACCGCGTCCAGTAGATCAGTTGACCGGTCGGCCCTGCTTCGGTGCGGATGCCAATCATCAGCGAGAACAGCACCAATGCCACGAAGGCGCTGAGCAGGGCTTTCTTGAGAATGAAGCGGGCGCCGTACGCATGCGTCGGCTTGCGGTCGATTGCGGATATTGTCACGCGGCCGTCCACGCCTAGACTTTTTCAACTTCGGGCCGCCCCAGCAGGCCGGTCGGCATGAAGATCAGCACCACGATCAGGATCGAGAAGGCGGCGACGTCCTTGTATTCGACCGAGAAATAAGCCGACCACAGCGTCTCGATGAGGCCGATCGCGAGTCCGCCCAGCATCGCCCCGGGCAGCGAACCGATGCCGCCGAGCACTGCGGCGGTGAATGCCTTGATGCCCGCGACAAAGCCCATGTAGAAATCGACCAGCCCGTAATAGAGCAGATACATCATGCCGGCGACGGCCGCGAGCGCGGCACCGATGACGAAGGTCATGGAAATCGTGCGGTCGACGTCGACACCGAGCAGGGCCGCCATGGTCTGGTCCTGTTCGCAGGCACGCATGTCGCGTCCGAGCCGTGTGCGCGCCACCAGCCAGGTGAAGAGCAAAAGCAAGACGATGGTTGTGATGACAACAACGATCTGAACGTTGGAGAGCCGAACCGCGAATCCTCCGGCGCCCTCGTGCAGCGTATAGCCGCCGGTGATGATCGGCGGCACCGGCTTCACGCGCGCGCCTTGCGAGACCTGGGAGAAATTGGAGAGCACGAAGGACATGCCGATGGCCGACAGCATCGGCGCGAGCCGGAAGGAGTGTCGCAGCGGCCGGTAGGCGATGCGCTCGACGGTCCAGCCATAGAGCGCGGTGATGGCCATTGCCACGAGCAGCACGATCAGCAGGATCAGGGGGACCGCGGTCAGGCCGAGGGAGACCAGGATCAAAAATGAGATCAGGGCGATGAAACCGCCGATCATGAAGATGTCGCCATGAGCGAAATTGATCATGCCGACGATGCCGTAGACCATGGTGTAGCCGATGGCGATCAGGCCATAGATCGAGCCGAGCACCAGACCGTTGATGAGCTGTTGAGTGAAATAATCCATGGCTGCGGCTCGCGGGACCTCTTCGGCTCTGATCAGGTCGGGACCGCGAAGGCCCCAGTTACGCACAGGACCGACGCGGCGAGGGCCCCGGGCAGCCTTGAGCGCCGTTTTTCTAACAGCGGGAACACAGCGCGGCAACCGCACCAAAGCACGAGAAGCGGCCTTCTACAGGATTGTTTTTGCTGCCGGTTCCTTCGCCACCGGACGAACAAATTCTAGGCTGGGCCGCTGCCCGAAGTTCCCGCAACCAAAGGGGTAGCGTGCGAGTTGGTTCCCGCTCCATTCAACAGGGAGATCCCGAATGAGCATGCAGAACCAGAACAAGCCCGGCCAGCAAGGCCAGAACCCGGCTCAGAAACCCGGCCAACAGCAGCAGGGCACCCAGAAGCCTGGTCAGCAGCAGGGCGGCCAGAGGTCGACGCCGCAGCAGCAGGAGCCCGACCGTTAGGCATGTCTCTGACATCTGATTCACACGCGGCCTTTCCGGCGCGCGACGCGCGAAGCCGGAATCTCGACGTTCCAGGTCCGGTGCTGTCGCACCGCCCCGGAATGACGCAATGAAGCATCGGATGGCCGGATCAAGTCCGGCCACCCGAGTGTCCCTGGCTAGCCAGGCCGTTAAGGTAAACAAAGGGTTTAAATTGCCGCCCGGAGTTGAGGCGCGTTAGCTGCCGTGCAAACCGCGGTGTCGGCCCGATGCCGCGGATGACGCGGGAAGGCGACATGTCC
>JBLMWS010000111.1:0-4951 GCA_050257355.1 Gemmatimonas sp.
CGCCGGCCGACAACACGGGCCGCGTGGCTTCGCGGCCGGGGTCGAAGAAATACCGGTACATTTCCGCAAACGCACGTGGCGGCTCGCCCTTCTCGCTTGGGATACCGCCGCAGAAGCGCTGCAGGATGTCGCCGCTGCTCGTGCGATAGGCAAGGCAGAGCCCCGGCGTCATGACCGATGCCGCGATAACGTCGAGATCGGGAAATTCGCGGCGCGAATTGTTGATCCACTGGATCTTGCTTTGCTGCAGCTCCAGCGTCTTCGCCGCGACCTCGGCGATGCCATCGATCCTCGCGTGCACCGATCTGTCGGCATCAACCAGGAAATAGGCGGCGATCGCGGCGAAACAGACGGCCGACACCGCCGCGACCCGCAGCGTCAGGCGCAATTTGAGGTCGCCCCTGGCAAACGTCCACATCTGCGAATGCCTCGCGCGAATGAGTGTGGCGATGGGCGGCGCGCCGCCTTATGCATTTAACGACATTATGTGCGCGCCGGGAAGCGCCGGTTGCCTGGGCGGGACAGGTCGTGAAATTTTCCCGGATCGAGACGGGACGCGTTCCGCTTCGGCACCGGAGCTGCGGCCCTATCCTGCGCTTCTCGGCTCTTCAACCTTCGCCATTGATCGGACTTTTTGCCATGTTCCGCATCCCCCTTCTGCGCCTTGTTGCCACAGCCGGCATTGCGATTGGATGCGGCCTTGCCGCGCCGCGCTCCGCCGCGGCTGCCGAAGATCAACGCTTATCGGTGACGGTTGCGGATTTCAGCTATCACGACACCTCGGGCGAGCCGAGCGACCAGACGGCGGCCCATCAACGACGGCTGCAGGCATTCATGACCGCGCTCAGGGCCGACATCGACTCCGACCAGCGCTTCCACCTCGTCCCCTCCACCTCCGGCGCCGGAGCAACGCTCGACGAGCAGCTTCAAGCCGCGGCGCAGGCCGGAGCAAAGATCCTTCTGGTCGGCGGCGTTCATAAGCTCAGCACGCTCGTGCAATGGGCGCGAGCCGCCGCCATCGATGTCGCGTCCCATCGCGTGCTGGTCGAGAAGCTCTTCACGTTTCGCGGCGACGACGACCAAGCCTGGCAGCGCGCCGAGGCCTTCATGTCGCAGGAGATGCGCGCCGCGCTCATAGCCGCACCGCCGTCGCTTCAGGTTGCGGCGCCGGCACGGCTCAAACTTGCGGTGTTCGACTTCGAACTCGAGGACACCAGCGCGGGTGCCGCAACGCCGGGCGAGACGGCATCCGATCGCACGGGCCTGACCGACACCACAAGCGCAGTTCGCCGGCTCTTGGCTCAGGCCGGGGGCTATCAGCTGATCGACGTCCGTGCCGCACGTGAAGCTGCCGCGAGAGACCATGGCCTGCACGATTGCGGCGGCTGTGACGCGAAAATCGCCGCCGGCCTGGGCGCCGATCAATCGCTGGTCGGCGTCATCAGGCGGGTCAGCCGCATGGAATACACCGTGAGGTTCGCGATGCGGGATACCAAGACCGGAGCGGTCGTCGCCGACGGCGACAGCGGGCTCCGGATGGGCGCCAACTACTCCTGGAGCCGCGGGGCGGTGCAACTGGTGCGCGACCGGCTGATCGCGCGCGGCGCCCACTGATCATCCTGCCGGGTAGTCCTCCCGCGAGAGCGCGGATTTGTTCGGTTGCGAATTGGCTCTCGCGCTGGTCGATCACCGGCGCGCGGCCTTCGGCGTTTGCTCGCGATTGATCTCGCTCAACATGCACTGCACAATCTGCTCAAAGATGGCCCTAAAAGGCAAAGAAGACAGGGAAGGAGGGCAAGGGTCGCAAACTTCACGTGGAGGTTACCGTGGATCAGGTTGGAAGCAGGACGATCACCGTCCAACAAGGTGGCGCGTCGGTCAATCCGGCGGAAAAAGGCTATCAGTATCAACAGATGATCCAGAAGGCCAAAGGCCTGCTGCCATTGCGCACGGCGGTGGTCCATCCGGTCGACGACGTTTCCTTATCCGGCGCCATCGAAGCGGCGCAGGCGCAATTGATCGTACCGGTCCTGGTCGGACCGCTCGCGAAGATCCACGCGGTCGCTGAGCAGACAAAGCTCGATCTGTCACATTACGAGCTTATACCGGCCGAGCACAGCCATGATGCGGCAGCCATTGCCGCTGCGCTCGCACGCGACCGCAAGGTCGAAGCCCTGATGAAGGGCAGCCTGCATACGGACGAGTTCATGGCTGCGATTCTGGCGGAACCGAAGCTGCACACCGAACGCAGGATGAGTCACATCTTCGTCATCGATACGCCGCTCTATCCGCGGCCGCTGTTCGTCACCGACGCCGCCATTAATATCAACCCAACCCTATCGGACAAGCGAGACATCGTGCAAAACGCGATCGACCTCGCGCATGCCCTGGACAACCGCGCTCCGCACGTCGCCATCCTGTCCGCCATCGAAACGGTGACCGAAAAGCTGCGCTCCACGATCGACGCCGCCGCGCTTTGCAAAATGGCCGATCGCGGCCAGATCACCGGAGGCATCGTCGACGGTCCGCTGGCATTCGACAATGCCGTGTCGGAGGAGGCGGCGCGAACCAAGGGCATCGTATCGCCCGTCGCCGGACGCGCGGACATCTTCGTGGTTCCGGACCTGGAGGCAGGAAACATGCTGGCGAAGCAACTCGAATACCTTGCCGGCGCCGATATCGCCGGCATCGTGCTCGGCGCCCGGGTTCCGATCATCCTGACGAGCCGCGCGGACAAATCGCTGGCAAGGCTCGGATCCTGCGCAATTGCGTTGTTATGGGCGCGGTACAGGACGCGGCGGGTGTAATGGAAGCCATTCTGGTTCTCAATGCTGGTTCATCCAGCATCAAATTTTCGCTGTTCTCGGGCGCGGCACGGCCGGAGCCGAACGGCGTCATCTGCGAAGGCGAGTGCGAGGGAATCGGAGACGCGCTGCAGGCGCATGCCAAGGACGGGGCCGGCCGGCTTCTGGTGAACGAGGACGTCGGCGGAGTCCCTAATCATGAGCACGCGCTGTCATGGCTGCTGCACTGGCTGAGGCGCAAATTCCCCGATGATTCACTGCTTGCGGCCGGCCACCGCATCGTTCATGGCGGCTCGCGCTATTTCGCGCCGGTGCGGCTCGATGCGACCGTCATCGCCGAGCTCGAGCGACTCGTTCCACTGGCGCCGCTGCATCAGCCGCATCACCTCGAAGCCATCGCGGCGCTGTCGAAACTGCATCCCGGCCTGCCGCAAATCGGCTGTTTCGATACCGCGTTTCACCACGACCAACCGCTGGTCGCGCGGCAGTTCGCGCTGCCGCGAAAGCTCACCGACGAAGGCATCCTGCGCTACGGCTTTCACGGTCTGTCCTACGAATATATCGCAAGCGTGCTGAGCGATGTCGCGGGCGCAAATATCGCACGGGGCCGCGTGGTCGTCGCCCATCTCGGCGCTGGCGCCAGCATGTGCGCGCTGAGGGACGGCCGCAGCATCGCAACGACCATGGGCTTCACCGCGCTCGACGGCCTGATGATGAGCCGCCGCTGCGGCACGATCGACCCCGGCGTCGTCCTTTATCTGCTGCAGGAGAAAGGCATGACCGCCAACGACGTCAGCGACCTGCTCTATCACGACTCGGGTCTGCTCGGCGTTTCCGGCCTCAGCGACGACATGAAGACGCTGCTGGCGAGCGAGGCGCCGCACGCGCGTGAGGCGATCGATCTCTTCGTTTATCGGATCTGCGTCGAACTCGGCGCGCTGGCAGCCGCGCTCGGCGGCCTCGACGCGCTGGTGTTTACCGCCGGCATCGGCGAGCACGCAGTGGAGATCCGTCGCCGCGTTTGCGAGCAGGCGTCCTGGCTCGGCTTGCAGATCGACGCCGCGGCCAACGCCAACAGCGGCCCCAGGATCTCGACTTCGACCTCCATGACGTCGGCCTGGGTGATCCCGACCAACGAAGACCTGATGATTGCGCGGCATTGCTGGCATCTTCTGCAGGATGCGCGCGAGGGAACTGCGTAATCCAGCATTCCATCAACGACACTCAGCACCGCTGAACCGAGAGGTCGCCATGTCCCAAGATTCGCAACCTGCTCCTGCCCGCGCCGCGCCGGCTGCAGCGAACTTCGCTTCGCTCAGCGTTCCCGCGCTCTGGCCCGTCGCCATGGCGGCCGGACTCGTCGAGCGCGGCGCCGAGTTCTATGCCCGCAATATCGGTTTCATCAATGAAGAGATCAAAATTCACGGCGAGCTGCGTCCCGGTCTCGCGACACCAAACAAAATTCGTCTCGAGCTGCGGACCATGCGGCTGCGCGATTACGGCACGCCCGGCAGCGGCATTCCCGCGCTCGTTCACGCCCCCTATGCCGGGCACACCGCGATGATCGCCGACTACCAAAAAGGACAGAGCCTGGTCGAGACGTTGCTCGCCAACGGCATCGGCCACGTCGCCCTCACCGACTGGAAATCGGCAAGCGAGGACATGAAGGACCTCGAGGTCGACAACTATCTCGCCGAGCTCATCGTCGCGATCGACGATCTCGGCGGTCGTGTGAACCTGGTCGGCCTCTGCCAGGGCGGATGGATGGCGGCGATGGCGGCCGCGCGCTTTCCCGACAAGGTCAATTCGCTGGTGCTGGCGGGATCACCGATCGATACCGATGCCGGCAACGGTCCGATCCGGCGCATGGTGCAATCCTCGCCGCTGTCCTTTTACCAAGAGCTGGTCGCGCTCGGCGGCGGATTGATGAGAGGCAATTTCATGCTGCGCGGCTGGAAGAACATGCATCCCGAGCAGCATTATTTCGAAGAGCACATCGATCTCTACGAGCACATCGACGACCCCGACTATCTCGCCAAGGAAGAGGCGTTCTACAGCTGGTACGAAAATCCGATCGATCTGCCGGGACGCTGGTATCTTCAGGTAATCCAGGAGCTGTTCAAGGAAAACCGTCTCGCCAAGGGCCA
>JBLMWS010000112.1:0-6382 GCA_050257355.1 Gemmatimonas sp.
CCATTCGGCCTCCGTCATATCCGACGGCACTTCCTTCAGGCGCGCTTCCGCTGGCGACATGGTCGTTTCCTCCGCGATGGGCTTGCTATGAGGCAGGGTAGTGGTGCGAACGCTTCGCAGCAAGCCGCACCTGCGCGCGGCAGTCATGCTTGGCGAGGCGCGCGGAGGCGAGAAGCGTTACGGCGGCGGGATCGACAACAAGGTCGCGATGCTGCGGCCGCGGATGTCATAGACACGCGCATAGACCACGTCGTCGCGCTTGATCTCGACCATCACCGGTGCGTTCAAGCCTTTGCAATAGAATTCGCCCAGCGTCATGGCGAAATCGGCGGCATGGCTGCGCCAGTCGATGGTGAAGTCGGGGCCGAGCGCGACCTGGGCAGGCCGCAGCGGGCCGCACACCGCCATCCTCCATTTGCGCCCCGGCGGCGGCGTTTCATGCTTGGCGTCAAGCTGCTCGCGCAGCCGGTCGGAGGCCTGCTTGAAGGCGAGCCCCCAATAATCCAGCATGAAGCGCTTGTCGGCGTCGCGCACCGTGCCTGCGATGTAGTTGAAATACGTGTACTGATAGGGGTGCAGCCGGATCATCTCGCGCAGCGGCAGCAACAGGCCGAAGCAGAACACGGCAAGCAGCACCGGCTGCCAGCTGCGGCGATGTTCGCCCAGCCATTTCACCGCCTGCGCGAACGCGATGCCGCCGAGCAGCGCCATCGGCGGGATCACGAACACGAAATGCCGGATGCCGTTGTAGAGCGCCGGACGCTTCACCATCGCGATCATGATCGGCAACATCGCTGCCAGCGTCAGCATCAGCAGGATCGTCTTGCGCCGCGCCGGGATGTCCCGCCGTGTCAACGCCACGAACGTGCCGATCACGCCGCCGAGCAGCAGCGCCTCCAGCACCTCGGGCATCTGCAGCGCGAACAGGGTCGGCAAATACGACCACGGCATATCCGGCACCGATACCATCGCGCCGTCGAACATCTCCTTCCATGGCCTCTCGAAGAAATGCGAGAAGTAGGTCAGCGCTAGGAAGGGATTGCCGGGTTCGATGATCGACCACGGCCAGATCAGTCCCATGATGAGGTAGCCGAGCACGAGCCCTGGCACCAGCACGTAGAGCGCATGGATGAAGCGGCCGGCGGCTTCGCGCGCGCCTTGGGTGCGGAATTCCTCGATGAAGAGCGGAAGAAAGCCGATCAGCGCGTAGACCAGCGCGAGCCCGCCGAGAATGCGCGAGCCGATCGACAGCCCCGCGCCCAGGCCGACGATCAAAATCGTCCGCGGCGAGGGCGACGGGTACTCCTCGGCCAGGCGCACCAGGCCCATCATCATGATCACCATCGCCACCGCGAACGGCGCATCCTTGGGGTTCATGAACATGTGCCCGTAATAGATCGGGCAGAGCGCGAGCAGGAGCACCGCCGCAAGACCCGCAAGCGGGCCGGCGATGCGCCGCGCCAGCCGCCAGGTCACGGCAAGTCCGATCACGCCGACGATCGCGCCCAGCAGCCGCCGGGTCTCGAACAGTCCGAGCGGAATGATCTTGTGCAGCAACGCGGCCGCCATGTCGAAGCCGCCGCCATACATGTAGAGATTGGCAAACGACAGCGCGTCGGTGTCCTTGAAGCCGGACCGGTACATGCGGAGCAGGAGGTCGGCGTATTGGGCGTGGGTGTAGTCGTCCCAGCCCAGCCCGTAATCACGGAACGTGAACGCCGCGACCAATCCGACCGCGGCGAGCACCAGCAACGATAGATCGTCGCAGGTTCGCTCCATCGAGCGCCGCACCGGCGTGTCGATGGCCGAAGTTGTGATGGAAGACATGATGAATGGTGACCCGGCGTCCGTTCGGCCCAGATGGCGCTTTGGGCCTCAATGTCGGGCACCCATATAGCGCAGTCCCGGCCCTAAGTAATTGGCGATTGTGACGAATTCCCGATGCGGTGCAGCAAGTCCCGACCTTGATAGCTTGCCGAGGACTATGCGGCGGAAGCTGAAGGGAGTGTGAATAAGCTTCTGATCGACTTTCTTTTTCGGAACCAACGCGGCAATTGGCCGTTTGTTCTTGCCACAATATGACGGTATCGTGGCGGGGCCGTTTTGCGCTGGATCAGGCCGGCGCAACGGGGGGTAATTCGATGGTGATCGCTTTGTTGATCGCCGGGATCGGGGCCATTCTGGCCGGTATTCTGGCGGTCGTGTATGGCTTCCTGCTCGAGCTGAGCTTCGGCAATACGTTGATCCTGGCTGGCGTCGTGGCCGTGTGCAGCGGGATCATCGTGCTCGCTCTGGCCTTGGTGGTGCGCGAATTGAGAAACATTACCGGCCGGCTCGCTCCGGGCACGGCCGAGGAGGAGCGCACACGGCCGGCGCTGCCGCCGATCCCGCCCCTAGCCGCGCGCGAAGCGGGCCAGGAGGCCTATTTGTTTTCCCGTGATCAGGCGGCGCGGACGGCCGCAGAAGCCGCACCGGCTCCGCCGTCAGCCCCGCCCTGGCGGGAGCACGCAGCCTCGCGCGAGCGTCCGCGCCAGGAGGCTCCGGTGCCGCCGCCAGAGGAGGCCGAGCCAGCCCCGCCACGCCGGCGCAATCTGTTGTTTTCCTCGAACATGAGGAAGGAGCGCGAGCGCGGCCAGACGGGAGCGGGCGAATCGACAGCGCCGGAGCGCCCCTCGTCGGTTGGACCCGAGACGAGCCGACCCGGCTTTGAGACCGCCTGGCCGAAAGCCGAGCGTCCGCGCGCCTCCGAATTTTCGCCGCGGCGCCCCGGCCGCCCACCTTCCGCTGCGCAGGAGGCAGAGGCTGGTGAGGCGGAAGAACCGGTGCGATCTGTGGAGCCAGCGCAGAGCGAGGAGCAGCCCGCGGTGACGGTGATCAAATCAGGTGTCGTCGACGGGATGGCCTATTCCCTCTATTCCGACGGTTCCATCGAAGCGCAGATGCCCGAAGGCATGATGCGTTTTGCCTCGATCGACGAACTGCGCGCGCATCTCGATCAGCGGACCTGAGCGATCGGCTTGTACTTTGGTTTAGGCCGATTTTAATGAATTGAGCCCGGCTGTTCTTGTCAGAGCTGCAGTAATCCGCAAATATTCGCCAAGATTAACAGCGATTCCGGTTGGCGTGTGACGCTTGCGGGATACCGTGCGGTCAACAGGTGCGGCCGGAGGTTTCGATGACAGATGGCGCCGGCAAGAGCTTTATCGATCTGACCGCGAATATCGTCTCCGCCTATCTCAGCAACAATCCGACGCCGGCCACGGAAATCCCCAATCTGATCAGTCAGGTTCATGCGGCCTTGCTGCGGGTCTCGAGCGGCCGGACCGAAGCACCGCCCGAGCCGGCAAAGCCTGCCGTCGCGGTGAAGAAATCGATTCATCCCGACTATCTGGTTTGTCTTGAGGACGGCAAGCGCTTCAAATCGCTCCGGCGCCATCTCCGCACCCAGTACAACATGACCCCGGAGCAATACCGCGACAAATGGGGCCTGCCGGCGGACTACCCGATGGTCGCACCGAATTATGCCGTGGCCCGCTCGCAGCTCGCCAAGAAGATGGGTCTTGGCCAGCAGCGGCGCGAGCGGAAGTAGGCCGACGCGCCGGTCGGCCGGGGCGAACGAGGTTTCAGGCAGTCGCCAGCGCGGCGCGGGCGTCGTTGCGGATGCGCTCCACCATCGAGCGCAGGCCGTTGGAGCGCTGCGGCGTCAGATGTTCGCGAAAGCCGAACTCGTCGAAAACCTCCAGCGCGTCGGTCGCGAGAATCTCCTGCGGCGTGCGTCCTGAATACAGCGTGAGCAGGATCGCAACCAAGCCGCGCACGATGTGCGCGTCGCTGTCGCCGCGATAGTTCAGCACCGGCCCGTGATTGCCGTCGCGCTCGATCCTCTTGGAGAGCCAGACCTGGCTGACGCAGCCCTGCACCTTGTTCTCGGGCGAATGTTCGGCCTCCGGCAACGGTTCCAGCGTGCGGCCGAGCTCGATGACGTAGCGGTAGCGATCGTCCCACTCGTCGAGAAGTGCGAAATTGTCCCTGATTTCGTCGATGCTCATGGCAGCCTGCGTTGATCCCTGTCCCCTATATAGGGTCGCGCAGCGCCGAAAGCGACATCTCCGTCAAGGTGCAGGGTTCCAGTCTTTGCTTTCGGGCACCCCTCGCCACTCCAGCGCGAGATCCTGCGACGTCAATGTGTCGCGCGCGGCGGTTTCCGCCGCCGCCGGATCAGAATCATCGGGGCCGCCGATCGAGCCGGTATGTTCGGGCGCCTTCTTCTCGGCGCCTGGCTTCTTGTTCTCGACATCGGGCTTCTTGCCCTCGGTGTCGGGTTTCTTGTCGGTGATGGAGCGGTAGATCTTGCGCGCGCCTTCGCTGGCGCGCGTGCCGATCACGGTTGCAGCCTCGCCGCCGACCTCACAGGCCTGCGGCTGGCGCTTGCAGAACTGGCTCATGTCGGAAACCGCCGCGGTCGCCGCCTGCACCGCGTCCGACACGCTGATCTGCGGCAGCTTCTCCGCGTCCGGCGTCTTTTCCCGCGGCAGCAGCACGAGCACGAGCCCGAGCCAGAATGCCAAGCGCAGCAGAAAAAACATGTCGCGACCCCGATCGTCCCAACGAAGGTCCGTTACGCTTTGCGGCCTGATGCAGGCCTGTTGCGGTTGACTTCGCAATCAGCGCGGACCCAACGCGTGATGAGATTAGGTTCGCTCGGCTGCCCCGGTGGTCGGCGCCTCCCTTGCGGGAGGTGAACCGAACCAGAGACTGATGCCGCTTCAACAGAACCTCATCCTGCTTCTCTCAGGATTCGATAGACCGCGAGTCATTGCCTCGAGCTTAATTTGAGGGGGATTTGCGACAAGCTTGATGGGCTCGTCGTGAAGTTTCCGTTGATGCGATTCGTTCAAAACGAATGAAAACGCGCTCCGTCCACCATTTCGAAACCATAAGTGGGCGCGTTCGGAAACCTGCCGTTCACCATCTGCGCCGAATGAGCCGTGGGCGCTACAGCGAAAAGCCCCGCAATCGACGTTGTTTGGCCGCGAACGGGCTCGCGCCTTAGTGTTCATTTAATTTCGCTCTGACACGGTGGCGCAGCGAAGGGGGCGTTCCGGCGCGTTTGACGACGAACAAGCCGAGGCGCGAGAGCCGTGACTGTTTTGAATATTATCCGCGACTGCCTTGATGCGCTGCTGCACCCATCGGCGCGCTATGACGCCCTGACGCGCGCGCGCCATCGCGCCTTCATCGCGCCGCGCCTGCTTGGAAGTCTGGCGGCGTTCGCGGCGTTTCCGCTCTATCTCGTCCTGCGCGGCGCGCCGAGCGCGCTCGAAGTGGCGGCTCTTGCCTGGCTGATCGCGCCGATCTTGCTGTCGTGGTTCCTGTCGCGCACCGGCCGTTATGAAAGCGCGCATGTGCTGTCGTCGCTGGCGCTCGCCTGCCTGGTGACGACGGTCGCAATCTCCACCGGCGGCATCGCCTCCTTTGCCGCGGTCTGGCTCGTCGTGGTTCCACTCGAGGCGGCGATGTCGGCCTCGCGCCGCGTGGTCGCCTTCGCCGCGCTGCTCGCGCTGTCCTGCGCGGCGCTGCTGATCGCGCTCGGCCATTTCGACCTCTTGCGCCATGTGGATGGCAACGCGCCGAAACACGGCGTACTGATGGCGTTCGGCGTGGCTTCGGCGACGCTTTATGCAGCAGGTCTTGCTTTCAGTGCGGAATCGCTGGCGCGCACCAGCGTCGAGCTGCTGTCGCTCGAAGAGGAACGCTATCGCCTGCTCGCGCTCAACATGAGCGACGTCATCTCGCGCCATCGCCGCAACGGCGCCGTGCAGTTCATCTCGCCGGCCGCTGAAATCATGCTGGGCGTGCCGGCGGCGCAATTGTTCGGACACGGCCTGTTCGATCGCGTCCACGTCGCGGATCGTCCGGCCTATCTGACGGCGCTGTCGGAAGCCGCGCGCGGCACCGAGGCGGGAAGCGTGGAGTTCCGCCTGAAACGGGAGGCGCCGCGCTCGGGCGCGAACAGCGCGGTTGATTTCATCTGGGTCGAGATGCGCTGCCGGCCGCTCGACGGATCCGCTGCCGTGGCGGGCACGGACGATGCCGAGGTGGTCGCTGTCATGCGCGACATCACGGAGCGCAAGATCCAGGAACAGGCGCTCGATCTCGCACGGAGTGCGGCGGAAGCCGCCGATGCCGCCAAGACGCGCTTTCTCGCCACCATGAGCCACGAGTTGCGCACGCCGCTGAACGCGATTATCGGTTTTTCCGAGATGATCGCCAGGGAAGACACGCTGATGCTGGATGCGGCGCGCCGCAGGGAGTACGCCCAGCTCATCAACGATTCCGGTCAGCACCTCCTGAGCGTCGTCAACGGCATCCTCGACATGTC